>JAPOVX010000146.1 GCA_026707935.1 Paracoccaceae bacterium
CATCCCATTGAAACAAAACGGAAAAACCGGGAAATTGAATTATGATTCAAGCTCTTATAGTTCGGGCGCGGGCTCGAAGGTGGGCGACAAATGTGATCCAGTTGATTGTTTGGGACAGAATGGGACCGGCGTGGTACATGATACCAAAGCCGAGCGCCTCAAGGGAGGGAGAACCTGTGCTCAAGTCTCTCGGGATCAGGGATTTCACGGCCTTCAAAGAGATCGATCTGGAATTTGCCGAAGGTCTCAACGTCATCGTCGGCGCAAACGGAACGGGAAAGACACATCTTCTGAAGCTCCCATATGCTGTCATGGCGATGAGCGCCGAAGAAGGCAAGAAACGTACAGGGCCGCCGACCAAGACACTATTGCAGACACGGATAGCTGAAAAACTCTCCAGTGTCTTCCGCCCGGAAGATCGCCTTGGCCGCCTTGTGCACCGCCAGAGAGGACGCAACAGTTGTGAAGTGAGAATGAATTTCAGGCAATCTAGTGCATCCTTTTCCTTTGGGTTTTCCTCGCTTGCCAAGTCCGAAGTCGTCGTGAATGGCACGATCTCCGAATGGCAAGACAAGGCGCCGGTGTTCCTTCCTACCCGGGAACTGCCAACCCTCTACCCAGGATTTGTGCCGCTCTATGAGACCCGTCACCTTGAATTCGACGAAACCTGGAGAGACACCTGCCTGCTGCTTGGCGCGCCAGCGCTGAGAGGACCGCGTGAGGCAACCATTGCTCTTTTGACAAGGCCTTTGGAGGAGCAGCTCGGTGGACGGGTTGTGCTGGACACTAACGGCCGCTTCTATTTGAGGCCATTCAATGCAAGCAATATGGAAATGCCGTTGGTTGCAGAAGGTTGGCGTAAACTCGCCATGCTTGTGCGGCTGATCTCCACCGGCTCCTTGCTGGACAAGGGTTGCCTGTTTTGGGACGAGCCTGAGGCCAATCTCAATCCTCGACTCATTCGCGAAATCGCGAAGGCAATCCTCGGCATGTGTGAGGCAGGCGTCCAGGTCTTCGTGGCAACACACAGCCTGTTTCTGTTGCGGGAGTTTGAAATCCTGCTCGAATTCGAATTTGCCCAGGTTGAGCAACACTATTTCGCATTGCACCGATACGAAGATGGCGTAGAGGTGTCCCAAGCCAACGAAATCGGAGACGTCACCCCGCTGCTCCTGCTGGACGAAGAACTGAATCAGTCGGACCGTTTCATTGACCGATTCATGTCAAGTGCGGATTCCGGATCATGACAACAATAATGGAAGGGCCTCTCGCCTTTGGTTTTCCGGCTGGTTGCCTCGCCAGCAAATATGATGACTGGGCCTTCTATCGCAACCAATTTCAACTTATCGCAGGTGGCTGTAAGGGCATCGACATCCTCTGCGTTGAAGACGAAGTATCGTGGCTGATCGAGGTCAAGGACTACCGACATCATCGTCGCACCAAGACAATCGATATAGCCGATGAACTGGCAATCAAGGTCAGAGACACACTGGCAGGTCTGGCGACGGCGGCAAAAGTGGCGAATGACGTCGACGAGTGTCGACTTGCCCGACAATCTTTGGCAAAAAAAAAGCCGATGGCGAGTTGTGCTTCACTTGGAACAACCGGCCATCCCATCGAAACTACGGCCAAAAGCCATAAACACTGCCAATTTGTTACTGAAACTCAGAACCAGGAAGTTGAAAGCAGTTGACGCTCACCCCATTGTTTGTGATCGAGCCAATCTTCACAGCCGTATTCCCTGGACTGTCCAATGAACGCTCCCTCCGTGAGGCGAGATGAGTCTCTCTCGATCAGACCTGGACGCTCGGTTCTGACACTGCCTGTCTTGTCATCGAAGGTCCGCTCTCGCTCGGCAGCCGTCAATGCGCCGTGCTACAAATCAACGCTCTGTTCATCCGTCGATACACTTCCGAAATCAATGTGCATGTGAGAACGGTCTCCGCCACGTCACGTGCGTCCGCGCAAATGCTCTCGATCAGCGATAAACTTGGCAGAATGATCTGCCTGCGGCGACATTCCTCCACGTAACGCCATACAGGTTCTTTGCATGAATGGGTTTGTTTCGGCTTGTTCTGGTTCAGGACTCCATCCGGTGCGCAAACTTTCCTATTGACTCCATGAACATTCTGTAACCGTAAATCCTTCCGGAGGCGCCCTGGCGTTTCCGACGGGTTTCTTCTCGCGCTGCAAATGGCAACAGGTCATCCGGATTCTCGCGCATTTGGTCAGCAATGAATTGCAAAACCTCCTCCGGAATCACTTCGCCTGGTTCCTGCGGGCGTCCCGGAACGCGCAGGACACAAAGCTGAAATCGCGAAGCCCGTCTGGTTTCCCGGCCGCTTTCGGGTTCGGATACGTTCTGAGTCATCGTCAGCTTGGGTGCGGTGTTGTAGCAGGAATGCCCCATCGGGCTGCTCGAAATGCAGTTCCAAGACTTGGCGAAGTTGTAGGGTTCGCGCTATCCCTTGCTACGTTCCGGCATCTCGGCATGGGTGCCGAGGCCGGCATTGCGAACCCGTGCGACGAGCGAACCCACGGAATGCGTATCGTGTAAAGGAAGATATTGCGCACGGGGCCCTTTTTGAACCTGCCGCCAGCCGGGGTTGGTTTTACTGTCGTCAAGGCAAACGTCGGGATGGGGAAAGCACGCTTCGCGGTTGGCAGAGGTTGCGGGAATGAAGCTGATCATACCGTCGATCGGACTGAAGTTCGTTGGGCCGATCCAATGTCAGCGGTCGGGCGGGAAAGAACATCGGGGAGTCCAGGCTTCCGCTCCGCAAGTAGGTACTCGCCACCTACCTGTTCGTTATCAGCCTCGAGAGTTTGTCCAGAATGAAGCTGAACAGGGACGTGAAGGTGAAAAAAATATCTGGAATTTGCTTCGTCGTCTTTATGAATCATGGGAAAATTTCGGTCTGGAAAAATTCATGGTCCGGTTGAGGACGACGAATTCGACTTCCGCGGCACGTGCAAGGCATTGAAGGAAGCCTGCACCGGGCGCGGAAACACGGAGAAATACGCCGTGGCCGGTCTTCGAGTTCGAGAGACGAACGCAATTTCATTCCGGGTCGTGAAACACACCGATGCCCCATCGTTTCAAGACCTCATTCGCGGGACGTGGAAGCAGGCGCCAATCTCTACAGATTCCGACGAAGCCAAGGCCAGCAAAGGCATGCCAGAATTTGACCGCGAGGTCGTCGATCGTTCGGTTGCCGAGTACGTCCGCTCCATCGCCCACGCGAATGGCGTCAGGTCGTTCCGGTCAAACATGTGGCGAGGATTCACCGTAACCTGTTACCATACGAATGCCAGGCGCTCGCAGAGGTTTGTCAACGAAAATTCAGGGCGGCACAACATCCGTGAAGCTGGTACCATCGATCGGTTGCAGCACCTCGCGGCCGTGACAACCGGCAACCGGCTCACGGACCGATTTTGATTCGGGAGCCAATATCGATAGGAAAAGTGACCCCACAACCGATCGCCGTGAGGCTGGCGATATCACTTCGTTGGCCTCCGCTCCTCGTGATTGGCCGCAATACCTTCAATGACATCCTTGCGTTGCCGTGCAAACTGCGCCTGCATGTTTTCGTTGGGCGTATCAATCCAGGCATTTGGTGGATCGCCCATAACATGCACTTCAGAGTGCAGCGCTTTGAACTCAGTGGTCAGAGGGTCAACTGCCTTTTCAACAGCTTCGCAGGAGGCCGCTCGCATTGCCTGGGCAAGTAGGTCAACACTGCCGTTGAGATTGTCTTCGGTCGTTGTCCATGAATTTACCCGTTTGCTTTCTGCCAATAGCCAGTTCCAAAACGGCAGAACTTGTTACCTGCAATCGGATGTGGAAAAGTCAGCGAATGGTCAAGAAAAACTCTGGGCGCAAAATCATGCAGAAGTGGCCCCGCCCGCGGCAACCGGTGGGGCGTGCGTCCTCACTGCTTTCCGGCTCCAAAAGCACCGATAAAAGCGGCGCTACTGCCACCGGCCGTCGTACCCTGACCGGCTATCGTACCGGCAACGAGGCGCGGATCTCCGCCACTTTGCTGGTTGGAGAATTGCCCGGCCCAGGTCCCACTTGATCTGGTGACGGGGAGCTGTCCTCCAGTAATATGTACGTTTGATCCCTGGAAGGTGCCGCGTGTCCTGTCGAACGACACCTGACCTAACCGCACCTTGTAGGTCGTCGTCGTGTCGAACGACCGGGCACTTCCTGATGGATCGAAGTAGACACCAACGACCCTGGCAGGAGTTGCGCATCCAACACGCCCTGTGATTGTGCCGGATCCGAAGTCGGCATGGAGAGCGGCAATTCCCTCGAACTCGCCGACCTCCGCGGCTCCACGGAGTGAACCTGCATCTGATCCATTTTCTGCGGTATACGTCCCGGCTGCCCGTTCCGCGATATGATGCGGTTCCAGCCAAGGGCATGTCAGGCGGTCTGGACAGATTTAGCTCAGGGCCATCCACAAATGCGCCGACTTCGAAGGTGATCGGTGATCGGCATGCCCGCCAGTGCATGCATCCAGTATCCGCCTGACAGATAGTCGTCTGGGTTTGAGTTGGACCAATCGACGGCTATCAAGCCAGCAGTAGCCGTGGACGCCGTGTGGCTGAACACATAACGAGTACGCCCCGATCTTCCCGGAAGGCCTGTAATGGACGCGCTTCTTCCGAAATCGTTGAAACTGTTCGCCGTGTCTAGAGTTATGTCGGAGGCTCCGCGACGATTGATTGTCGTCGTGACACGACCGTTGCGAAATTCCGTATCGATCCCGCTTACGCTTTGGTTGGTTGTCGCGAAAACGCTGCCGAACGAAGTACGGGGGCTCGACACCAGATTGGTGGCCGTTGACCGTATGGCGGAGCGGAGGGTGCGTTGCCGCCTCCCCCGCCGCAACCTGCAAGAATGATGGATGCCGCCAATGCCGTTATCGTGCGAAGATACATAATCTTCCTCCTCAATGAGAGTATCGGCTACGGCAGAGAGTGCAGGGTCGGTCCCCACAACAATCTTCGCGGCTTTTGAGAAGATCCCCGCGCTAACGGGCAACCAACCGGACGCCGCTGGCTTTCGTTGGGCCGCATCTCAAAACCGGTAGGTGAGATCGATGTGGGCAGTGTAGGCCGTATCGCCCGAGAAGCCGTTCGCGGCGAGCGTGCCGCGCAACGCAGTGTCACCCCATCGCCAGACACCGCCCCCGCCGAGGCTGAGCCGGGCTCGCTTCGCCTTCGATTCGAGTTGTTCGCCGGAGACCGATATGGCGGTTTTGCCGTCCAGGGTTCGCTCCACGCCCAGCGAACCGTGCAGCGCCATCCCGTCCCCCTGTCGGTCGGCGCCGCCGTTCTCCGTAAGCCTGGTCTCGGTGGCAACGCCAGCACCGGCACGGAACTGGCGCGAACCGCCGATCGAGAGCCACAATCCATCCGCATCCTGGAACCGGCCCGACGACAAGCGGGAACTGCGCAGCCAGGCCCGCGCGGTGAGCGTCGTCTTCTCGTCCAGGTCGTAATGCCGGCCGCCCTCCAGGTCGAGCGCATAGGCCTGGGCCGCCGCGCCCTTCTTGAGGTTGCCCCGGACCGACGAGAGGTCCGCGGTGTAACGGGAAAGCGAGACGCGGCCAGCGGCATAGAAGCGATCGCCGCCCTGCCAGTCCAGGCCGCCGATCAGGCCGTAGCCGGCGGCGGAAATGCGGCCGCCGCCGGTCGCCGCCGAGACCTTCGCCGAGCCTGAGACCAGGCGCACCCCGGCCCACCCGGTGAGATCGTCTCGTAGCCGGAAATCCGTGCCGGCCTCCGCACCGTAGCGGGCAAAGCGGTAGCGCGCGCCCACCGTGGCATTCCCGGGCCGGTAGGAGCCCAGCCCGCCGGCGACCCGCAGCCACAGCGGCGAATCCGGCGTCCGCAGCCGACCTGCGTTACTCGCGCCGACGGCCTCGTCCAGCCGCAGCATAAAGCCCGGCAGCGCCTCGTAGACCGCCGCCCGCGGGGCAAACGGTTCCACGAAGTCCCCCACCAAAAGGCTGGCTCCGGACGCGCCGGCGCGGAGCGCCACATCGCGCAAGCCGTTCGGGACCCGGACGTCGTCGGCGACCGTTCCCCCGTCCATGAGGACCTTGCCGTTGACCACCACGGTGGTGTAGGACGCGCCGCCTTCATTGACGATATTGCCGCTCAGCAGGTCCGCAATTCGCCGGCCGCCGGTCCGCAGATCGACATGCAGTTTGGGATCGTCGACCGCCGCCTGGCCCGTTCGGCTGGCAGCCCGGATCGCTGTCCCGGACGTCGCACCGACGCTTCCGTTCGGACCGACGATCACCCGGCCGCCGCCAGCGAGATAAACCCCCGCGCCGTTGCCTGAGCCTCCGCGCACCGGGCCGTCCACTGTCACGGTCTGCCTGCGGTAGCCATCGTCGTCCCGGGCGCTCGTGGCGTAAAGGGTCTGTCCGTTCCCCGAGATCCCGCCGAGCGCGATTCCGTGCGAACCCGCACCGGATACGTCGATCGACCCGCCCCGGACCGAGACATCGACGGTGCCCGAGCCCCGGTGTTCGGCGGCAATACCGTGTGACCCGTAAACGGTCCGGGAGAGTTGCGGGTTGAACGACAGGTCCCGATACCCGCCCGTGGTCTTTATGGTGACGCCGTCGACCGTGACCTTGATAGCGTCGGCGGAGGCGGTGGCGCCGGATCCGGATTTAAATGCGACAATGCCGCCTGCACGGTCACCCTCGGTCTGGATCGAGCCGCCGGAGACCGAGATTTCGATAGCGCCGTCGCGACTTGCATCGGCGAGCATAGCGCGGCCGTTATCGCCTGTCCCCGAAAATACGCTGTTGCGAGCTCGGATACGGACGTCTCCGGAACGGTTTTGCTGGACCTGGATGTTGTCGTCACCATCAGTGGACATCCTTGCGCCGTCAAGCTGAATGTCGACAGCGCCGGTGGCTGTAGGCGTGACCGTCCAGATTCTGATGCCATATTGTTCGCCCAAATTTGTGATCGAACTGTCGCGGACCCCGACGCTGATGTCCCCGGAGCCGTCGTGCCGGACATAAATGAGGTGTTCCTCGCTCGATGCTGTGTTTTTGATCGAACTTCCGACGATCGAGAGATCAATGTCGCCACTCCCTCCGAAACCCTTGCGGAGGTAAACGGCCGATTCATCGTCATCCGTTGACGCCAAATCGACCCCGTCCAGTTTGATGTCGATGGGGTTCGCATCGGTGTTGTCGCACTCGACCCTCTCGCCTTCTTCCGGCTCGTTGTCGCACACGGGGGTCTGGGCCAGCGCCCTGTTGCCGGGTGCGAACGTGAGGATAGCCGAAACTAAAAGCACCGCCGTCGCGACGCCGAAGCGCGACGGGAAACCCTGGGAAGAAGGAACACGGTCCCGCTGCCCGGCAGAATCCGCGGCGATCGGACGGGATTGGCGCTCCCTGTCGGCGGCTGTCAGATCAGTCCCGGCCGTCGGCCGCGCGGCGCCGATGTGGTAGTGCCAGAGCGTGTCGCCGGGACGGCTCTCGCATCTCTTGTTATTCACCAGGTCATTCATCGTAAGAACATCTTCGAGAACGGAATTCTCGAAAAGGATCAACGCCATCGTCCCACTCCCAAATCCGGCGCCGTTCAGGCCAACACCCCCCAACATCCCGATCGACTCCCGACCGAATCACCGCACCATAACCGGCTGATATCATTATGAAAACTAGTCCCATATGGGACTAGTCGCGCGCGCAATGGCGGAGTGAAGCCAGAAACGGGAAGACGGGAAAGCGGGTTGAAAAAGGCGAGACTACAGCAAACACCGCCCCCTGCCCCTCCGACTTAGTTAAGCCAATTGTGGTCGCCACCCGCCGAACGTCGATGCGTGGGGGACGCGCCGGGTCAACCACCAGCACCAGCGCCGCACCCGGCGGCCACCGAAATCCGGCACCCCGGCACCCACCGGGCTGAAATTCTGACACAGCCGCGAATGCTACGAGGAGCGCACAACCGTCATCGAACCGCCACAGTGAGACTCGTCCCACAATCCCGGACGAGGATCGGCGTCAGAAATTGGCCCACCCTCTCGGAAAAAATCGGAGTGTCATGTAACCGTTTTGCCGTTTTGCGGAAGCATCAGAGTATGCTGGTTGCGGAGACGAATGCGAAGGTTCATCTGAAGTGCCTGCTCTAGGGCCGGTCGATCTGGTCGGTGGCCCGGGAGCTGGCGTCGGTCCGGAACGACGTGCGCAAGTCGGTCCGTGGCGAGGCGACGGAGCATCGCTGCGACCGCGGTGAGGCGCAGCCCTTTCCGAAGCCGGATGGGCAAATCGGTGAGTTCGAGGATCTGCTGGGAACCAGGAAGGACCTTAGGAAGCGGGACCGGGAAACGCTATAATCCACCTGGAAGACGCTTTGTGATCAGGGCTGGCGCGCGGGCCATGACGCGGTTCGGCGTTATGCACAGCGGCGTCCAACTCCCCGAGTGCCTCGTTGAAGGTCACGATAAGCGCCATCCCGTTCATCGACGCGCGCACCGGGCGCGGTCTGGCGGGGCGGGCAACCGAACTGTGGACCTTCGATTGCTCGCCGCCCGGATGCGGCCGAACCCTCCTCCCCGGCGAATGCAGGTGGCCCGTGGTCACCGTTTCCCGGGCTCTGCCCTTCGAGGGTGGAGCCGTTCACGTGGAACTCGTGGCTTCGCCCCGCCCCGGTCCGGATCACCGGCGGTTCTTGCGCAGGTACGCCTCGATGCCGTCGTGTTCCGCGATCTCCACGACCGTGCCGGCGAAGTCACTCGTGATGATCTTGTCGCCGAGACCCGCCATCCGGGCCAGGAGCGACAGCACCGGCCGCAGGTTCTCCCCGAACACCAGCACAATCTGGCAGGCTCTCGGATTCGCCCGGAGCTCGGTCGTCCAGGCCAGGTCTACCGTGTGGCGCAGGTAAACCTGCTCCGGACTGTAATCCTCGTTCGGCGCCCACCACAGGCACCGGACTTTCGCGCGATGCAGTTTGCGGACGGTCCGGACCAGTGCCTCGAAATCCTTCCGCCGGTCCGTGTCCGTTTCCGGCGCCACGTTGCCGGGCAATTCGATCCCGATGACAAGGGGCTCGTGCGATGCGCGATTGATCAGGACGGGGATGACCTGTGCCAGCATGTTGGCCACACTGGGCGGAAGTCTCTCCCATGATCTGAAGAAAGCGAAGGCGATGATCCTGGCGTAATGATGCCTGCTGTCATCGTGGTTGGTTCCCTGGCCCGATGTCCACATGTCGTCGTCGCGCCCATCGGGAGGCAGCAGATTTTGATTCATTATCGGTTCTCTTTCTGGAATTTTCGTTGTTCGAAGTCGACAGTCCAAAAGCAAAACGCAATTTTCGGCGGGCTTCAAGTGCCCCAATCCGATTAGCAATCGTCCTTGCCAACGCGATACGACAGCCCCTCCAGTGTTTACTTGATTGGCGTTTCCAGGGTGGCCTCCGTATCGGCAAGCATCGCAAAGATCCCTTGCATCTGTCAGTTTGCGAGCGGCGGCTCCGCGCAGTTGCGGATTACCTCCGGCCAGCCTGCCCGGCGATACCGCAATGGATCCCGCGGCCCGATACTTCGCCGGACCCGGTCCGCACGTACTCGGCCTCAATCCGCCTGCCTGCGGTCATGCCCCGACCGGAAATCATACCCCAAGGGGGAAACGGCGCCCGCGTGTGCCGACAGTTTCTCGCTCAGCAGCGCCGCGAACAATTTCCCATACAGCCATGCCCTTGAACTCTCGCCGTCACGCCTGGGAAGGTGCCCCAATTGAGCGATCGACTTGAAACGCTTGAATACCGGCTCTGCCTGCCAACTCGCCCCGAACCAGTCCAGGACCGCCTCTGGCGTGAAGCCGGCCTTTTCCGTGAAGGTCGTGAACACGATCACGTATTTGGCGAACTCCAGTGCATGTGGCCTGGGGGCCTCGCCATTACCGAATGCCTTCCGGCGCAACGCCTCCTCGGCGATCGCGATCGCAGTTTCGGACTTCCTTGCCGCGCAGATCCGACCCGAGACCGGAGCAGTGGAGCAGTTGCCAACCGTCGTCACGTCCCAGGAACGGGCCAATCCAGGGCGGTCCAGGCTGCCGACGGACTCGAGCAGATCGAAGCGCCGGCCATCTGGACCGGCAAGACCGAGCGACCCGGAGTTCACGCGCACCATGGAATGGCCACTGGAGCGCGCCACGTGGTCGAGGCCGGCAGCGGTCGCGTATCCACGGCCTCCGATAAGGTAGTCACCGTACGCGACCGGGAACTGCCGGAAAGACGCGCCGGTCCCCAGCCCCTCCGTCGCCGTTACCCGGAAATGATCGCAGATGAGCGAGGGCAGGCGCACGCTGTAATGGAGCCGCCGCAGCGAACCCGTCCTTCCGGTTTCTTTCACCGTCACCGCATCCACCAGGCGGACCTCGAACCCGCCCCCCGCGGAACCGGGCGTCGCAAGACCCCGTTCCGCGAACAGCGCCCGGCACAATCGGTGAAGCCACGGGCCGGCCTTGGCGCGGCGCTTCATCAACGCGGCCGGCGTCAGGTCCGCGAGGTCGGCGCTCCGCGCCCTGACGACGGTTTCGCGCAGGGAGTGACCGGAGCCGAGATGAAGCAGGAGGACGCGCAGGAGATTCTCCGGCGACTTGTCTTTACGCAATCCCTTCAGTGCACCCGATTCCGTCGCCAGCGCCTCCCAACCGGCCGGAAGGAACCCCACCAGTAAATCCCAATCCTCGTTCAAGCCGAGCCGCCCCCCTGGTGCGATGGAGACGGAACGTCAGCGGGCGCATCGACCGATGTCACACAAGTAAACGCTAGGCGCGCAACATATCCGAACCGGTGCAGACTTCGGGATTCGGACTTCGCGAGCCTCAGGTTGCCGGCAACAGCCGGCACGGGTCCGGAACGGCCTCGCGTTGGTGCGATTCGGCATTGCGGCGAATCGGTTATTGGCTCCGGGCGGCGGACACGAGAGGTCCGGGACGCAAACCTCGCCTGCGCCCCCCACGAGGTTCAATCGCGGTTGCGCGGCTGGCGCTCAGGTCCCCGAGAGCTGGTGCTCCGTTGCGGGGTCTGGATGCTCGTCCTGGTCCTCGACGGACGCGATTTGTTTGTCGATCGTCTTGCTCTTGAACAGGTGCCGGTTGAGCAGGACCATCGGCTCGACGTCCAGTGCCAGGGCGATGGCATGGACGGTCTTCAGGGTCGGGTTGGTGGTGCACCGCTCGATTTCGCTGATGGCCGCCGGATGCAGGTACGACAGGTAGGCGAGGTCGGCCTGGGTCATGCGGCGGCGTTTGCGGTGGCGCACGACGTTCTCGCCGAATGCCCTGATCAGGCTGTCGGCGGCTGTCTTCGGCTGTCGGGCGAACCGTTTGTTTCGCATGTCCGGGTTCCTGTCGGCCGTTCAGGCAGTACCGAGATACCTGATCTTTTCTTCCGCGTTTGCCTGGTCATGCATCCATTCGCGGTTGATCAACTCCCGCATGTCCACGCGCATCACCGCGGCCAGCGCCTCGAGTGTCGAGGCCCGTGGATCGCCCTGCCCGGCCTCGATGGCCCGGATCGTCTCCGAGGACAGGTCCGATTCGTAGGCCAGTTCGGCGAGCGTCATGCGGCGGCGCAATCGGTGATGGCGCACGTTTCGGGCGATGCTTGCCTGGAGATGGTGACTGATTCTTTTTGGGGTGATTCGCTTTTTCGGGCGTCTCATGAGTACTTCGGAATGGCTTTTGCGGAGATGTTTCCCCATTATTCACGGCCAGCCGCTCCTTGCAAGAGGCCGGGACCGGATGTCTGCAATCGGGCGGATTCTGCCGACTCCGGTTCCGGTTTGTCGGCTACACCATTGAATCTGCCGACTTTTGGCCGAAATTATTTTGCCTACAGGCTCACTTGTTTTTTTGCAACACTCTCGACGGCCGGGTCTATATGTTGCGGCTGCTGCCTGCGGTTGGTATTCTCCGGACTCGTAGCCGCAATCCGCGGCCCCAATTCAGGAGGCCAAAAACCAAGAATTAACTGATCCCGAAAACACAGAAACCCGACAGTGGGGCTGCCGGGTCGCCGCAAAAAATAGAAATGCCAATTCCGTCTTTAGCGTGTTGATCCGGAGAACGCAAGAAAAAAAGTGATTCTTGTGATCCGGTGGAGTGTGTCCGCCGCAAAGCCCCTCAAAAAGGAGCTTTGCAATGACCCCTCAACCTGCATCCCAGGTGCAGCGTCAGGGTGCGGTTAAGGATGCGATTCCGGTATCCCCTCACCCCGACGATCTTGCCCATTTCGTCCTGCCCGAAGGTATCGGGTTCCATCCTGCCATGGCCACGATTTCCGAAGGCCTGAAGCTGGCAGGATGCAGCCCGGCAGCGGCAGCGGCCTTTGTTCCCTTGGCGTCCTCGACCATATGGGACCACTGGACGTCGGCCGAAGGAACTCCCGTCAACTTCCGACGACAGTGGCGCGTGGCGGCCGACCTCGGCATTACGCCGCGCCAGGTGTACAACCATGAAGCCGAACTGACCCAGTACGGCGCATTGATCCGGCTCACGCCCGATAACGGTGAACGCGGCATACGCAGGGGCCAGGACGGCGACCCGGTCAGGGTCTTCGGACTTTGCTTTGCGCCCGCGATCCGGAACTACGCCTATTTCGCCGACCTGGTCGAGGAAGACCGGCGGCGAAACGCCAAGGTGGAGGAGGAACGTGCGGGCCTCCAACAGGCACGTGGTGCGCTCAAGACCCTGATCATCCGTCTCGAACAACAGGACACGGATCCCCGCCTCGTCGACGAGGCGCGCGCCTTACAGGCTTCGCTCCCCCCGACAGACCGTCGCAGGGCGGCACGATCCCGCGCTCTGTTTGGTGATGCTCTGGCCAATGTGCAAATCATGCTGAAGGTGCTGTCCGAAGCTCTGGAAAACAGCGACACAATGCGTAGCATCGACGTAAATGCCAATAAAATTTCCGGCGCAGGCGAAGATTCCTGCCAATCTCAAAATACATATACAACTGACTCCACCAAAATTGTAAATGTAGACCATACGGTCAGCACCAACGAAAAAACAGCCCGCAATCCGTCCATTGCTGTTGCCGCACCTGACCATGAGACTGATCCGGAGCCTGCTGAACCGGGTTCACCGCCCTCGCAGTCAGCTCTCCAGCTCAACCTGTCGGATCAGGCGATTCAGGACTTGCTGTCCCTCGAACTTCGGGCGTTTTTCGAGGCCGAGGATCCGGAGTTGCCTGCCTATACCCGGCTTTATCTCGCCGCTGCGGCCTTTCATGGCATTCTGGGGATCAACCTCTCTGCCTGGGATGAGGCCGTCAGGGTCATGGGAGGGGCCCTCGCTGCCCTGGTCGTGGCCGTCATCGACCGGAATCGGTTTCATCCGACCCATCCGGTGCACTCGCCGGGCGGTCTTCTCCGCGATCTGACACAACGGTTTTCGGCGGGCACCCTCCATCTCGACCGATCGATTTACGCGATCTGGGCCAACGAAAAGAAGGGCCTGCAACCGAAGGATGGCGCGTGGCAACCGAAGGCCAGGGCCACATCCGCCGGCTCGGCCGAGATGCCAAATCGCGTCGGCACGTTTGAGCGTATCGGAACCGGGACCCGTTCCGCCAGTTCGGATCTCGGGCCGTTTCCCGAGAAAGGCAGCCTGCGTTACACGCCATGGTACCGGGTTATGCTCCAGGAAACCAACCGCGATGCCTGCCAGGTCACCGACCTTTTCCGCCGGTTCATGGCAAAGCACAACATTCCGGCCGATGACCTGCACCTCGAGAAGAAGTTCAGGACCTACTGCCGGAAACTGCCGCGAGCGTAGGACGGTGACCCGCGAGCCTCTGCCGTGTTTTCGGGCGGGCGCCCGTTGCCCCTGCTTTTGTTGTCGCGCCCGTTCAGAGTAACCGGACAAACGGCGGCGTTCGAAAATTCGGTTGGCGGTGCGGAGGGTGCATCGGGGTCATTCCGGTCATTCATCAATGAAAGGAGCGTTTGTCGTGTCCAGTGATCAGAACGGTTCGGTTGGTCCCCGTCCTGCGCGCGTGGCGCGCAGCGCGACGGAATGGGCCGCCATCGAGGAGGACCTTGAGAGTCCGGGGATGTCGCAAGGAAAATCAGGCGAATTCCCGGAGCTGTCGCTGAAGACCCTTTTCGGACTGGCGGTGCCGTCTCCGGGGTGGCGATCGACGACGGGTTGCGCGCGTCAGATGTCTTCCATTCGCCCACCCTCTGAAACGGCGCCTCGATGAACGGCCCTTTCGCGCCAACCAACACGGCTTTCACGACATTCCCGTGCAACCGGCGCTGATCCCAAAACATCCGCATGCGTCCGGGAGAGCGTCCGGAACGACGACGGAACGAACGCAAGAACTGACAACAGGGTCACATGGCAGACACGACGCCAGCGTACCACCTCATCGTGGCGTTGAGGAAAAAGGTCCACCCCGGATCGGAATCGAGCGTCCTGTCATGGCCGTCTTCATCGCTGGGATCGGGGGTCGCTCCGCGGTTGGAGAAATTCAGGACTCCGCCGGTGAGATCCAGCCCGGTGCCCGCCACATCGCGCCACTGGAGCACGATGTCGTGCCTGTCCCACCTCTTGAAACGGGCGGTTTCCCTGCTGGTCAGGAAGGAACGTCGCCCGCAAGTTCCAGTCCCCGGTCATGTCGTGCCGTTCCCCGGAACCATGGAGATGGACCGGTAGCGGACGCATCAACCGATGTCATTCAACATTCAAGTTAACACTGGTGGTGCGGCATCCGCCGGCAGCGCCTGCCGCGAGCTGCATTGAAGTCCGTGGTGACCTTGCGGTCCATCTCCGAAGAGAAACGGGTTCATGCTGCGGGGTCTGGATGCTCGTCCTGGTCCTCGACGGACGCGATCTGCTTGTCGATCGTCTTGCTTTTGTACAGGTGCCGGTTGAGCAGGACCATCGGCTCGACGTCCAATGCCAGGGCGATGGCATGGACGGTCTTCAGGGTCGGGTTGGTGGTGCACCGCTCG
>JAPOVX010000331.1 GCA_026707935.1 Paracoccaceae bacterium
ACCAACGGCCCGCCAGAATGTCATGGCATCATCAGATTTGGTAATTCAGGCTAGCGGCAAGGGCACGAACGATGCGTGGAGAATGGTACTCGACCCGCCGCAGTGCGTCGAGAAACCTCGTCAAACCGCCTGAGTCCCGCACTTTTGTCAGTAATCAACAAACGAATTTCAGCGGTAGCGGCCCTTTTAATAGTTTTGGCTGTTGCGGCCATGTTCCGAGATCAGGTGGTGCTCAATACCGGTGGTAGTGTGCCGGTTGGTTTCTACATTGCAGTAGATCCTGCAAATGCAGAATATGTGACATTCTGTCTGCCTCCTCTGCCTCAAGGGGTCCGCTTCGACCCCGCGCTATGCCATTCGGCCATTCCGAATAGTCGCCCTGTGATAAAGCGGGTGGTGAGAGTAGTGAATGGTGCGGTCCATGTTCGCGGCGATATTCCTTTTGCGCTGGATAGCGAGTTGTTCGGTGCTCTCGATCCAACCTTGGTTCGGGGATGGTGGCGGCCCTTGTTCGTAAGAAATTGAAAACCGGTCGAACCGGACGTTTCGGTTTTGTCCGCGTGCCTTTTCCTCTTTCTGTTCTGAGGATTGTCCAAATCGGTCGACGATAGCCGAGTGGGATAGCAGACATACTTGCACTTCGGAAGCCTTCTGCCTGGTCAAGAGCTCTTGAAACATCCTTCCCATGTCATTGTTGAGACGAGCAGCGCGTTCGTCCCGGATAGTGCGGACTTCGGTAGGTGTTGGGTCAAGTTGTTTTTGTCTGCTTAGTCGGACTCCATAAATTCGTCAGATGTACAAATCACTGGCGGCTCGTGAACAGCCTGTCGGCATACCTGTTCGATCCCCGAGCGCACAACGGCTTTGGCGACACTCTTGAAGATCCAAGTTTACCAGGTAATCAAACCGTTTGTGACCGCGGTGGCAATATGTACAGCGTTCGTAGCGTCCTGGGTGCGGAGCCGCGCCAAAATCAAACGGAAGCCGCGTAAGCCCATCGGAACTCTCTCGGCGATGTTGAGAAGCGCGACGACGGGTTTCAACGCCTCCAAACGGGCACTGGTGGCATCTGCGTCACCCAGCCTCCGCCCCTGTGACAACAAGCTCCGCTGCATCAAGTTCGAACCTGCTGGGGGCCTTGCTCCACTTTTCGCACGTCACGTCTCGATAGGCCGCGATTACGAAATCTCGCGTCGGTCGTGTGATCAGATAGCCAAAACCGATGTTTCGGTATTTTTGTCAGGGTATGTCTTACGGGCTCCGAACGGGTAAGAATTGGCGAGCCGCCGGGTCAGCGGTAGACTGGACGGTGGCCGGGCCCTGTTCGTTGTTTTCAAAATCACTCGATTTCGCCAATAACTGGACAACCTGTTTTCGTTTCGGAAATTAGAGCAGAGCATTGCGTCATGCCCAGATCCGACATGAATCGCCTTCCTCATGGCCGTACGATCAGTTGTACCGGCGGTTACCGGGCGTTCCTCCCTGCGCCGCTTCCGCTGCCTATCGGATGAATTGGCGAGCTTGCCGCAGCCCTGGTCGCGCGCGGACTTCGGCGAAACACTGTCCCCGCGGCTGGAGGAGGTCTTAAGCCTTTTCGTCGGGAACCTGTTCTGGAATGTCGGTGAAATCGGCAAGACCCCGGGCGTTGCCTATACCACCGCACGGCGCGCCGTGGACCGGCTTGAAGAGGCCGGTATCGTCTCGCTGTCGGAGGGGTCGAGACGTAATCGGGTCTACTGCGCACGGGCTGTTCTCGCCGCACTCGATGCTCCGCTTCAACGGGAAGATTCGGCGGGTTGCGACGTTCATGCATGATGCCGGGAAGGACTTTGAGGTCAGGAGATGTCGAGAATTTGAATGTGGGCACCGGAGTGGGGTGAGAGGATCAGCCCTTGTGACGGTCTACCGTTCCTCTCAACCCTACGTCCCCACCTCCCAACGGATGCAGGTTACGTTTGCATCGCCAATCTCCGCCCCTGTGACAACTCGTTTCGATGCAACATGTTCGAACCCGTTGGAGATCGTGCGCCACAATTCGCGCATAATCGCCTGATAGGCCGCGACCAGCAAATCTCGCGACGGTTGCGCCGAAAGACTGCTGACAAGCGATGTTCCGTGAGGTGGTCGGTCATGCGGATGGTGTTCGTTTTGTCA
>JAPOVX010000343.1 GCA_026707935.1 Paracoccaceae bacterium
GTGGGGATCTTCGCGCAACGTCTCGCTTGGATGAATGGGATCGCGCAGGCTAATTCCTCCTCTCAATGGTAGTCCACGATTTCCACTTCGGTTGGTCCGCTGACTTGGTCGGGCCACTTGAAACAGATCCGCCACTGGTCATTGATACGGATGCTCCACTGCCCCTTGCGCTTGCCCCTAAGTGCTTCGAGTCGGTTACCAGGCCGCGCTAGGTCCCTCAAACTGACAGCTGAATCAAGCTGGTCCAGCTTGCGGGATGCAGTCCGGGCAAAGCCGGAGAATGCTGCAATCCGTTGACCTCGATAGAAAGCCTCGGTTTTCCTGTCCGAGAAACTGACGATCACACCATTTTCCGATCCATGACGACCATATACGACACACCCAATCTGGATCAATCCGCATTACGTCAAGCATAATGCATGGATAGTACGTGCGCTCAACTGCGCCGTGAAGACAAAGTTCCAATCCTGGAATCCAGAAACCCCAATGCAGCGAATGCAGACCCGGAATTCGAGATGGTCGCCACAACGAGTATTGGGCGAAACTTCATGTTCGCCAGATCCTGATCACGAAACGTCCGGCGCTAAACGCCAAGGATTGAGCCGAACGCCTCCACTTGCGGTGGCAGGTCCGCGATTGCGAATGTGATTGTCCGCCGCTCGTCCGGATCGTGAAGTTCGAAGGTCTGGAAATCGCTTACCGGAAAGTTGCGCAGGCGGTTGCGCTCGGGCAGTGCATTGAATTGCTCCTCAGCCTGTTCGAAGGCACCTTCAGGTTACACCCGGCACTTTTCTGCTCGACGACCTGCGCGCCAGACCAGGAAAGGGCCATGAAGCCCGAGTGACTGTACAGCTTCGCGACATGCGCCTCGTAGCGCGTGACACTTCGGCATTTCGCTACGAAAACGTCGAAGAAGGCGTAGTAGAATCTCTGTGTGCTTTGCATTTCTCCCTGGCGCGTTCCTGCTGCCAGTCACCGGCGAAACGGCAGCGTTCGGATGCAGACATCAAGGGAGTTGGCCCGCCAACATTGTCGACATCCCCGTAGCATTTCCCGATCATGGCGCATGGCCTGAAACAGTCGGAAATCGTGGCCGGAAGATATCATGCTTCTTCATTTTTCCCAGATCAGATCCAGATCCAAATCGTCAAAGATGCCGTCGGCCGACAGGAAAGCACAGCCTTCGAGACGAGCCTGGGCCGCCAGAAGCCGGTCCCACGGATCGCAGTGGTCCCAGTTGAGCGTGGCCGCCAATTCAGCATGTTCAACCGTAATCGAAAGGCTTTGCATACCACTGACTGCAAACGCCGCACGGAGTTCCTGTGGTGGCAGATCCAGCCTGCGCAAGTGAATCTTGTATTCGATCTCGTAAAAGCTGACCGCGCTGACGAATATGGTATTGCCCTTGTCTTCGACCAGGGCACGGGTCGGGCGCGGCAACCGGGCACTGCCGATCATCCACCAGTACAGAACGTGGCTGTCGAGCAGCAGCCTCACGATTTGCCACCGGCCTGCTTTTCCCGCCAGATGCCAGTCGCGTCCGTATGTTCACCGGCATCAATGGATGCTTGTTGCGGGTCGGGCTGATCGAAGAGGTCATCCGGCAGCGACAGGTGCCGAAGTGCGCCAAAGACACGCTTGCCAACGTCCTCCGCCGGGACCAGCCGTGCCCGTAATGTCTCACCGCGCAGGATGGTGATTTCCTCGCCTCGGCTCGCCCTCTCAACCAACTCCGAGAACCGCGCTCTCGCTTCGGCAATCTTGTACTTGGCTTGTGTCATCCCGGTCATCGCCCTACATTCGCCCAACGCATTCTTGGTTATCCAAGGCAAATGTGCAAGTGACATGTACAGGTGTACTGGCGGGGGGCATCGCTAAATGACGCGGCGACTGTTCGGGTCGGACGGACTCCTGGGCGTGGGATCAGGGCGAATGCGTGAGGCGGAGGATGCCAATCCATGCACCCGGTTCAGCGAGTAACAGGGGGTGCACGCCAAATTTGTTGGTTGACCTGAATTCGTTCTCCATTCCGAGCGTTTGATGGATCGCGCGAAGGGTTGAAACTTTCCTGCTGCCATGTTTTTTCTGACGCGATCCCGGCGCGGCCGACAACGACCGGATCAACCGGTCGGCGCCGC
>JAPOVX010000333.1 GCA_026707935.1 Paracoccaceae bacterium
TTTGGCTGGATGTCGCGATGCCGGCGTCTTGCGAAGGATTTCGAGCGGAGCCTGGTGAGTTCACTGGCGTGGTGTCAGCTGGCGGCCTGCCGGTTCATGATGCGACGGGTCGCGCGTGAGTCATCCCATTGAAACAAACGGAAAAACCGGAAAATGGAATTGTGATTCAAGCTCTGAGTTCGTGCCATTGCCCTGCCTGTCCGCAATGGGTTGAAGTCCATTTATGGACAGGGTTCCCGGGGGGTGTCCTTAACCGCTCCTTTACGGACAGGGGGGACTGCCTATTCGCCAAGGATCGGTAGCTACTTCTACGCCAACAAGGGCGGTTGTATTCAGCGGACAACCCGACTCAACGGGGCCCGAGAAAAGTTAGCAAGGTCAGAATGGGAATTAATGGGATCGGGCACAACACCCTTGGGGTCTATGACCTTGAGCGGATGTTGTATGGCAGCACGACGGATTCCAGATCGTGCAGACAGAGGAACCTTAGGCGGATTCTCCGGGATCTTGGGCACGGCGTCGGTAGCGGTCGTCGGTACGAATGGACCCGTGACGAGATCGAGCGTTTGCTCCCGAAGATTCGGACCAAGGTGTCGAATCGAGAAGTGTTAGCACTGTAAATGCCGTCAACATGGAAAGATCACATGGCATTTGTGGCTGTTTTGGTTGTGATCGTCGGCTTGGGATACTGGGGGGCTATTCATGGGTACCTGCCCGTACATTAACCCTGAGGGGCCAGTTACAAACACAAAAAAACCCGCCGCTGTCGCGACGGGTTGTAATCTTGATGCTATGAGGGGGGCCGAAGCCGTCATTCTCAAAGCTTGTCTGATGTATACGAATCGTAAGATGATTTGTCAATGTATGATCCGTTAACGCAGAACGAACTTCACCATCTTCCGGATGTAATCTCAGCCCCCCGGTTTGCAACCTATCTGCAGGCGCGTGGGAATAATCGCGAAGGCGCTTTGGCACTTTATCGGTGGAATCTAGAAGTCTCGGCTGCATTTGTGGGATCTCTGCATCTATGTGAAATCGCGGTGCGCAATGGCATCGCGGACGCAGTCAAAGCGGTTCATGGCGACAGGTGGCCATGGACGGAGGGCTTCATTCGCTCTGTACCTTCAGGCGAAGGCTACGATGCCCAGCACGACCTGCGGAACTGTGCACGGCGTCACCAGACCACAGGCACGGTCACTGCAAACCTGAAATTGGCATTTTGGGAAAAGATGTTGACGTCCCGGTTTCAGAGATCAGTTTGGCAGCATCACTTCTCTACTGTTTTTCCCGGATATAACACGGCCCTTAGCGTAAATGACGCCAGAGCGGCTTGCCGGGACGATATGTCGCATATTCGCTTGTTCAGGAATCGGATTGCACATCACGAACCGGTTTTTGCCCGAAATCTACAAGATGATTTCGACCGCATTAGACGGCTCGTTCAATGGCGGAATCCTACAGCCGCTGCCTGGCTAACGAAGATTGAAACAGTCACGCCATTGATTGAAACGCAGCCTTGAATATGCGCAAACACGAACACTCAGGCTTCCGGGCGAGCGAGGAGATGCTGGCACCGGTTGCAAGGAGTTCGAGCACCGACTGCCGCTCGTCGCCGGAAAGGCGGTGCGGCCGGCCGGGATGTCTGCTCTCGGCCATGGCGCGGCGAAGACCGGCCTGGGTGCGCTCTATGAGGAGATCCCCCTCAAATTCCGCCACCGCATTGATCACATAAATGGTGAGCTTGCCCGCGGCGCTTGTGAGATCGACACCGCCGAACACCCGGCAGTGAACCTTGATGCCGGCCGCATAGAGGCTTGCCACAGTGGCGGCGACATCCATGGCATTCGTCAAAAAGGATCTTCTTGCGGAACATGGCCCCGGAGCGGTGGGGATGCCCCCTGTCCGCTTTCTGTCTGGCGGCTTTTGGGAAATGCGCCTGAGCGGGAAGGACGGAATTGTGCGCCATTTGCGTTCCGGCCGCTGAAAGACGATTGATCGTTGTCCATGTGTTTCAGAAGAAAACCCGAAAAATGCCTTCGACTGCGCTGGAAACGACCAGGAAGAGGGCTAGGGCTACCGAGTCATGATAAGTTTGCATTGCAACGGGTCAGTCTTCCTGGCGCAATGC
>JAPOVX010000398.1 GCA_026707935.1 Paracoccaceae bacterium
GTCATCAGCTCGGGATACATCGGCTGTCACAGTCTCCGGGCGACCGGGATCACGGCATACCTGGAGCATCCCGATGCACGCGTCGAGGTTGCGCAGTACCTTGCCGGGCACGCCCGCACGGAGACGACGCGTCTTTACGACCGCCGCGAGGAGCATGTTTCGCTTGATGAAGTCGAGCGGATCGGCATTTAAATGGGGTAGGGGGAGGAACCGGGACCATGACTGTACAGGCAAAACGCAAGGAGACCCGCCGGGCGACCTAACCAGGACGTGCTTGACGCGCCGCCCCACAAGGTTGCCGAGGTGATTTCAGGCACGCTCCATACACATCCGAGGCCGGCCATGAGGCATGCGCGGGCAAGTTCGGGGATCGGGAAACGCCTATTTCGATGAAATGCCGAATGCCGACTTGGTATTAGGCCGTCTACGCATCCAGTGCTTTCAACACCATTTCCGCGGCCATGGCGATTTCTTCATCAGAGGTGAATCGGCCAACGCTAAATTGTCGCAAAGCTCAGGGAGAGAGGTGCCAATATCGCCGCAACCGAGCAGCACGTGGACACTTCGACAGCTAACGGCAAGGCGTTCTTCGACATGCTCGGCGTCTTTGCCGAGTTCGAGACCAACCTGCGCCGTGAGCGCCAGGCCGAGGGAATTGTCGTGGCCAAGCGGAAGGGAACCTATCGCGGACGCCCGCCGAAGATCGATATGGATGCGATCAGGGATCGTATCGCAGAAGGCCAGTCACCAACCAGGATCGCTCGCGAGATGAGGATCTCACGCGGAACCGTCTACAAGGCCAAAGGCAAGGTTGTTGGAGAGCATGACAAAGCCTGTGAGCGATCCGGGAAAATCCCGCCCCCATGAACGTCACAAAGTCCGCGGTTTGTTCACCGTGTGTTCGTCAAGATGTCCATATATGCAGTTTCGGTCAGTTTAGCCCAACTAGGATGCGTCCTTCGGTTTCAATGTTGGGGATGACTCCGGTAGGCACCGGACCATAAAGCTGGCGCGCCAGTCTCCGACTTTCCTGTTCCATTCTTCCTTGGCCTTGATAACGGCAAGAGACAGGAACCTCACGCCTTCCCAGAGCTTCTGAGTGCCGGGAAGCGGCTGGCGCTTCGAAGGATGAAAGCCTGCCAGGCCGCCCGTCAGCACGACGAAGCCCGCCATCCGGAACAGACCCGCGATTGCTCGGCCGTCGAATCAGAGCAGAGTATCTGCATCGGTCTTTTCCGCAATTTGGAAGCGGTCATGGTGCCAATCTATCACGAAGCGGGAAATTTTTGCCGTTAAGCGCCGTTCTTCGGCAATCCTTAAAAGTGATGCCACAGCATGTTCCTCGGAAGTCATCGTTCTGATCCACCTATTTCCAGTGATAGTCGAGTATCCGAGCGGTATAGCTAGCACAAACGACAGGTAGCTTTGCCAAACGGAAGGCCCAAACAGAGGTGGTGAGCAAAAGATTAGAGTCAATGCACCGCCAATCAGCCGCCAGTTTCGCCGCTGAGTTGCCAATATACTCTCGACATCCTCGCAGAGGGCTTCAACCGCTGCCCTGTCCTCCTTTGACCTTTCGCTGAGTTGAGTGGAAGCAATGTTTTCAGCTATTCGTGCTTGCTCCAGTTCAACTGTTACCTCCTCGACCCTCTTTCTGCCCTTTGCCTTCTCGTGTTGTACGGCCTCATCACTCTTTTTTTGCTCTTCTTCTAGGTGCGGATGAAGCATCTGTTGGAACAACTCTCCAAAGTTTTCTTGAGTCACAACACTGGGAGCGCCCAGTGTCTTGTCCATAAGCATCTGAGCACTTCGAGGCTGATTAACAAGCACGTTAAGTTGCCGAACCATTTCCTCGTCACCGAGGACATCGGTTAGCCTTTTTACTTCCTCAATGACACTTGGGCGTATAGCCAAAACACGTTCACAGTTAGCCAGAAGTAATCGTTTTGGGACTTCTAGGTCGTTTGCTCCAAGGCCAGTGCGCAGCCATATAGATGCCGTAACTACTCGACGATGCACAACAGGTGGAATTGAAGCTGGCGATATAACTCCGTAAGCGTTCGGTAAGGGGGTGATGGCCTTACTGGCTGTCATTGATTGAGCGTTC
>JAPOVX010000384.1 GCA_026707935.1 Paracoccaceae bacterium
TGTGACCCGTGAAACTGATCGAAAGCTGGCGGCGTGACGCGCCGTCAACCCATCGATATAAGCCCCAAAAGATAACCCGAAATCACGACGTTGCTGATTGGACGCATGTGGACGCTTGACCACCGCATTGTCCGGAAAACGGCAGTTTGACGGATAGGTTTGACAGACACACAAGACGGACGCCAGTTTGCGCTAATCCGCGCCCCGAGTTCGCTGCTGAGCTCTTGGGCCGCCGTGACTTGGTCCGGGGTCATCAAGTTCAGCAGTGTCTCCCGCCTTTCCCAAGCGTCATAGCAATCCTGAGCGGCAGCCAGGTCGTACCAGGCAAAACTCTCCACATGGTCCCCGGGCACTCCCTCGCCACTCTGGTGCATGTGTCCGAGGTTCAACTGGGCAGGAGCGTAACCCTGTTCCGCTGCCTTACCATGTTCGGCCGATGGGCGGAGTTCATCGAGGATGGCTGCATAGTCTCCCTTGTCGTGTGGAACTCCATCTGTATCGGGACCGGCTGCAGCATCCCCGCAAGCAACCACTACGAATACCGCTGTCACAAAGATCCGGAGCGGCACCAGCTGTTCCCGCATTCATTCGAAATTCGAAGCTTGATTATGTCACGGGCCAGCAAAACCGCGAGCCGGTCCGCTCCCGATGCTCGAACCGTCGTCCCGGTGGTCGTCCACCTGTGTCTTGATTGTCGCGTTACTTGCCGGGAGATGCGTGAATGCGCTGCGGGCCGATGACTGACCGGGCCGATCGCGATCAGAAGGCAGGTTGAAAGCCATACCGTTCGGCAAACTTGGCTCGGAACGGCCTCTGATTGTTACGAATTGATTGCGACGACGTCAGTGCTTTCCGGGAAAAGAATGCCCTCTGATTCGGCACCGTCCTTGGCGACGGCGAGGGCTTCGGCCGCGGGTCCGTGATCAGTGCTTTGGCGAGGCTCATGTTATTTCCCTTGATCTCGTCCTTTGGGAGATGGCCTGCCATAGGTGTTACCTCTACTCGCACCCGAGTTCCGCTCTTTCCTCGCGTTTCGGTGGAATCAACGGCTCGATCAATACCAGCAGTTCCGGAATTTTATCCTGCACTGTCGTCCACACGATATCCAGATCTACCGTGCCGTACCCGTGGATCACGCGATTGCGCATTCCGATCATCCGACCCCACGGAATTGCATCATATCTTTCACGAAATTGCGTCGAAACTCTGCTCGCCGCTTCGCCAATAATCTCAAGACGCCGAATAACGGAATCCTGCAACTGAATGTCGTTCATGAAATCGTCCCGAGTAACGCCTTTGAGGTAGAACTGCACCAATAGGGCAGATTCGGCGATGTCCAGGATATGTGGAGTGTCACGATCCATAAACGACCTCAGCCGAGCTGAGAATGGCCTCCCGGCGCAAGTAATTTGTACTGCCTTCGATACTTCGCCGGGTGACGAGATCGACTTCATGTCCGAACATCGCTTTCAGCTCTGATTCCATGTCGTCCAGGTCAAAAAGACTGTACCTGGCACCCTTTCGAAAACTCACCAGGACATCAACGTCACTGTCCGGACCGAAGTCCTCTCGTAGTACTGAACCGAAGAAAGCCAACTCTGTAATCTGCCAACGTTGGCAGAACTCCCGGAGCATCTCGTTGAGAGTTGTTTTAGGCAGATCGTTAATCATCTGATTCCCCGCCTCCCCTGAAAATGCTTGCATCTGAGTTTGTTGCCAACTGGCCGGGATAGTTTGTGGGCCGATCCGAAAACATGATTCAGGTATGGTTGCGTCAATTGGCTGACAAATCAGTCAGAACCAAAGCCTTGATGCGTTCGCATTGTCGTACCACTTCAATTGTCTCGCAGTTCTCGTCATTGCGTGCTTTGAGTTCACCGCCGAGTTTCTGGGCCGTTGCAACCTGACCAGGGATTATCGGATGATCCGGCAATTCGTCTTGCCTTTCCCGGGCGTCTGTAGGTTGTACCAGCCGAAACTCTCCACATAGTCCCCGGTTACTCCCTCTTCGTTGTGGACAGCGGATACCCCGTTCCTTTGCTTCGCGATATCATGCCACGGCCTCAGTATAATTCTGGGCCACGTCGTGGCCAAGGTAGTCCAGGTATTCCGGATAGATTCGGGTCCAGATTTGACCGCATTCGGCCAACGTACGGAGTTCAATGGGCGGCGGCATGTCCGTTCCGGCCGTATGCCGCGATTCCCAAATCGAAACCAGCTGCGACAAACTCGGAAACTCCATATGTACCGCTGGGGAAGCCCAGTGTGGCGCCAGTCGTCCTCCTTTCTCTCAGAACTTGAAAAACAACCATATCACATGCCGGACTCGCCGCCAGCACTTCCGCACCCGAAACCGCGATCTGTCTCCCCGTCTGGTGCACGGCTGCCTCTTCGATTGTCGCGCTTCACGAATCGAATACGGGTCAGCAGCAAGCGACGTACAAGTCTTGACCCAAAGCGTTCGTCCGTGGTCTCCTGCCTCGTCGTCTGCATGATCAGGAGGAAAAGACCGAAAATTCAAGCGTAGTTCATCCAAGACTCGGGTTTTCCGAGACGAGTGGTGTATAGACCGCTTGGAACCCCGGGGTATCTGACCGAAGCTGCTTTGCCCGTGCCGGGAGGATTTCGACTACGATGAAACAAGCGATCGACAGACGGTTGTTTCCGTGCAACGAACGGGTCGCTCATGTGTCTCTGAGGGGCCAGGTGGACAACGTTCAATTTGTTGAAGGCCGGCTCGCGCATGTGCGTTCTTCCGTTCTGGGCCTGCGTCGCTCGCCTTGCGGAGACAGAGACCGGCAGTTGTTGCACGGCGCAGGCTTTCTGGTTCTTGACGAAGAAGGGGCCAAGGGAACCGTATTTGGCCGGGCTTGTGCCGATGGTTATGTCGGCTACGTGGCTCGCGATGGACTCGAAGACTTCCGGGCCCCGAGCCACAGGGTCTGGAGTCTCGGAGCCCATGTCTATCCCGAGCCCGTGATCAAGGTCGAACCAGTCATGACGTTGCCCTTTTTTTCGGTCGTCGAGGCCACGGACGAGACGGAGTCATTCATCGAGATTGCGAACGGCGGATACATCCCGACCGCTCAGGTCAAGACGGTGAATGATCTCGCGACCGATCCGGTCGAAGTGGCAGAACGACTGGTCGGAACGCCGTATCTCTGGGGCGGTGACAGCAACTGGGGGATCGATTGCTCGGGCCTGGTCCAGTTGGCGCTGGCTTCGGCAGGTATTGATGCACCCCGGGACAGCGACATGCAGGAACACAATGTCGGCACTGTCCTGGACGGGCGTGACAGGATGCGAAGAGGGGACTTCGTGTTCTGGTCAGGTCACGTGGGAATAATGGTCGATTCCGAACATCTGGTTCACGCCAATGCTCACCACATGGCCGTCAGAATCGAACCGCTCGAAGGCGCAGCAGCCCGGATCCAGGCAACTGGGGGCGGTGCGATCAGGCTCAGGCGCCGGATCTGATCAGGCAACGATGCGCAGGAGCTTCTGGTCGAAAACCCCGAGCACCGCCCGCAGTTCGTGTCCTCGCCGGATGATCCGCCCATCGAGGCCGATGACGAGGTACAGGCTCTTGCGACTGTGCGGGTCCACACGTTTTTCGATCCGGTAAATCGGCGTCTCCGAGGCGCGCCGGAAAATGGAAAAGACAGCTGAATTGCGGTGACAGGAAATGTCGTAGTCACGCCATTGACCCGCTGCCACCATGCGTCCGTAGACGGGGAGGATTTCACCGAACTCCTTCCGCGTGAAAAACATTCGGTCGGACAGATTACGCGAAGAGGGAGAACGCCGGACGCCGTCGAGGATCATGAAGGCATCATGCGCACTGGTCTCGGCCAACGCAAGCGGATTCAGAGATCTGGCGTGCTTTCACCAAGTTTTGTCTCCGGTTTTTGATCGGAAGGCGCTGCGAACTCCGCACCGGGGGTTCACCGACCCCAAAACCATTGCGACCACGTGCACCGGAGCTTGGTTCACGACGGTGACCTGGGCCGCGGCAGTCCTTGCCGCACGCCGGATGCAGGTTCGTCAATATCCTTTGTTCGGGAAGATCCGGAAGGACGTTTCCGGCCAAGACGAAAAACCAGTGCGATTCGAGAGGCAACCGGATCGTGTTCGATTTCGTGGTTGCACGGATGATAGGGCCCATGCGGCCCGCACCTGTTGCCGCCCGAATGATTGACCCGATGACTATCCACCCCGAAAATGTCGTACGAAACATCGAACCGAAGGAATGAATCCGCCAGAAACGGGGTTTCGGACCCCGCCCCGACAGCGTTTCCGAGGTCTGTCGAGTGTTCACGGAAAGAGTCATCGGGGTCGAAGACATCAAGCGGAAATTCCGAGTTGAAGTCAATGTCGGTCACGGCGTTCTCAATGTAGTCGATCGCTGGCCCGGCGGTCAGGAAGACATCTGTCAATTCGATCGAAATCTGTAGTTCGACACGCAGCGACGATACCAGCGTAAACCTTGAATAGACCGTTTCATCACCTCCTCCCGGGATTGGGTCGAAGAGGCCTGACGATGCGTGGACCAGTCCGACGTCTGGGTCCAGTTCGATTCTGACAGGCAGTTCAGCGTCGGGAAATCGCTTGGCGACCAAGTGATCGGATCCTCGGCTTTTTTTTCCACTCTGGAACACCCCAATTGGCGAAAAACTCTCGATCGATTCTCGTGTCTCGACTTGCTCCGTGCGCGAAAGAAAATCCGTCAATTGTGTGGCTGAACAGATCCGTCAGATCCTCTCCCGATCTCAACCGGAACTTCATCGCGGGATCTTTTAAAGATCCTTTATCGTCAGGGGGATAGACGCTTTCAGGTGGGACTCGACATGTAACAGCCCCGACGAGTCTGACCGCGAGAGGAATTTGGCGGGATCAATCTCCAGAAGTTTGAAGGTCCGGCTCCGCAACGGCCATGACTGCGCAAACACGGGAAAATGGTGGTGGGATTGGATGGAACCATTGCCTCGTTCAGCGTCAGCGTGGTCAGGTCGGCAAGAACCGTCGTGAAACTGTGAACCGGCAGCCTGTCGGAGGTCAGTTTGGTGTCCGCCTTGGCCTTGGCGCTCTCCGAGACCCCGGCAGGCGCCACCGGCGACTTGCGTTGTGCCCGGGCGCCATCACGGTCGTCATTGCCAAGGGTTGTGTTGGCAAGGGAAGGTTCACCCTGCAGATTCTGCATCGGAGTGCCCCTTTTGCCCGAATTCGGAGCGTATTTTTGTTTGGGACACTCTACGTTACCCGCCGCAGGGGCCAAGAATTCAGCGGAAGTCACCGGGATATTGGAAAACTGTGGCTCATCCGGTGTTTTTTCGCGAAAACCGGTGAAATCGGAGATCAGCGCCGAAAAGGCAAAGAATTAATCTCTTGATTACAATGCATTAAAAAATGTGCAGACCGCCATTCGGAATCCACTCCCGCTGGATCTTCGGCTCTAACAATGGATTCGGCGATCTCCATGCGACCGGACCACCAGGTTTCAGGTCCGGTCATCAGAGGCAAATTGCAGCTCAAGCCCGTCGCCGCCACAGGACGACATTCAAGACCATCGCACCCTGGCCGAACATTCTCGTCTCGTGCAGCAGAATCCGTATCGGCCACGGCAACTTCCGGATCACTCCGTGCGCCCTTGGCGGCGATCTCGAATCATCGCTGATCGTGAGTTTTCCCTGAACTGAACAGGCGATGAAACGCTTTCTCGGAAACGGACGATCAAGTTTCTGGTCTTCAGCCGGTTGCCGGATTCGACTGCGGCGGCCATGGGGGACGATGACCTGCCGCACCCAGGCGGGTTTCGGCGGTGCCGGCCACGGATACAAGGAGTTCCTCCTCGAGAGGTCGGACGATGAACTGCAGGCCAACGGGAAGGCCGTCGTCGGTATAGCCACAAGGTACACTGGCTGCCGGTTGGCCGGTCAGGTTGAATGGATAGGTGAAGAACACCCAGACTGGCACATCCTCGAAGCCCGGAGGTATGCCCGGGCCAATGTGCCATGCGACCGTTGGTGTGGTGGGTGTCAGCAGAACGTCGAAAGACTGGAAGAAATGGAAGAGCCGCTTACGGTGCTCGAGTCGCTCACGCTGAACGTTCGCAAGACGGGAAGCGGGATAATTACGGAACTCCTCGATGGCCTGCACCACGACCGGATCGATCCTTTCGGGACTGGTATCGATCAGGTTTCCGAGACGGGCACTGCAGCCAGCGACAAACTCCGTTGCCAGGATTTCACCCGGATCCGGACAGACCGAATCCACCAGATCGATATTCGGAAAGAGCGACTGCAACTGCTTGACGGCAGCATCGACGATCTCGGCAACCTCCGGATCGACCGTCGCATATCCCAGGGTGGGGCTGAAAGCGATGCGCAATTTGGAGAAGTCGATCCTGTCGCCCGCTGCCATGCATCCAAGCGACGGGAGAAGAGACGTGTGGTCGCGGAGGTCCGAACCGGCAATGACTGACAAGACGAGTGCTGCGTCGGCTATGGAGCGGGCGATCGGCCCAACATGTGCCAGAGTCGGTGTTGCGCTTGGAGGATGGATGGGGACGCGCCCGTGTTGAGCCTTGATTCCACTGATTCCTGTGAGTGCGCATGGTGCCCTGATCGAACCTCCGCCGTCAGTACCGAGTGCGATCGGCGTGACACCGGCGGCGACCGAGGTCACAGCGCCGCCGCTGGAACCGCCGGGCGTACGGGAAAGATCCCAGGCATTGCGCGTGACTCCGTGGACCAGGCTTTCCGTGTAACCCCGCAGGCCGAACTCCGAAGTTGCCGTCTTGCCGATGATGATCGCGCCAGCCGCCCGCAGACGGTCGACGCTGGGTGCATCCTCCGTTGGCACATTGTCAGCCATGGTGAGCGATCCATACCGGCATGGCATGTCGGCGACATCGATGAGGTCTTTGATCGAAACCGGCACGCCCAACAAGGGACCGACCTCATCGCCGCGCATGATGGCCTGTTCGGCTTCCCGCGCTGCGGCCAGGGATGCTCCATCGTTTCGTGCGACAAATGCGTTCAGCGATGGCTCGGTCTCGTCGAGCCGGTCCAACGCGTGGCGAACCACCTCGACGGGGGATATCTGTCGGGATCGCACCATCTGGGCGAGTTCGATGGCGGATGCGTATTTGATTTCGTCGGTCATGGCATCAATCGATCGTTGCCAGGGCCCGTACAGGCGAACCGGTGCCACCCTTGATTTTCAACGGAAGGCCCTGGAAGTGAAACTCGCCATGGCCGATCAACTCCTCCAGATTGCAGAGCCACTCGTAGTGCGCAAGGCCCCGGTCACGGCAAACGCGGTGATTTGGAAAGGTCGGATCGTTCGGTCGATCGGTCGACGGTCCCTCGACCCCATGAAGAACAGAACCGCGGTCGGCAAGCCAGTGCGTTGCAGCTGCCGTCACGCCGGGGTTGGTAAGGGAAATGGACGCATCGGGGTAGTGACGCCTGTGTAGTCCGGTACACAGGAGGGTTATGTGCCCGTCGATCTTGATGCCGGCACTGCGTTCCGCTGACTCCATGTCGTCGACGTGAATGTCGCCGAGGTCCGGTATATGCCGCAGGTCCAGCACAACCGCTTTGCCCGTGAACATCTCGATCGGCATGTCGTCGATTGGCGCACCGTCGGGATTCGTGTGGAAAAAGGCGTCAACGTGGGTACCCATGTGCTCGATCATGCCCATGTAGCAAGTCTGGAAGGTCAAGGGATCCTCGGGCGTACCGAGGTTCAGTTTCTTCGAATCCTCGTGTTGCAGATGGGGCACGATTACCGGCCGTTGAATATTCTTGTGCGTGGGCATGAAGTCCTCCAGCGTGACCGTCAGGTCGACAATACGTGGCATTCGGTTCTCCTTTCCTTTCGATATTTTCCGGTCACCCGTATACGAGCCTTGGTAGAAACAGGGAAATCCACGGGAACACGGATATCAATATCAGCACCACGAACAGCGGCAGCAGAAACGGGAATACGGCCCTGATTGTGGCGAACAAATCCAGCTTGCCAATTCGCGCCATCACGAACAGCAGCAATCCGATCGGAGGGGTCATCAGTCCAATCATCAGGTTGAGCACCATCACGACCCCGAAGTGAACGGGATCTATGTCAAACGCGGACAGCGTGGGTGCGAGGATCGGTGTCAGAATCAGGATCACCGCGATGGTTTCCATGAAGACACCAGCGATCAACAAAATGACGTTGAGGATCAGAAGCGCGTGCCAGGCCTCGGTAGCGAACTCGAGCATGGTCTGGGCAAACTGGCTTGCCACGTTTTCGCGTACCAGGATCCAGCCGAACAAGACCGACGCGGCAACCATGATCATGGTAATTGCAGTGGTTTCAAAGGACTCGCGCAGGACCGAAAGCACGTTGTCGACATTTAGTGTGCGATAAGCGATCACGCCGATAATCAAGGCATAAAGCACGGCCACCACTGCAGCTTCCGTCGGTGTTACGACACCGCCAATGATGCCGCCGACAATGATGATTGGTGTCATCAAAGCCAGAAATCCTGAACGGAATGTACGTGAGACCTGCCGCAATGACGCCCGCGGGTCCCGCGGATAGTCGCGGCGGACCGCAAAGTAAAATACGATTGCGTGCAGGCATACCGCCATCAGCAGCCCCGGTACGATGCCAGCGACAAATAGCTTGCCGATCGAAACGTTTCCGACAACCCCGTAGACGACCATCGCCAAACTCGGAGGGATGATCGGTCCGATCGTACTTGATGCGGCGGTGATTCCGATCGCGAAACCGGTATCGTAGCCCTGGTCGCGCATTGCCTTGAGTTCGACCGTGCCCAGACCACCTGCGTCTGCCACCGCAGTGCCGCTCATGCCCGAGAAGATCATGCTGGCGAGAATATTCACGTGTCCCATGCCGCCCCTTACATGGCCTACGTGGCTGCGTGCGAAAGCGAACAGCCGGTCCGTTATTCCTGCGGCGTTCATCAGGTTACCGGCAAGAATGAAGAATGGCACGGCCAACAAGGGGAACTTGTCGATTCCATCGAACATCTGCTGAACGCTGATCAGCACGGGGATGTCGTTGATCACGAGATAGATGGCGGCAGCGAGACCAATAGCGGCAAACACCGGAACGCCCAAGGCAAGGAAAACTGCGAGCGATCCAAAAAGGATGATCATCGATCGTCTCGTCTTGACTGGACGAGATATTGTCCGGCCAGCCGAATGATTGACGCGACCGTGCCAAAGAGGATCGCAGCGTATACGTAGTTGATCGGGAGTCCGATGGCGGCACTCCGGCTGGTCCAGAGAACGTCCATGATGCGAACTGTATTGACGGCGAGGAATACCAGAAACACGAACACCAGCAGGTCAATGATGACGGTCAGGATACGCTGAAATGCTGGAGGCAGGAGCCGGGCCATCAGGTCTATTCGGATGTGGCTGCGGCGACGGACCGCGGTCGCGCATCCAATGTAGGTGATGTAAACCAGCCCGTAACGGGAGATTTCTTCGGACCAAGTAAGGCTGTCGTTGAGTACGTAACGAAAAAAAACACCGAGACCCATGACGATCAGGATGCTGACCAACAGGGCAACGCATATGGCATCTTCGGGCGCCAGTTCGCGCCAGGTTTGGCGAAAATCAAACCCCTGCGGCGACTCCACCCTGTTGCCTCCGATGATGGCGCGGCCCCGGTCCAGGTGTCAGGCCGCGCCGAAACCGCGTTCAGAGATTCCGAATGCGATCAATGATGCCTTCGGGCACGTTCAGATCGGTTTCCATTTCCTTGATGACGTCCTGGGTCGCTTGCTGGAACGCCGCAACGTCCGGCTCGACGAATTTGATAAGTCCTTCCTGGGTCATTTGTTCGCGGAGATTGTCTTCCTGTCCCACCACGAGTTCCGTTGACCTGGTGCCGAAAATGTCGGCCGCCTGTTGCATGCACGCCCGCTCACTCTCGGACAACGCGCTCCAGACGTGGTCGCCGACGATCCAGAACACGTACTCGATGAGGTGTCCGGTCAGGTTCACGTATTCCTGAACCTCATAGAATTTCTTCGCAAAGGTAACGGGCAGCGGGTTGACGGATGCACTGGCCACGCCTTGTTGCAGCGCCACATAGACCTCGGCAAAGGCAATCGGTGTCGGATTAGCACCCACTGCGCGCGGAAATGCCATCCAGATTGGTGCATCGGGAACGCGGACCTTCACGCCGGCAAGATCTGCCGGCGTCCGGACCGGTTCGTTCGACGATACGTTGAATGCTCCGAAGTAGCCTGCAGAGAGAATATGTGCGCCCGTTGCGTCACTCCAGCCCTGCCACAACTCCTGAAACACGTCGCTCGTGCGGTAGCGAAGCGCGTGGTGACGATCGTTGAAAATGTAGGGCGCGGCGCTGATGGCAAGTGGGTTGTAGGCGCTTGACCCGAAAATCGCCCCAGTGAACATGATGTCCACACCACCAAAGCGAATTTGCTCGTTGAGCGCAGTTTCCTTTCCGAGTTGCGACGAAGGAAATACATCGATCGTAACCGATCCGTTCGTGCATTCGTTCATCAGTTTGGCAGCTTCGGTTGCCCCTACGTGCATCGGATGTCCGGTTTCGTAAACATGGCCGAGCTTGAGGACATTCTGTGCAGCGACACCGCTTGCGGTGCCAGTCGCGATGGCGACAACAAGGACTGCACGCGCCAAGTATTGGTTAGAGAATAGGCCCATGATAGTTCCTCCAATTCGAATTTTCACGAATTTTCCCAACTGGGAGCCTAGTCCTGTCACCCAATGTAGTCAATATTTCGTGCTGGAAACCATTGGTTTTCAGGTCGTTTTCCTGTCATACCAATCCAAAATATTATCACTCACGAACGACATGTGAACATCCATTTGTGATCAAAGTCACAATACGGCGGGCGACCGGCGCAGCCGCCCTGTAAACCGTGTATAGCTAAGCCCGGAAACGAGAACAGCATACCGGCAAAATTTGTGGTTTTGCGCACCGACCGCATCCCACCTCGGACCCAAAGACGACTCCCCGAGAATCTGCCGGGAAAGATATTCCCGGGGACTGGTAGACGCCTGCTGATTCTCCAAACGGAAACTATTTCGCAACAGTCCGGGAAATCCTGCGCGGTATGCGCGGTATGCGCAGTACGTGAGAAATAACCTGGAAGTTTCTCGTCAAATTTCCCCAACTAACAACACGAATGCCATGTCGCCCCTGCCATGGGCTGACACGAAATCGAAACCGGGCGACGTATTCCATCATCACCTGCCATGGTTTGATGTGGGATTTGCGCCTGTTATTAGGTAACGGGTTGACAGGTGAATGACGCGTCGGCCGGCAACCAACGGGAGAATATTGTCATGCGGGACTTTCAATTACCTGGCCGGTCACCCGTTCTCGCGATGAACGGCATGTGCGCAACGTCGCACCCGCTGGCGGCAAGGACTGCGGTGAAGGTTCTCGAGGACGGTGGAAACGCCGTTGACGCGGCCATAGCCGCCGCGGTCCCGCTTGGAATCTGCGAACCACCGATGACAGGTCTCGGGGGTGACTGTTTCGTCCTGGTCAAGCCCGCGGGATCCGAAGACATCGTCGGGCTAAATGGTTCGGGCAGGGCTCCCGCAGGCCTGGATGCTGCGCAACTTCGTTCCCGGGGCATCCAAAGGATGCCGGATTGCGGGATCGATACGGTCACGATACCCGGCGCGGTTGACGCCTTTTGCCGGTTGTCGGCCGACTACGGTCGACTGGGTCTCGAGGCATCGCTGGCGCCTGCGATTCACCATGCGGAGCAAGGTGTGCCGGTAGCGCCGAGGACGGCATTCGACTGGCAGCGTGCGGAAGTTCGCCTGGCGGGGGTCGCCCGCGAATACTTCCTGAATGACGGCAAGGCGTTCGGGGTCGGCGAGGTGTTCCGCGCACCGGGGCAGGCGGAAGTTCTCAGGCGATTAGCCCGGCACGGCCGTGATGCGTTCTACGAAGGTGAAGTTGCCGAAGACATGGTGACATCGCTCAGGAATGCCGGAGGCGTTCATACCCTCGAAGACTTCGCGGCGACGTCTTGTGAATACACGGAACCGATCACGGGTCGATACCGTGAGGTCGAACTGGTTGAGCATCCGCCGAATGGGCAAGGGGCGACAGCGATCCTCATGGCGAAGATCCTGTCGGAATTCGACATCGGGTCGATGGATCCATTCGGAAGCGGCAGGACTCACCTCGAGGCGGAAGCCGCAAAGCTCGCCTATGACGCGCGTGATCGTTTCATCGGTGACATGGCCCGCGTCACGCGACTCGATCACATGCTCTCGGATTCCACGTCCCGGTCCCTGGCAGCCCTGATTGACCGAGATCGCGCCATGCCGTCCGCCCGGATCCTGTCGGAAAACATTCATCGTGAAACCGTTTACCTTTGCGTTGTCGACCGTGACCTGATGGCCGTTTCGATGATCTATTCAATTTATCACGGTTTCGGTTCGGGACTCGCCTCCGAAAAGTTCGGCATCAATTTCCAGAGTCGGGGTGCCGGGTTCAGCCTGGAGGAGAACCATCCGAACGAAGCGACCGGCGGAAGGCGTCCACTCCATACGATCATCCCTGCCATGCTCAGGCGGAACGGCCGGACCATCATGCCGTTTGGCGTCATGGGTGCCGCCTACCAGCCCACCGGCCACGTGCGGGTCATCGCGAACATGACGGACTTTGGAATGTCGCCCCAGGCGGCGCTCGATGGTCCGCGGAGTTTTCAGGAATCCGGTACGTTGCAGGTCGAACGGGGATATCCCGAGACTGTTAGGGAAGCCTTGCGTGGATACGGACACGACGTGGCGATCCCGGAAGTTCCCCTGGGGGGAGGCCAGGCCATCCTGATCGATCACGAACTGGGCATTCTGCACGGGGCATCCGACCCTCGGAAGGACGGGGCGGCAATCGGATATTGATCCGGCAACGCCCGTGAACGGATATTCGGTTGCGGTCTTTGACCATTCGATCTGGCAATCCGTCTCGGATACGGAGGACGGCCGCCATCGAGACCCGGGGCCACGTTGACAAGGAGGGCCTCATGACCGGGGGCGAGCGAACATCCCTCGACGGCCTGAATGCCGTCACGCCGCTGGCAGACCCTGGAACGGTCGTGGAGAGCGGTGCCGGAGGTGCCGGGGCGGGCGTTCTGGACGGGAACGAGGAAAGCCCGAACGATCCCGGACGTGTTGCGCTTGTCCTGCTGCGGTCTTCCGAAGTCGCAAAAGGACCGGCAGGCACGATGGTAATCGGGTATTCCTTATTGTGACACATGCCTCGGACTGACAACAAATCACTCGTTCTTGGACAGACGGTTCAACTGGTTGCCGACCCGTTTCAATCACCTCCTGAAGGCGCCATCCTTCATCGGCAACGGGGCGGGGTCCTGTTGCGGGAAGGAATCATCCGGCAGGTTGGCGAGGCCGACCAGCTGTTGGCGGACAACGTCGGTATCGCGGTCACGGACTACGGCGATGCGTTGATTCTTCCCGGATTCGTCGATTGTCACGCCCATTTCCCCCAGACGGGAATCATCGCGTCCTGGGGAAGGCGTCTCATCGACTGGTTGCATACCTACACGTTCCCGGAAGAAGCGCGATTCGGCGATCCCGGCTATGCCAGGGAAATCGCCGAGCTCTATCTCGACCTCTGCATCGCCAACGGCACGACCACCGTGTCGGCGTTCTGCACGAGTCATCCGGAAAGCGTTGATGCGTTTTTCGCCGCCGCTGCTGCCCGCAACATGTGCGTTGCGGGAGGCAAGGTCCTCATGGACAGGAATGCACCCGACGCACTCCTGGACAGCCCCGAGGGCGGATACGAACAGTCGAGGGCGCTGATCGAACGCTGGCACGGGAATGGGCGGTTGCGCTATGCGGTGACACCCAGATTCGCCCTGACGTCTTCGCCGGAACAACTCGCCGCCGCTGGCACGCTCTGGCGCGAACATCCGGATACGCTCCTCCAGACCCATCTCTCCGAACAGCCGGAGGAGATCAGGCGCGTCCGGTCGATGTTTCCGGATTCGGACGATTATCTCGGGATCTACGAAAGACACGGGCTGGTTGGCCGCGGCGCAATCATGGGGCATGCCATTCACCTCGAAGAGCGGGAAAAAACCAGCCTCGCCGATACCGGAACGGGAGTCGCGCATTGTCCGACATCGAACACGTTCATCGGCTCGGGATTGTGCGACGTTGCCTCGCACGTCCGTTCAGGGGTTCGGGTCGGGCTCGGGACCGATGTCGGCGGCGGATCGAGTTTTTCGATGCTCGCGACGATGCGGGCCGCCTATGAAATCGGCCAGCTCCGGGGCGATGTCTTCCATCCCGCCCAGTTGCTGTGGCTCGCAACCGAAGGCTCTGCATCCGTCATGCGCCTCGAAGGCAGGATCGGACGGCTGGAGCGGGGTGCCGAGGGCGACATCTGCGTTCTCGATCCCGAAGCGACACCGCTGCTCGCAGCAAGGTGCAGTCGTGCGGAGTCGATCAGTGAAATCCTGTTTTCGCTCATCATGCTTGGAGATGACCGCTCGGTCCGGCAGGTCCTGATTATGGGAACCAAACGGTTATGTGAATCTTGAATCCCAGGTGTCTGTCATG
>JAPOVX010000389.1 GCA_026707935.1 Paracoccaceae bacterium
TCTCGGTGGAGTCATTAAAATCTAAAACTTTGGCCTCGATCGCAAGCAGCCACCATGGTCGGATGTGGTTCGCGGCCGCCACGCACTCCACGCCGGACATTTGTCCACACGTACATCCATACAAATCTCCATCTATCGTGGGATTTGCCCGGACGTGAACAACCCAGGTTCGAAACGGCAATCGTCACCGTACTTTGACGAAGTGGTCGTGCATGGAAACGACACGACGGGAGTGATCGCTGCTCACGACTGGATCGTGTGCGTCGACGCCATAGAAAGGGCGCTTCCCAAGACCTTCCCCCTTGAGGAAATCGAAGCAGTAACAGCCCCGATCGATGTTCTACGCGCGGAAATTGCGGAACTCTCGGGGCAGTACCGGCAGATGCTGGCCGGACTTGCAGAGGAACGGGCGAAATTCCGCAAGGAAGCCGACGCTCAACGTGCCGCTGCACAACAGGAATACGATGCTGAAAAGGTGCGGCGCACCGAGTACGAAAATAACCAGCGGAAAGAATTTGATGCATACAAGGCGGAAGTGGAAGCTGACTTACAGGGCAGACGCGAAGATCTGGATCAACTCAAGCAAGACCTGGACGACCGGCAGCACATGCATGCCCGCCGCGACTTGCGCGGCAAGATCTCCGAGGATTTCAAAGCACGGGGCAGCAGGCCCGTCGTATCCAAACTGGCCCTGATGCTGCGCTTGTTGATTTTCGTCCTTACGCTAACGATCGGCATCGGCATCGGCACCTTTGCATTCGAGAGTTTCGGCGATGTGCTCACGGTCGGCAGCGCCAGCGACACCCCGGTTTGGCTTGCCATCAGTTACGTCATCCGAAGCATAGTACTGGTTGCGCTGGCTGTCGGATTTGTCGCCTATGCGATCAACTGGCTTCGGGTCAACTACCTGGACGATGTCCGCACCGAACGCCGGTACGAAAAGTATGGACACGATATCGACCGGGCCAGTTTCGTCATCGAAACCATCATGGACGTGGGAAAGCAGGAAAACATGCAGGTGCCAGATGCCTGGGTGGATGGTGTCTGTCGAAACCTTTTTCATGATCGCACCGACCGTGATCCGGACGCGTCGTCGTCCAATGCGTTAGCCGCGCTGTTTGAAATCATTGCCGGCGCAAAATTCGGGCCGGAGGGCACAGAAGTTACGGTGGACCGCCGAGGCGCTCGGAAATTTTCAAAGAAGTTCACTGACACATGATCAGGATCACATCCACTCAGCGTTGCTTGAACCCCGGACATGTGGTTTGCCCATCGGCTATGAACTGGATTCAACCTCCTCAGAAAGGCAGGTCGCTTTCCGGCACGACAAGGAACTGCCACTGTTCGGTGTTGCGGTGGTCGGCATGTTCGTCGTGGCGCCCGTGCCAGGCAAAGACATAAAGGTGCGCAAGGCGGTCCGGCGCTTCGATCCATGGACCTCCGTCCCGTGGCCAGTAGCCCTGGCGAGCCGCGATGTCGAAAACCGGCCGCCGCCGGACCGCGGTGGATTCATGATCCCATGACTGTCTTGCTGCGGCCGGCTTGATTTCCAGCCTGGCGCCGGTCGGCGTGTGCGCGCAGTCCCAAGGCGCCCGATCCCAACCGTCCGCGCACGCGCCAGTCGGCGCCGAGCACGGATGCGGCCATGCACTCGATGTAATCGCTGCGGCAGACGTTGTTCATGATGCTCCGTTCCTACCGCCGCGTGATGTCGTCCAAGATGCGGTGATGCAGGTTGGCTGTCATGAGGGAGTTCCGGCGTATCCGTACGAATCAGGCTGAGTACGCACGATGGCGTCGGTCATCAGCGTATTCAGTTCGACTCCGGCTGAAATGAATCTACGGCCGCCAAGCTCTCCTGCGGGGAGGGGCCTGATCAATGATCGAACTGATCAGTTTGTTCCTGGGCCCGCCGTTCCGCCGATGGAGTATCCCGGGCGCGGGCAAGCAGCGCGCACTCCTGGTAGACAATGGACCGGTTGATTGCGGGTTCGGCCGCGATCTGGCCGTCGTCGAGATCGGGCGTGCTCCTGATGAGTTTGAGAACACGTTCCGAGTTCGTCATTTTCCGTGCATTCCGTTCCTGCGTTTCCGTCGGCGTCGCCTCGCCAGCCGTACCGGCATTCTTCCCGCCGCCGCTTCCTTCGCCGTCTGCCGCCTCCAGGATAACGGGGAACAGTTCCTGATCGGTCCCCCTGAGGAATCCGGGGAACCCTCCCTGTAGCCATTTCCGGATTCCCGACCCTCGTTTTCTGTCGTTCTCGATCTCGTGGAAAAAGAAGGCGCCGACGAGGATCTTGCGGTGCGTGTCCCGGGCGCGTTCCTTCTTGGCGACGCGTGCCCTGATGGCTTTCTGCCGCGCCTCGATGATCGACAGCGCGTAGGGGCTGAAAAAATGGACTGACCGGGGTGTCGTGCCGGTTGCGCCCGGTACCAGTCCCCGCTTCGAGTGTGTCAAACACGGCCTTGATGAACTGCTTTCCGATTGGAAAATTCTCGAGGAGTGAAAACAGTTGGCCATGCATGGTGTGATGCACGCTGCTGATCTGGAAAAGCCCGTGCCGCCGATGAGCGGTTGGCCCGGTTCAGCCAAATTGCTGACAATGGATCTTCAGATGACTTGTGCGGTTTGGGTGTGTTGCGACCCGGCGACCGGTCGGGCCCTTGAAACTCATGCGCTATGCCCGCTTGCGGGCGTGGCCAAAGGAACGAGGGATTTCTTGTGCCGGTGGCGCGTCGGGGTTTTGGGAGCGGGAATGATGTCAAGCGAATTCACCGTCATGATCTTTGCAGGATACGAACACCCCCCCGCTTTGGGACTCGCTGGCACGTTGTGCAATATATGAAGCCATGTAGCCGTCATTGAGATTCGGCGTCACCGCATCGCCACTGCTGACGGCATCGAGAAATGCGGTGTCCTGGATGAAATAGGCCTCGGGATAACGGTCAAACCAGTCGGTCGAGATCGGACCGGAACGCAGGCCGTCGGCATTTTCGTGGAACACCAATGGCCCGGATGGATTGGCAACAGTCAGACGGCCGGCGGCGCCAAAGGCTTCGACGCGCTGGTCATAGCCGTAACTCGTGCGCCAGCTGTTCTGGATGACGACCTGCTGTCCGTGCGCTCCCCGCATGATCGTGGTCGCCGTGTCGATATGGCCCACACTGGCAAAGCGGGGATTGACCAGGGCGCCGCCCAGGCACATGAGCTCGCAAATCTCGTCATCGAGCAACCAGCGTGCCAAATCGAAATCGTGAATTGCCGTTTCAAAGAGCAGGCCGGCCGACTCATCGAGCGACTCGACGGATGGGGCGGAAAAATCTCGACTGACGATTCGCAGTTGTTCGATTTCGCCAATATCTCCTGCCAGGATGCGTCGTTTCAACTCCGCCATATGCGGGTCAAAACGGCGGTTGAAACCCACTTGTATGCGATCTGCAAATGGTTTCAATGCCGGCATGGCGGCGTCAATGGTCGCCATGTCTAGCCCCAAGGGTTTCTCACAGAACACATAGGCTCCATTCGGAACGATCCGCACCAATTGTTCCACATGTGCCGCTGCCGGCGTGACAACGAAAAATGCATCAAACTTGCCCGAGGACAACGCCTCATCCAGCGGCAGCCATTCGGCCCCGAGTTCGCCTGCCAGTTCCCGGGCGCGCGAGGGGTCGACATCGCAAAGGCTGAGGCCAGACACGTCGGAATGCCCGAGAATTGACTTGCCGTGCAGCCTTCCCATGCCGCCGCATCCCACAAGGCAGACACTGAGCCCGCGTTTCTCAACCGCGGCCATGATTCGGGTTCCTGTCAAACGGGATGGCATGGCGTTCAAGCAGTCCGGAAATATGCGAAAACCCGGTTTTCGCCATGGCAAGGGGCGGCGCCGTCACGGGGTCTTGCTCTGCTTCGACCACGAGCCAGCCATCGTAGCCGTGTTCAGCAATTCTCGTGATCAGCGGGCCGTAGTCCAGGTCACCGTCTCCCGGTACCGTGAAGACACCTTCATGCACCGCATCATCAAATGTCTGCCTGTGTGGGTCGAGATCGTCGCGGACAGACCTGCGAATGTCCTTGAGGTGAATATGGGATATCCGCTTCCACCATCTTTCCATGACGACCCTGTAGTCGTCTCCTGCCATTGCCGCGTGACCGGTGTCGAGAAGAAGGCGAAGCGGTTCACCTGCAGCGGACATGAATCGATCAATCTCGTCCGCGGTTTCCACCGGCATCATGACGTGGGGATGATAGACCAGTTTAAGGCCGGATTCATTTACGCGACTCGCGAAGTCCGTCACGCGCCGGGCGTAGACCTGCAGGTCAAGCCCATCCAGGGGTGGAGTCCGTGCAAGTACCGCCGCGGAACCTCCAACCGGTCCGGCTGCGCACTCACCGTAGACCATGACATGGCATCCAAGCGCCACGAGGTGTCTTACCATTGGCAACGCTTCCGGCCATTCATCCTCGACAGACCGCTCGGCAAGGAATCCGGAATACCAGGACGTGACCGGTTCAAGTCCGAAACGTGCAAGGGTCGCAATGACAGTTGCAGGCTGTTTCGGAAATTTCCGGCCCAGTTCAATGCCGGTGAACCCGGCCTGTGCCGCCTCGGCAATGCAGGTTTCGTAACTGATGTGGTCGCCGAGTTCCAATATTGCTTCGTTGGTCCAACTCAAGGGACTGATACCAAGCTTCATTTTGTTCATGACGGATTTTGCCCGAGTGGTTGCATGTGCGGGGTTCCATTGGAACATCATGCGTAGGTGGTTGCTGTTGCAGAGGCAAGGCGGCATCCCGATTCGGGTTGTGCGGAGTCAACCCTGACGATGGAAAATCACCTGGAGCGTGTCGACACGGACACGCGCGCACTCCGCTTCGAGGAGACCATGACCGGATCCGCCAGGCCGGAGATGCCAAACATCGCCCCGACGAAAATACGGCGCGAGCCAGGCTCGCCGATGCCCTGCGCACCGATGCCCGTGCCTTCCGGCGCATCGACATCGCAGTCCGGGATCCTGCATTGCCCGAGGGCGGGGGATTTCAAGGTGTGTTGCCTGATGAACCGGTCGAGCGTCGCAGGATGAACATTGAAGGTTCATGCAACTTCGCTGGCCGGGTTTCCGTCATCAACTCGCCGGCGACCGGGTCTCCGTCGAATTATTGCGCGCAAATTTTGGGCATGCGCCCGCCTGTCCGGCCAGGCGCTTCGCGATCGCCTTCGGGCCGGTCAAAAGCCGGTAGATTTCCTTGCGGTATGTGGTAGTCTCGCACATGCGGTCGGACCTTCGGCACAAGGTTCGTTTGGTGACGGGAAATCAGCACTTTCCCGTCACACGCCCGTCACACGCACATTGCGCGAGTAGCCTTGATTGTTGGGGTATCACTTGGGACCAGACCGGGCGATCCCGATCCCTGCGACCCGTGAATCCGATCGAAAACCGGCGGCGTGACCGCGCCGTCAAGCCATCGACATAGGCCCTCTGAATCGCCATGCATGGCCTCGTTCGTGATGTTGAACGAAGCCATGAGCGATATTTGTTCTTGTTTTGTTCGTGTTCTGGTGTTAGATCGTCCTGGATGTTGGAGGCACGATCTTGTCAGTTCACACAGGTGCTGATTGCAAAAATCCGATCCGGGTTCAGCGGGGCCGCGGAGCCGTTTCGAACCGGACATCCCGGTACGAAAGCGATGTCCGGGTGGAATTCGACGATGGTTGGGAAAGTGGAGCGGAATGCCATGATCCGGTCAGGACGACGGTTACGGATGATTCGGCGCGGAGCATAATTACACGAAACACGTCGCCCGACCTGGGATTCGATCGCTCGATCAACCCGTATCGAGGTTGCGAGCATGGATGTGTCTATTGCTACGCACGCCCGACGCACGCGTTTCTCGGGCTTTCTCCGGGGCTGGACTTCGAGACCCGGCTGTTCGCCAAGCCGGACGCTGCCGGGCTGTTGAGGATGGAACTGGCGAAGCCGGCATATCGTCCGCGGTCGATCGCGATTGGGACGAACACCGATCCGTATCAGCCGATCGAGAAAGACCGGGCAATCATGAGAAGTATTCTGGAAGTGCTCGAGGAAACAGCGCACCCGGTCGGGATTGTCACCAAGAGTGGAAACGTCAAGCGCGACGCCGACATACTCGGGAGGATGGGACGGAAGGGCATCGCGAGAGTCGCCGTTTCGATGACGACACTTGACCATCGATTGTCCCGTTCAATGGAACCGCGCGCATCGTCCCCCGGAAGGCGATTGCTCGCGCTTCGCCAGCTGGCACAAGCCGGTTGTCCTGCCGGTGTCATGGTTGCCCCGGTGATCCCCGGACTCAACGATCATGAAATCGAGGGAATTCTGGTCGCGGCTGCCGAAGCCGGAGCAAGTTTCGCCGGTTATGTCGTCATCAGGCTTCCGCTTGAGGTGCGCGAACTGTTCAGCGAATGGCTGGAAGTCGCCCACCCCGGCAAGGCTAAACGGGTGTTGCGGTCTATAAGGGATCTTCATGGCGGAAACGACAGGAACCTGGAGTTCGGCGCGCGGCTCAGGGGGCGGGGGATTACCGCGAAACTCATTTCGGAACGATTCCGGAAGGCGTGCGGAAGGACCGGTCTCGACAGAAGGCCGGACCCGCTGAGGACAGACCTCTTCCGCGCTCCGGGATCGCGGGAGCATCCACAGCGCGAACTCCCCTTGTTCTCCGAGGCTTGACGGCAAACTCGAAGACGGCATCCGCGTCTCGGCGGTTCAGGCCAGGGGATCAATTCCGGGGTTCACGGTACCCGGCTGAATTTGCGTTCACGGGCGGAAATTGGCCGGCAGGAAGCGCCCCGACCACCCAAGTCCGAACTCGCTGCAGGATTTGGCGTTTCATCGCCCGGCATTTGGGTTAGATTGTAACGGCATGCATCGTGGCCGCGGTGGCCGGGTGGAGTGATCATTCGAACGGTGCGATGGTCGAACTGTTGATGCAATCGGATCAAGCAAAACGACAGGGCCGACGCTGCAAGGCGGTCGAAACGGCCGATCATGCCTGGTCCTGGTGACGCGATGACCCGGGCGGAGTTGCAGGCGATCACCGGCAGGCAGGAAGTTCCGAACGAATTCTGGCAGGCAGGCGTTCTCCAGGACGTGTCCCGTTCGTTCGCTTTGACCATTCCAATGCTCCCGCCGCAATTGCGGACCGTCGTGGGGACGGCTTATCTCCTTTGCCGAATTGCCGACACGATCGAGGACGACCCGGAGTTGCCGGAAGGCAGCAAGAGCGAATTCCTTGATAGGTTCTCGGATGTCGTCGAAGGGACGGCATCGTCGGAAGGCTTCTCGGACCTCGTCGTTCCCATGCTGTCGGGCTCTGCCCCCGAAGCCGAGCGGACCCTCGTTGCCAACACGCAACGGGTCATGTCGATCAATTCGACCTTTTCGGCCGCGCAAAGGGGAATCCTTGCCCGCTGCGTTCGTGTCATGTCGGCCGGCATGGCGGAGTTTCGCCAGGTCACCGGTCTGTCCGGACTTGAAGACGTGCGGCACATGCAACGGTACTGTTACGTTGTCGCTGGCTGCGTCGGGGAAATGCTGACCGAGCTGTTTTGCGAATACTCGGGGACCATTGCACGTAACCGTGACCGAATGATGCAGCATGCCGTTGCGTTCGGGGAGGCTCTTCAGATGACGAACATCCTTCAGGACGTCTGGGAAGACCGCCAGCGTGGAGAGTGCTGGTTGCCGAGAGACGTCTTCGACAAGGCGGGGCTGGAACTTCGCTCCCTGAATCCTGACATGCAACCGGATCCACCGTTCGGGAACGCGATAACCGAGTTGGTTTCACATGCCGGCGATCGTCTCGAAAAATCGCTGGAATACAGCCTGATGATCCCGTCAAGCGAAACGGGGATCCGGAAATTCTGCCTGACGTCGGTGGTGATGTCGGTCCTGACGTTGCGGCGGATACTCTCACGGAAGGGGTATACGAGCAGGACGGAGGTGAAAATCTCGCGACCGACGGTGGCGGCGCTCGTCTTCTTTCTCAATCGTTCTGCCGGCCACGACCGGATGCTCAGGTCGGTGTTCTCGATGCTTGCGAAACGCCTGCACGCGCGGGAACTGGCACCGTTGTCCGCCTGAATCGGCCCGGGAACCGCCCGGGCACGGGTATTTCGACACCTCACGACATGAACCGCAAACGCCTGCCGGCATCAGGGTTCGCCCGGCGTTGAGCGATGCCGGTGCATTCCGATGCAGGCAGGTTCGGGCGTTCAGGATCACCGGGTCCGGTCGCATTCAGGCTGGCCGGGCAGGCAGGCACGCGTTGCTTGCCTGGAGGAAAGGTCCGGCGTGAAGCCGTCAGTTCTTGTGGAGGTCGAAAGAGTAGTCGCCGTTCTTGCCCATGGGGCCAAAAAACCTCTGGACTTCCGGATGATCGACAGGATCGCCGCTCTTGTCTTTCACCAGGTTCTGCTCGGAAACGTAGGCAATGTAGTACGACGTGTCGTTCTCCGCGAGCAGATGGTAAAACGGCTGTTCCTTCTTAGGACGGATTTCCTCGGGGATCGCCTCCAGCCACTCGTCCGTACTCGAAAACGTCGGGTCGACATCGAAGATAACACCGCGAAAGGGAAATTTCCGGTGCCGCACCACCTGTCCGATCGTAAACTTGGCGCTCGCCGTTTCCATTCTCCGATCCGCCCTTTTGCCTCGGTCGCCAGCCCGGGCTTGCAACCATATGTGGACACATCTTGCCGGGGATGCAAGGGCAGAAGAAAGAGTGTCGGCCAATGAACGTTATTGCGACAGTCCTGCAGATCGTGACACCGGTTTTCGTACTGGCGGGAATCGGCTTCATCTGGGTGCGGGCCGGGTTCGAATTCCGGGTCGAGTTTGTCACCCGGCTGGCCATGACGCTGGCCATTCCCTGCCTGATTTTCGAATCCCTGGTCAGGACGGAAATCCGTACGGGGGATCTGGCAACGACGATGTGGGCCTGTTGCGTCGGCTACGGGCTGTTGACAGTCGCATTCTTTGCCCTGGTCAGGCTGGCGGGGCTGGACATCCGGACGTACCTGTCCCCCCTCACTTTCGGCAACACCGGCAATCTCGGACTGCCGCTCGCCTATTTTGCCTTTGGCCAGGAAGGGCTGGACTACGCAATCGTCACCTTTGCCTTCATGTCCGTCTATTCGTTTACCTTTGGAATCTGGATCGTTGCCGGCGGCGGCTCCGTCCTGAAACTGTTTTACGAACCCATGGTTCCGGCGGTACTGCTGGGCGCGGCCTTCATCATCATGGATTGGGATGCTCCCGAACTGGTTCTCAACACGCTTGAACTGATCGGCCAGATGGCCATTCCACTCATGCTCATTACGCTTGGCGTCGCCTTGGCGCGCCTGAAGCTGTCGAGGTTGCGGCTGGCGCTGTCGTTGTCGGTGGTCCGGGTCATCATCTGCATTGCGGTCGCGGTGCTGGCCGGCAGTTTGTTCGGCCTGACCCGCGTGCCCCTTGCGGTACTCGTTCTGCAGCTATCGACGCCGGTTGCCGTATCGGCCTATTTCGTGGCGGAAAAGTACGGGGTGAACGCGGACGAGGTCGCCGGTTTCATCATCGTCTCGACCGTGTTGTCGGTCGTCACGATTCCGTTGACGCTGGCGTTTCTGGTCGTCCCGTGACCCAGCGCCCGCGGCGCGAAAGGAGGAACGATTTCGGCATTGAGCCCCGGGTAAACGGGTGGTCCCGGGACCCCGGGCCCGGGAGCAGGTCAGGATGGCGCCGTGATCATAAAACGCAGGGACAATTGTTGCGGCCAGACAGGATATTGATTGACGCCTCGCGGGATTGGCGCGAAAAGACGTGCATTCGTCGCCGGGGTCCGCGCCGTTTCGTTTTTCGCATGGGATTTCGGGCGCCGCTCGGAGGCACATTGTCCCTGGGAAGCAAGCCGTGAGCAGAGTTGATATCGGAAACTGGAAACGTGAGGCCGTCACTGGTTGCGCGCATTTCGCCGGACGGCTGAAAGACGGCGTTCATGGCAGTTCCGCGCCTCTAGTCGCCGGACTCGTCGTTCTTCTCTTCCTCGGTGCCTGCTCGAGTCCCGGACCCCGGGAATACGACAATGCCTGCGATATTCGATACGACCATCCGGACTGGATCGACGAGCTTGCACGTACTGAACGGAAATGGGGCGTCCCTCCGAACGTCATACTGGCGACCATGTACCAGGAGTCCAGGTTTGACGCGGACGCCAGGACACCGCGCCGGTACGTGTTTTTCGGAATGGTTCCCTGGGGCCGGCAGTCTTCCGCATACGGATATGCCCAGGTCCTCGATGGCACGTGGGACTGGTATCGATCGGAAACCGGAAGCTGGTTCGCAAGGAGAGACAATTTCGGGCACGCGGTGGATTTCATGGGATGGTACATGGACAAGACCACCCAAAAGGCCGGGGTTTCGAAATCCGACGCCTATAACCAGTACCTGGCCTACCACCAGGGCCACCAGGGTTACCTGGAGGGGCGCTATCGGAACATCGAATGGCTGAAGGACGTGGCCAGATCGGTCGACGCGCGTTCAAGCCGTTACGAGCGGCAACTGCTCCAGTGTGCGTGAACGGGGATCGTGATCCGAGAGCGGTGGTCCGTGATGCCCGCATGGACATTGCGCCGATCCGGCATTGACACGAAACTCGCCGGGATGAGCACGAGAGGCCAGCTATCAGGCGTCTCGACGGTTTCCGCTACAGCCCCCTCGTACAGGCAATTCCCGGCGAGAAGCCGGCACGGCCAGCTGATCCGGTCTTCCCGGGCGAGTCGGGATGACGTCGCCCCTGTATTTCCGGCGAGGCGGTCGGGGGAAGCGTGCACGGACTCGTGTCATGCCGCGTCATCGCCGAATGGCAGAACGACCGGCGCGGCCATTCCGATTGAGCGATTCGCGGGATAGCGGTTCAATCCTGGAGCCGGGAAAGAGAACTTGGCATTTTCCCGGTCGTTTGGGAGAGCCCCGGTCAACCCGGGCCGGGATCCGTTGTTCAGGCCGGAGGAACAGTCGTTGAGCCAAACCGTTGCAAGCCTGGTGGTCGACTCCCTCGTCGCGAACGGTGTCGATGCCCTGTACTGTGTTCCGGGCGTGCAGAACGACGCCTTTTTCGACGCATTGTACGATCGAAAGGATGCCGTCAGGGCAGTCCAGGCCCGGCATGAACAGGGTGCTGCCTACATGGCGCTCGGCGCGGCCCTCGCGACCGGGAAACCCCAGGCGTTCTGCGTTGTCCCCGGGCCGGGATTTCTGAACAGCACCGCGGCGCTCTGCACGGCGTATGCGCTCAACGCGCCCGTATTCGGCATCGTCGGCGACAATGCCACGGCGTTCACCGGGAAACGCCTCGGGCAGCTCCACGAGATCGACGGGCAGCTCGAAATCGCCGGGTATCTCGCGAAGCATGCCGTGCGGATCGATGACCCGGAACTGGCACCGTCGCGCCTGGCAACTGCATGGAGCGCGGGCCTTTCAGATCGACCCGGGCCGGTCATTGCCGAAGTTCCCGTCGATCTCTGGTTGAAGGCAACGAGCTACAGGGCGGAAGACCTGAAGGGAGAGAACCTGGCGCCTCCCGCAGCCGAAAGGCGGGTACTGGAGAGGGTTTCGGAGACGATTTCGGCCTCGAGAAGGCCGCTCATCATCGTGGGCGGCGGCGCACAGGATTTCAGCGGCGAGATCAGGACCCTGGCGACGCGCATAGGCGCGGGAGTTTCGGCCTTTCGAACCGGTCATGGCGTGATGCCGACAGGGGACTCCCTGTGCCTGGAAAACCCTGTGGCGCACGCCGTCTGGCCCGAATGCGACCTTGTCATCGGACTTGGAACCCGGCTCGTCCAGCAGAAAAACCTGTGGGGTCTCGACGACGGAATCCGCGTGATTCACATCGACATCGATGCCGACGTACTGGCGGGAGACCGCGAGCCTGACCTTTCCGTGCATGCGGACCTGGCGGATGTCCTGCCGCGCCTCCTTGCGATCCTGCCCCGGCAGGATCCGCGGGACGACTGGCGGACCCGGATGGCTGTGGCCAGGGACAGGGTCGACGCGGCGATCGGCGCCGAGTTGAGACCGCAGCTGGACTGGCTTGCGGCCATTCGCAAGGCAATGCCCGGCGATGCGATTATCGTCGATGAACTCACGCAGATCGGCTACGTGGCAAGGTTCGCGTTCCCGAAGCATTGCCCGCGGAGTTTCCTGAGCACGGGTTACCAGGGAACCTTGGGGTGGGGCATTGCCGCCGCCATTGGAGCCGCTGATGCCAGGCGGGACGTGGCGGTCGTGTCGGTTAGCGGCGACGGGGGAGCACTGTTCACGATCGGAGAACTCGCGACGGCCGTGCACCACGACATTCCGATCAACATCATTGTCATGAATGACAATGCCTATGGAAACGTCCGGACGATTCAGCGTGAAAACTACGGCGGGAGGATCATCGCGTCCGACCTGACCAGCCCGAATTTCGTCGAGCTCGCCCGGAGTTTCGGGTTTTCGGCTTCGCGGGCCGACACGCCCGATGAACTCGAACAGCACCTTGCTTCCGCAATCGCGCGCGGAGGCAGAAACCTGATCGAGGTTCTGGTCGGAGATTTCCCCTCACCCTGGAAACGCGTGATGCTGGGTCATGCCCGTGGCGAAGAGGACCATGAATGGCCGTGGCCGACGCCTCCTCCTGATTGATGATGTCGAAACGGGTTTCGTGCGCGGAACTGTCTCGATCGCCTGGGCGATGCCGGTACCTGGTCCATGGGGCAATCTTGGCCTGGATCAGGCGCGGCGCAATTCATTGCCCGTTTGCGTCCAATGGCCTGGTGATATTGAAAGGCCTTTTTGGGTTTTTGGTGCTCTGGACGAACCTGCAAGGGAACCGGATCCCAGGACAACGATATCGATGGAGCCGCGCAGGCCGGAACCCCGTCCGGAGCCCCTTTGTTGGCCGCCTTCCCCGGCAAGCAAACTCGGCCTGCATGATACGGCGGCAGGTTTTCAGGATCTGCATGCCTGGCGGCGATGGGCGAATCGGACGATCAGTATGCGATCATCGCTGGCGCTGATCCTGGCGATGATGGGGTCGTCGCCGACACGGTACCGACAGAGATTGCGGTAACGTGTCCCTCTCGGGGGGCGCCGGGTTGCCGGGGATCTTCCGTTTCTGCCAGTCCAGGCTCGAGGAATTCGCGAATGCGGCGCTGCTCTTGCTTGTCCGGTTTGCGGACGGTTTTGCGAACACTTGCGGCCTTTAAATCTTCCGGGTTGCGCCATATTTCTTCCGCGCTCAGGACCTTCTCCTCACCCTTGCGAATGCGCTCCAGGACCTGCTCGCCCAGGTATACATCCACGAGGTCCTCGATTGTTTCGAGGATGGCCTCGCGGGCGTAAAAGCTCCTGGTCCTGCCCGTTTGCCTGGCCAGGAATTCGAGACGCGATTCAATGTCGGCAGCAAGGCGGATTGACAGCATGGATACCTCCTCGCTGGTCATACATGCACGACAATTATTGAAGTCTCGTCGTCTCTCACCTGCACGAATTCCGGTTTTGCCGGATGGAAAGCAACCGGGTGGCTCTGGAATGCCGGGTGAACGGGCCGGTCATCGCGTTCACCGCGTTGCTGAAATCCGGGAGGGGCTCGCTTGCGCGCGCACCGGGCTGGCCATTTGCCAGCCTCCCGGCATCAAAAAGGAGGAAAGATCCCGGGCTTCAGTCCCGGGAAAGACGTGCGCGCTGACGCGCGAACCGGAGCCGTCAGATGTCGCGGGAATCCGCATTGCTGTGTGAGAACCTACCGAAACGACCGTGCGGCCGCGCCCACGCATTTGGCTGTCGATCCAGTTCTTGATCGCTCGTTCACCGCTCCTTGTTACGGTTTCCCGATCATTATCGGTTGCTGGCCCGGTGCTTTCCATCACAGCCATATTTCGGACCTGGCCGGCCCGCCGATTGCCTGGCGCGTCGTGAAAACCAAATAAACCTTTCAGTTTACATCCTTATCCATCCAGCATTTTGGAGTTCAAATACATCACCCCGAGGACTGACAGAAGAAGAACGCCGTGAAACGGAATGAGCGTTTTCGAAAATGTAGCCTTGATCCAAGTCGGTTTGTCCCCGGGCCTCAAATCGGAGCAAAAAGAGGCCGCGGCCATCGAGAAATCAATGTTCTCTTCGCTTTGAACGCGGACGTGATCATAATGTTTTCGATAGAGTTGCTCCTGCAAAAGGAGAAAACCGTCCAATCCCCAAAACACGGCAACCGGGATGACCGCGACAAGAACAAGTGCCCCACGGCTATCAGCAACCGAAAGTGCAATTAAAGCCGAGACAAGAACAACACTCCAGCCTTTCAACAAAAAAGAGTTTGTCGATAAGCGATTAATCACGCCCTGAATTAACTCAAGATGTTTCAGTTTTCGTTCATCCGCCATTACCCGTCTTCATACAGGTGACAGCACCGCGATACAATTTTTTTGCCAATGGAATCCTCTTCAAATCCCCCGTGCCACTGTGAAGTGCAACACCAGAGGTGGTGGGAATCTGTGTCTTTGACACAAGG
>JAPOVX010000326.1 GCA_026707935.1 Paracoccaceae bacterium
AAACTGACTCGGAATACCACATTTCGCAGGGCCGCGCACTTTTAGGTCAAGCTCTAAGGATACGCGAAATACATGCATAGCTATAAGCGCAATTATAGGAGGAATAGTTGCGCCAGTTGTTCTTTTTGTCTGGGTAAGCATGTCAGAAGCTAAAGACCTTTGGGATAGTGTAGCTGCGGTTCGAAGTGACATTCAAATTTATCAAAATGAAATGGAAATGCGTTATAATACTGTTGAAGGACGACTTGATGGTTTAGAGACAATCAATCAAGAAATACTTAGATTGTTGCGTTGCCAATCTCCTAATCCACCAGAAGGTATTGATTGCCCACAACCTGATTAGTGGCGAGTGATGGTAATGGCTTGTCATGGTAATGGCTAGTTAAGCGTATAATTCCCAAATCAATAATAAAACTAGTCCCATATGGGACTATTGGTGCGCGCGATGGCGGAATGATTTCGGGAACACGGAGACGGAAATCGGGTCGAAAAAGCCGAGACGAAACCATGCGCCGCCTATCGGGCAGGCAGGTGCTCAGTCCCGCGGCAGTCGGTCCAGGGCCAGTCCCAGCGATACCAGGGCCACCTGGCCGGATACGCCCTGCTTCTTGTAGATCCGTTTCAGAAGCCGGCGCACGTAGCCGACCCGCCAGCCGGTCGACGCGGCGATTTCGGCCACCGGCCTGCCTTCGGCCAGCAACGCCGCGACCCTTCCCTCCGACGGTGTCAGGCCGAGCACCTCCTTCACTCGTGTCGGGTCGATGCGCGGACGCCGCGCCGGGTCGACCACCAGCACCAGCGCCGCCACCCGGCGGCCGCCGAAATCCGGCGCCCCGGTGCCGACAGGGCTGACATGCAATGCCAAACGCGACCGCTCCGAGAGGCGCTGGACCGTTATCGATCCGCCGCAGGGAACCTCGCCCCACAATTTTGGCAGTGCACGTCCCAGCAGTCTGCGCAGACGGTTGCGATCCGCCGGCAGCATCGCTTCCAGGACGCCGTCACGGTCGAGCAACCCGTCGCCGTGGCGCAGGATGTCGAGCGCCGGTGCATTGGCCGCCAGCACCTGCCCGCCGCGGTCCAGTTGCACAACGCCGATGCGGTCGTTGTCCAGCAGACCCTCCAGCCCGGCGCCCTGGGAATCGGCCGCTGCCAGCGCCTGCCGCACGCGGACGAACTGGCGCACATGCGGCAGCAGCTGCTCAATGAGCCGGAGTTGTGCGGATTCCCAGCAGCCGTTGCCAATGGGGTCTGCTATGGACCAGACGAGGCGCAGTCCGTCCGGGTCGTCGAAGTGCACGTTTTGGCTGTTCTGCCCGCCGAGCCGGCACCATCCCTCGTTGTACACCGGTGACGACTTCAACTCGTCTTCCGTGAAGAGGTCAGGGAGATGGACCAGCCGGCCTTCGGGCCGATTCATCAGGCGGCGTATGCCCGTGTCGTGCGGGAAGTAGGCGTCGAAATATTCGCGCGCCAGGTCTGGCCGGCTTTCACCGCGGTAGAGAAAGCGGGCAAAATAGATGCGGTCGTCACCGCAGAACCGTTCGCCAACCACGAGGCCGTTGCCGCCGATGCCGCAGGCCTCGTCAATCAGCGCGCTCGTTGCCGGCCAGCGGGCGTCGTCGAGCATGGCTTCGTGAATCGACGCAAGGATGGGCGCGAGGGCATTGTCCGAGCTCAAGCCGCATTCCCAACTTTGGTTCGTCCCCACCCGTGTAGACCGCGAACCGGATTGCGGCCGGACAACGCCTTTTCGCGCGACATCCCCTCAGGCCGGCAGATCGGGTGTGATTCGCTCGCAATGACCGCCGGGTGCCATCCCCCCGACAACGGCAACAGCAATTCAGGACAGGCCTGGCTCCGACCACGTCCGGCACACCGCATGGAAAGGCGGGAAACGCAGGCGTAGTTCAAGAATGAAGGTGTGGTGAAATGGAGGCCGAAAATCTGACATGTCCACGCCGCCATTACGCTGCGCCGATAATCGCATCGGACCTCATGCCACGCGATCCGAATGCGGCCGGCCGGTATCAGTCTACGCCAGCCTTTCTGGCTCCGGTCACGACTTGGCCCAATGCCGCCAAGGCCAAGTCCGCAGGACCATGACGCCGTATGCGACCGCAGTGCGTGGAAGACGCCGTATGCGACCGCAGTGCGTGGAAGCACAAAATGGTTATCGAGCGGAAAAATCGGGAAAGCTACGGAGGGAAGCCTCGCCGGAGTGGGTCGGCCCTGCGATTTAGGAGCAATTCGTGAATTTTTCAGCATCGTGTATTCGGCTGGCTCCTTGACGCGAAGCGCGTCACCTTGACTTACACGCCATTTTTTCCTCGGCATCCCGGTCGGCCTCCCTGCGCAATTTCATTTTTCCGAAACCGCCCCAGAGGAAATTCCGGGTGAAGCGAGCGCGGCGTGAAGGGGCAACTCCTGCCGTGCACGGTTTTCATGTCACGGCAAGAGTTGTCTCGTGGCCGGCCATCCGTTTTGCCGGGGCAGGCAGAGGCGCGCGCCCGGCGCTGCTCCCCTGCCCTACCAGCGAATCGTGCCCGTGAGCGCGAGGCGGTTTTCGGGGGACTCGTTGCCGTTCGCGCCTGCACTCCGGGTGGCGTCGATGCTGGCCTCGAAACCGAGGTTGCCGGGCACGGTCGTGACCAGCCGCCAGCCGATGCGGACGTCCCGCGCACCACCATCCGCGAGCCCGAAACCGAGGTTCGGAATCGCGGTCACATCACCGCCGAAGAACGACAGCCCGTAGCCGATCTCACCGTGGAGGCGGCCCGCCGCCTGGAAGCCCCCGGCCCCGGAACCTTCGCCGCCCGCCGCGAACCCTGCCAGGGTCTCGCGCGAGAGCAGCGCGTCCATGCCGCCAGACGGCGGCGATGCGCCCCAGCTTCGGGTCAGCGCCAGGGATGGACCGCGGTCGGTTTCAGGACGCGGATCCCAGGCGAAGGCTGCGCTTGCGCCCCACGCCCGGAAGCCCGACACCTTGTGGACCAAGAGGCCGCGGGCTTTCATGTCGAAACTCAACCCGTTTGCGGGATCCGAGAAGGCGAGACCGCCGACCATGTCGGCACCGGTGCCTCGTTCGGCGTCGCCGCCGTCGAGCCGCAGCCCGATCTCGAAGGACGGGGTCGCGCTGGCACGGTCGCCGAGCGCGAAGGGCCGCGATCCCTCGATCCCGGCCCGCACCAGCCAGACGCTGGCGCGCGACGCGGCCATGCCTTCCGTCTTTTCCGACCTCGTGGCCGAGTAGCGTGCGTCGCCCTTGAGGGCCAGGGCGAAGCCGTTGCCGCCCGATGGCCTCAAGACCTCGCTCCGCATCCCGGCCGCACCCATGCTCATCCTGAGCCCGGCGGACATTGCCGGTCTCCCGTCGGGCGTCACCGTCACCCTGCCCGAACCGACGCCCGCCGCGGCCCAGACCGAAAGGCGCTCGCCCAGCTTCGCTCCTGCCCAGGGGTAGAGACCGTTGAGCGTTGCCTCCACCATCCCGCCACAGCCGCCCTGCCGGTCGTCGCCGACGTTCCCGGCGGTGCAGTCGCCCATGCGGAAGGTGCCGGATCCGGAGGAGTGGCCGAGCGCCAACCCTGCCGTCCAGTGGCCGGTTCCGGGTTCCGGGGACCAGTCGGCGCCGAGCAGGCCGGTGGTCACTTCCCCGTCCAGCGTAAGATCGCCTTCGCGTCCGCCGAAGCTGGAAATCGCCCCGCGACCCCAGAGCGAGGCAAAGCCGCCGCCGCCGGTCCGCGTCGTCAGGGCGAAAGAGCTCCCGGCCAGGAAGTCCCGTTCCGAGAGCGGGCGGGACACGACGCCCGGCCGAACCTCGTCACCGAAAATGTCGAAGCCCGGACCCGGGTTCTCTTCGTGCCCGGCAAGGGCCATCCAGCGGCGCAGCATCGTGGCGGTGTCCGCGCCCCCGGCCGCGTCGGCGCTGCCGCCTGCCGCCCCTGGAACCGTTCCGCCGCCCGGCGACCACGAAGGCAGCATTTGCCCGGCGAGCGTCGCCTCGACCCCGGCCGATCGCGTCGCCGCCAGCCGCGCCGTCACCGCCTCCACCACCTGGTCGGTCACCGTGCGCCCGAAGCGCGCAAGCCATGCCTTCTGGGTCATGGGCTCGGCGCGCGGTTCAGCAGGCACCGGCGCGCCAAGAACCCTGACTCTCACGGTATCGTCGGCATCCAGCCGAAACGCGTTTGTCGAACTCGCACCCCGAATGTAGTGGCCGTTGCCAATGCTCCAGCCCTCGGCGGAGTTGGGGCTTTCGGCGTTGGAGCTCACTAATCGGAGGGCAGCGTTGCCTACTCCCCCTGATCCCTCCACCACAACAAAGTACTCCGTGCCGGGCCTGAGCACGGTGTTCGGAGGCGCGGTGAATGTTTGTTCCCCGCCAGCCAGAACTGGCGGATTGATCAGGGTGATTGGCGAGGTCAGGCTGTGCGGCGGCCCCGTCCCCAGCGTCACGGTCAACTGCGGCGGGGTACCTACAAGAGTCAAAATTATGCCGGTGAGGCTGTAGCCTCTGCTGTTGCCGCCGGTCGTGAAGGCCTGAGCCACGTCCACATCGTTAAAATTTTGTGAGCCGGCGTCGCTTTCCGTTTGGTTGTCCACCAGTATGACGGGCCGGGTCGGGTCCGGCGTCTGGCCCTGCGTCAGCACCGTGCCTTCGACGCGAATCGACATGGCGTCTGCTGTTGTTCCCGAAAACGCTGTCGTCGCAGATGAAGACGCAGGCCGGGACTTGCCAGAGTTGGCAATGCTCCAGCCCGTTTCGCCGGACTGGCCGTCATCCCAGGTGGTTTCGACAGAGCCTGCTGTTCCTTCGATCACCACCCAATAGGTCGTGCCGGCGCTGAGCGTGGTGTCCGCGGGCGCGGTGAAGCTGAGGTCGCCGGCGGAGGCCAGATTCGACGGATTGGTCAGGGTGATTTCCCCGGTCAGGCTGTGCGGATCGCCCGTCCCCACCTTCACGGTCACGCCCGACGGGGCTGCACCGCCATTAGCAACAGTAAGGAATTTCACGACGATGGCGGTGAGGGCATAGCCGTGGGTGTTGGCGCCGGTCGTGAACGAGTGCGCATGATCGTGGTTGGCCAGATTGACCGGTGTGCTTAACGAATTGCCGAGGTTGGTCACCAGTGTCGCGCCGGTGGCCGGCGTGGCCGGAGGCGCCGCAGTCGTGCCTTGGCCGGTCGGCGACCAGGGGCCCGCGCCCAGGGTGGTCTGCGCCCGCACCTGCACGTCGTACTGCGTGCTCGCAATCAGCCCCATGAGCGTCGCCGTCGTCGCCGTGCTCGGCGTCGTGTCGTCGATCTCGGTCCACGTGTTCGCGGTCGACAACTTCCAGCGCACGTCGTAGTCCGTGACCGGATTTCCCCCGGTGTTCGCTGGCGCCGTCCAGTTCACCGACAGGGTGCCCTGGGCCGCCCCGGTCTGCACATTCGGCGCGGCGGGCGCGGCCGGCACGGACTTCGCGTAGCCGTGGACCTCGATCTGCACCCCTCTTTGGTCGTCGTTCCAGGTGGTGGCGCCGGCAGTTCTCCAGTGCCAGGAGTTCTCGATGCTCCAGCCCGTCGCCGGGGTGATCGTATCCTCATCGTCCGAAGCGGTCGTGTTGATTTTCGGCGCTGTGCCTGACGACGCCGACACGTCCAGGACGAAGACGTAGTCTGTGCCGGCGGCCAGATCGATGCCGCCGCCGGTTGCCGTCCACTCCACGATTCCGCTGGTGGCCAGCGAAGTCGGGTTCGTCAGCGTGCCCTTGCCGGTGCCGGTCGGCTCGCCGGCCGCGTCGGCATCGAAGATGTCCGCCGTGTAGGTTACCGAGCCGCTGCCGCCCACGATACTCGCCTTCACCGACGTCAGCTTGTAGCCGCCGGTGTTGCTGCCCGTCGTGAACTCCTGGGCTGTGTCTTGACCCATAGAATGGGCGTTGGAATGTGCCGTCTTCCCGGTGTTGCTCACCAGCTTGGTGCTGGTTTGCGCCGCCGCCGGCGCGGCCCACGCAAGGCCGAGCGCAAGCGCCACCGGCACGGCGAGCGCCGCCGCCCGGGCACCGACGCACCGCAAGAGGCCGCCGAAACGGGTGCGGGAGGAGGCGGGACTCGCGAAACGTCGGCGGCGGGAAACCGGACCCTGCCCGGAGCCTGCCGAAGGGCCTGTTGTCGAAGGGCCTGTCCCGGGCCTGTCGAAGCGGCGGGACCCGCGCTCGCGGCGATCGGCCGCTGCGTTGCCCGAGTCAGTCGTCAAGTGTTCCATGACCTTACCTTCGTTCAAGTTCGTGTTCGGTCGGGCTCGCTCCCGGTTCACCGGCCGGAAGCTTGGCCGCGCCGGGGGGGCGAAGCCACTCCGTCACCACCGCGCCGTGGCGTGCAGCATCACCCCGTGATCCGGTGCGCTGCCGCCGGCCGGCTCGTGGCGGGTGGCGTCGAGGCTGACCTCGAAGCCGGAGTCGCCCGGCACCGCCGGCGTCAGCCGCCAGCCGACGCGCCAGTCCCGCGCGCCGCCGTCCGACAGCGCGAAGCCCAGGTTCGGCGTGCCGGTGAAGCGGCCGCCGAACGCCGGCAGCCCGTAGCCGATCTCGCCCTCGAGGCGCTCCGCCGCCCGGAATCCTTGCCCATTTCCGTTGTCGTTGGCCGCGAGGCCCGCCAGGGTCGAGCGGTTGAGCATCGCGTGCGTGCCGCCCGAGGACGACGCGCCGAGTGCGTAGATCAGTGACAGCGACGGGCCCCGCTCGGTCCACGGCCACTGGTTCCAGGCCAGAGCCGCGCTTGCGCCCCACTCCCGGAAGCCCTTCACCTTGTGGACGACCAGCGCGCGGCCCTTCAGGTCGAGGCTGAACCCGCTCTCCGGCGCGGAGATGGCGAGACCGCTACCCAGGTCCGCGCCGAGGCCCGTCTCGGCGTCGCCGGTGTCGAACCGCGCGGCGGCCTCGAAAAACGGCGTGATCGTGACGCCTGCCCTGGACCCCGGTTCGGCAATCGTGAAGGGCCGCCGGCCCTCGATGCCGGCGCGCACGAGCCAGGTCTGCGCCTGCGTCGCCGACAGGCTCCCGGCGGCCGACTTCGCAGCCTTCGATTCGGTGTGGGTGAACCGGGCGTCGCCCGTGACCGACAGCCAGAGCCCTTCGCCGTCTTTCGGCCGCAGCACCAGGCCGTGCAGTCCGGCCGCGCCCATGCCCATCTGGAGGTCCGCCGAGAGTTTCGTTCCGCCTTCGGGCGTCACCGTCACCTTGCCGATTCCCCAGCCCGCCGCCGCCCAGACCGACAGGCGGTCGCTCAGGGCGACCCCGGCATAGGGGTAGAGGCCGGTCAGCCGCGCCTTGATGTCGCCCGAACCGCTGCCGCCCCGCCAGCCGCCATTGCCGGTCGAATGGCCGAGCGCGAGGCCCACCGTCCTGATGGCTGCTCCTGCCTGCCCCGGATCCGATCCGGAGCGGGGCGCTGGCGCCCAGTCGGCGCCGAGGAAGCCAGCGATCACCTCGCCGTCGAGCGAGAGGCCGCCCTCGCGTCCTCCGAAGCGCGCGATGGCGCCCCGGCCCCAGACCGAGGCGAGGCCGCCGCCCTTGCCGTCCCCGGCCCTTGCCGTCAGGTCGAAGGACGTTCCGGCCAGCAGCTCGCGCTGCGTCACCGCCCGCGACGCGAAGCGCGGCAAGGAGTCCGGCTCAAGGCCGAAGACTGTCACCGACCCCGACTTGTCCCGGACCCCGATCCCGAATCCGGGTCCCGGCAGGCCCGGAGCAGCGGGAGGCAACCCCGGGCCGAAGCCCGCCAAGGCCATCAGGCGGTCCATGGCATTCCGCGCCCGGTGCCGGTCCGCTTTCGTCGGGCCGGCTGCACGATCCGCGGCGGCGTTGCCGCCAGTCTCGCCCTCGTCGAAGGCGATCGACGGCAGGGCCTGCCCGGCCAGTGCCGCCGTGACCCCGGCCCGGCGTGTCGCCGTCAGCCGCGCCGTCACCGCGTCGACCGCCTGGTCGGACACCGTGCGCCCAAAGCGCGCCAGCCACGCCTTCAGGGTCATGTGCACGTCCTGCGATTCGAACACGGTGGGCGGTACGGGCACCAGTGCGCCTTCGACATTGAACCTCAGGGCGTAGGATTGTTCCGAAAACGGTCCTGTCGCGGACGCATCCCGTCGGTAGGAGTCGGTAATGATCCAGCCCAATACGGCGAAGTCATTGGCCTTGGAGTTCGTGTAAGCGAGAGCGCCCGATCCCTCGACCACCACATAGTAGGTCGTATCGGCCTTGAGCACGGTGTTCGGGGGCGCTGTGAACCTGAGCGCGCCGGCGGCCAGGGCCGCCGGATTGACCAGGGTGACGGGATCGTCCGGATCGGACAGCCCCGTCACCACCTGCACGGTCACGTCGTTCGACGGGGCGGTGGAGAAATCCAGCGTGATGGCGTCGAGGGCGTAGCCGCCAGCATGGCTGCCGGTCGTGAACGCCTGCGCCGCGTCATAATCGGTAAGAGCGACCGCCCCGTCGACGGACTGCCTGAGATTCCCCGCCAGACCCGGCGGCCTGACGGGTTCGGATCCGCTTTCGCCCGGCCTGCTTCCTCCCACAACGTGGAGTTTGATCCTGCCGAACACATGGGTAAACGCGCCCTGCGTCGACTTGCTCTGATGTCGGGCGGAGTTAGCGAGCGACCAGCCCACGGCGTTGATGAAATCGGATTTCGGAACCCCTATGTCCGAAATCCGATACTCCGTATTGTCGATCTGGACCTGGCCGCTCGATCCCGAAATCCGCACATGGTAGGTCGTGTCGGCCTTGAGAAGCGTACCCTCCGGCGCCGCGAAGGTGAGTTCGCCGGCGGCCAGAGACGACGGATTGTCCAGGATGACGGGATCGCCCAGGGTGGCGGCCCCAAAGGGACTGCCCCTCGTCGACGCCGGCCCGGTCCCCAGCGTCACGGTCACATCTGCCGACGGGGCGACGGAGAAGTCGATCACGATGGCACCGAGGCGATAGAAGGGGCGCTGGTTGCCGGTCGAGAACTGCTGCTGGTAGTTCCGGATGGCCAAAGTTTCGGCGGGGCTCAGGAAGCCGTCGGGCACGTTGAGATTGCTGAGAAGCGTGTAGCTCCTCCTGGTCTGGGCCGGATCCAACTCGGTCAACTGGGATGCGGCCGACGACCAGGTGCTGACGCCCGAGGCGTTCTGCGCCCGCACCTGGACTTCGTACCACTGGCCCGCCTTCAGGCCCGTGATCGTCGCGCTCAGCGCCGTGCTCGCGCTCGTGTCGTCGATCTCGGTCCACTCGCCCTGGCGCCATTCGCGCCAGCGCACGTCGTAGTCCGTGATCGCGCCGGTCCCGGTGTTGGTCGGCGCCGCCCACGACACGTTCAGGGTGTTCTGCGCCCCACCGGTTGTCACCGTCGGCTGGGCCGGCGGGCCGGGCCCAACATCGACGGCCAAAAACAGGGGTCCAGCAGTAGTACGGTTAAAAGTGGGCGACGTGCTCGGCAACCGCGTAAGTCTGCTGTCCGCAATGGTCCAGCCCGTGCCGGCACCGGCGTCCTCGGCGGTCGAAGACGTGGCCTGGATATTACCGGTCGTCGCCGTGGCCACCACATAGTAGGTCGTGTCGGCGGTGAGCGTGGTGCCGGAGGGCGCGGTGAATGTATTGACGCCGGTGGCCAAGGTCGTTGGACTGGTCAGGGTGACGGGCGAGGTCAGGCTGTGCGGTTGCCCCGACCCCACTTTCACGGTGACGCCCGTCGGGGTGGTGGAGAATCGCAACCTGATGGAGCCGACCGCGTATCCGCCGGTCTGGCTGCCGGTCGTGAAAGCCTGTGCGATGTCCTTCCCCCCCGCAAGGTTAAAATTGAAGAGTTGCGTGGTGGTGTCGTCGAATGCCGCGAGATTACTCACCTGCGCCGCCGCCGGCGCGGTGTTGAAGCAGAGGGCGAGCGCCGCCGCCAAGGCGCCGCAGTGCCGGCGGAGGGAGGTCAGGTGGCGGGACCGGCGCTCCAGCGGGCGGCTGTCGGACCGGCCCGTGGCATAGGCCGGTGTCCCTGTAATGGACTTCGGCGAAAATCTCATGCTGCAATCTCCCAACGCAATGCTGTGCAATGGATTTCGAGCGCCGCGTTCCGGGAGCCTCTCCGGTGCTGCCGTGTGCCCGGATCGCCGCCGTCTGTTCCTCGACCGTCCCCGGAACCCCGGAATTCGAAATCGAATCCGCCCCGCCCTTCAGGCGGCACGACGTGCCCGCTCATGCCGGCACAACCCGCATGCGCACCCCCTTCCCGGCGATGCTCCCGCATCTGCGGCCCGTTCCGCGGCCCGGCGAAGGTTGTTAAAGATTTCACTGGGGAACCAGGGAAGAAGCCGGTCCTGCCCGGCGAAGGAGGTATAGAGACCGGGCGGCGGGACTGGCGTTCCCACAGGGCGTCCCATGCGCAGCTCATGGCGTCAGCGCGCGGCAGGATTGCGGTGGGTGCTGGAACGCGCCGCCCGGACGCCGGACACAGCTCGGCTCTCGGCTCTCGGCTCTCGGCTCTCGGCTCTCGGCTCTCGGCTCTCGGCTCTCTTAAGCATAACGCTCCCCCCCCCAAACGTTCGCCAAGGCTGCGGCGGCGGTCATGCCGGTTTCGATGCCGCCGATTTCATTTGCTCACCCTCCGCGGCGGTTAACGCAGGCAATGCCGAACCCGTCGGAGGAATACGCTATTCGCAGTTGGAACCTTGTAAATCCTCCCACTTGGGAGGTGCCGGAAAACCATCAGTTTTTCTGAATACGTTCACCGGGGCGCGAATAAAGGCGGCGGGAGCAGGATGGGCACCGGCTGCCGCCGGGCTGTCAGCGCCGCGGCAGACCGTCCACCGCCAGGACCTGGCGCACCAGCTCGACCTGTCCCGTCGCGCCCAGCTTCCGGTAGGCCTGCTTGGTCAGCCAGCGTACATAGTCCTCCGACCATTCCGTCGCCGCGGCGATCTCGCGCACCCGCAGGCCCTCGGCCAGCAGTGCCGCCATCCGGCCCTCAGACGGCGTGAGCCCGAGCGTCACCGCCACCCGCTGGGCGTCGATGCGCTGCCGGCGCGCCGGGTCGACCACGAAGACCAGCGCGGCGACCCGGCGGCCGCCGAAATCCCCTTCCCTGTTGCCGACCGGGCTGACGTGCAGACCGAGGCGCGACCGGATCGAGGACCGCTGGACCGTCATCGAGCTGCCCACCGGCGCTACGCCCCACAACTCCGGGAGGGCGCGCCTTATCAACCTGCGCAAGCGTCTCCGGTCCGCGGGCAGCCAGGCATCGAGGGCGCCGTCGCTCTCGACCAGCCCGTCGCCGCGGCGCAGGATGTCGAGTGCCGGCTCGTTGGCCTCCAGCACCCGTCCGCCGCGGTCGAGCTGCACCACGCCGATGCGGTCGCTCTCCAGCAGGCCGGACCCTGAGGCGCCCAGCGCGTCGGCCGCCGCCAGTGCTTGTCGGATCATGACCGAGCGGTGGACGTGCGGCAGAAGGCGCTCGATCAGCCGGAGCGGGGCGGTTTCCCAGCCGTCCCCGCCGACCGGGTCGCCCAGGCTCCAGGTGATGCGAAGTCCGTCCGGGCCGTCGAAGCGCGCGTGCAGGCCGTTTTGGCCGCCGAGAAGGCGCAGGCCATCGTTGTACGCAGGCGACGTTTTCAGCTCGCCTTCGGTATAGAGGTCGTGGACGTGAACCAGTCGACCGTGGGGAAGGCGCCGGATGCGGGGGATCATTTCGTCGTGAGGCCGATAGTGCATGAGATATTCGCGCACCAGGTCCTCGGAGGTTTCGCCTTTCCGGAGAAAGCGGGCGAAGTGCAGGCGCACGTCGTCGCCGAATCCCTCGGCGACCTGCAGGGCATTGCCACCGGCGCCGACCGCTTCCTCGATCAGGGCCGTGGCGGCGGGCCAGCGCGCGTCGTCGAGGGCGGCGCCGTACAACGCCTCGAGGCAACGCTCGAAGGCATCGTCCGGGCTCACGCCGCGTTTCCCCCGAGAGCGCATCCCTGCTGCCGGAAACGCGCACCGCATTGCTGAAGATCGGCGCCCTTGACCACGATTTTCCCCCCGACGGACAGACCGGGCGGAAACCGTTCCGGCCCGCCGTCCGGCCCCTCGCCGCAACGCGGGCTTCGGCGAGTCCGGACAGGCCCCGTTCGGTCACCGCCCGCCGCAATCTATGAGAAGCCGGGCAATGCGGCTATACTCCCAAATGGGAGGTATCGCCAAAAAAGCAAGGCAAAAAATTTCCGCCTGTCCATCGCGATCGACCGGCACCGAACGGAGGAGTTCCGCTGTACCGATTCGGGCTCCCTGGCGTGCGGACAGCCGGTCGCGAAAGCGCCCGCCGCACGGCTCCGGAGAACGATCCCGCCGGTCTCCCCGACCCTCGCCGGAACGCCGGCGGTTGCCAAGGGACCAAATCCAAACCAGTATTCGTCCCGTCCGAGTCCCGGACCGGCACCCGTTCGCGGCCGGTTTGTCCGGACACGGCCGGCGGACTCAGGGCGGTACGCGACAGGCGCGGCGCCGGCGTTGCCGGACTGCGGCCTTGCGGCGGCGCGTCGAGACGCCGGGAAACCGGTGCATGAAGCTGGAGACGACGATGTTCTCGATCGGTGAAGCAGTGCGCCCCGCGATGGCAGGCGCGATAACCCTGGCCGAGCGCTGGCGCAGCGGGGTCGCCTACAACCCCCTGTCGGACCGCATTGTCCAGGACCCCTATCCGCTCTATGCGGCCCTGCGCACCCGGTCTCCGGTCCATCGCAGCACTCTGCTCAATGGCTGGCTGTTCACGCGCCACGCCGACGTCGATGCCATCCTGCGCGACCACCGGCGCTTCGCCAACGACCCGCGCAAGGGCACGCTCTCGCCCCGTCAGCGGGCCCTCCTGCCCCCGGCGGAGGAGTACACCCTGCTCATCATCGACCCGCCGGACCACGCGCGGCTCAGGGCGCTGGTCAACAGGGCGTTCACGCAGCGCGCGGTGCGTGTCCTGGAGCCGCGCATCCGCGCCATTCTTGGCGAAATGCTGGACGACATCGCCGATCCCGGCGCCTTCGATTTCATGCGGGCGGTGGCCCGGCCCCTGCCGGTCGTGGCGATCGCCGAGATGCTGGGCGTCCCGGCGGAAGACCGGGACAGGTTCAGCGTCTGGTCGGCGCTCCGCGCGCGCATGCTGGAGCCCACCATCACCCAGCGAGAACGGGCCGCCGGCGTCGAGGCCGGCAGGGCGTTCGACGCCTGGTTCCGGCCGATCCTCGAACAGCGCGCGGCGACGCCGAGGGACGATATCGTGAGCGCGCTGGTGCAGGCCCGGGACGAGGACGGATGCCTGAGCGAGCGGGAGACGCTCAATATGCTCCGCCTGCTCGTGGTCGCCGGCAACGAGACGATCGCCAACCTGATCGGCAACGGGATGCTGGCGCTCCTGCGCAACCCCGGCCAATTCCAGCGGCTGCGGGACGACCCCGGCCTGATCCCGGCGGCGGTCGACGAGCTGCTGCGCTTCGACTCCCCGGTGCAGACCGACTTCCGGCGCGTGCTCGCGGACTGCGAAGTGAACGGTTTCACCCTCCGCGCGCGCGACAATGTCATCCTGTCCCTGGGGGCGGCGAACCGGGACCCGGGGGCGTTCGATGACCCGGATCATCTCGACGTCGGGCGCGGTCAGGGTTCCCACCTTGCGTTCGGCAGGGGTATCCACCATTGCCTCGGGGCCGCGCTCGCGCGCCTGGAGGGCCGGATCGCGTTCGAGATGCTGCTCGAGCGGTTCCCGCGGATCGAGCTGCTCGACGAGCGCCCACGCTTCCGCAACGGCATCGTGCTGCGCGGCCTGAAATCGCTGGCCGTGCGGTGCACCAGTGCCTGACACGGCGGCCCCCGCTCAGCCCTTTCCCGGATCTCCTGGCACCACCGACGCCAGCGCCTTGGCGTCTTCGCCGGAATGCACAGGTTCTCGGAGACGGTTGTCAGCCGGAACCCGCCCTGCTGAACCAAGAAGCGCGCCGCCAGGAACGCTGGCGCCTCACCGAACCGGTTTCGAAATTCAGCGGGACTTCGCCCCCCAGAATTTTCAGCGCGTCTCCGGTTCGCAACTGACTGGTCGCAAAACAGTTCTTTTTCTTCCATGCACGAGAGCCATCCAACCCGGGATCATTGCCGCCAGTTCCAGTCATCCTCGTCCTTGATGCCGCAATTTCCGGGCCACGATCTCCAAGACGTGTTCGGACCGGAAGGTGAGAGATGAGCCATTGCCGACAGCCTTTCGGCAACCCACGGCCACAATCCGGTTGTCCTTTGCCCCGACTCGCAAGGGTCGCGCGATCACCGTTCGAACCCGTGTGAAAAGGGCCCTTTGAAGATCGCAATCGTATCCGCTGCCGCCATGCTGGTAGGAGGCAAAGAATGAAATGAATACCGAAACTTGACAAGGTCTATCCATAAAGAATGCCATTTCGTCCCTGGAGTCAGGCCGGAGTCAACGCCACCTTCCCGGAAGATCTCTTAGAGCTTGACCTAAAAGTGCGCGGCCCTGCGAAATGTGGTATTCCGAGTCA
>JAPOVX010000348.1 GCA_026707935.1 Paracoccaceae bacterium
CGGCCGGAGGTGGCGGCGGTCCGGGCGCGCGTCCCCGAGCCGGTGTTCCGGGATGAACCGGCGGGCGGAATGACACCCGCGGAATCCGAGGACATGGCGCGGCTGATCGCCGACTGCGTGACGCCGAACCGGACCTGTATCGTCATTGAACACAAGATGGAACTGATCGCGCACGTCTGCACGCGCGTCTGTGTCCTGAACGCGGGCCGTTTGATCGCCGATGGCCCTCCCAGCGAAGTCTTCGCACTGCCGGCGGTGATTGAGGCCTACTTCGGCCGGGCTGCGGCACATGCTTGAAGTTCACGACCTCCACGTCGACCACGGAAAGATCTCCGCCGTCCGCGGACTGTCACTCTCCGTCGAAGCGGGGGAAATCGTCGCGATCGTCGGTGCGAACGGCGCCGGGAAGAGTTCGACCCTGAACGCGTTGGCAGGGATCATTCGATCGACCCGGGGCTCCATTCGCTATGACGGCAGGGAGATGGCCGGCCGGCCGGCTCGCAGCTACATAGAAGCGGGAATCGTACAGGTTCCGGAAGGAAGGATGAATTTCCGCACGCTGACCGTGCTGGAGAACCTCCAGGCCGGTGCGTACCGACTCGGTTCGCTTCTGCTGAGCCACATCTCGCCGGAAGACGTCCTGCAGCGGTTTCCCGTTTTGGCGGACAAGTTGCATGAACCTGCGTCAAATCTCAGTGGAGGCCAGGCACAGTTGCTGGCCGTGGCGCGGGGGCTGATGGCAAAACCCAGCCTCCTGCTGCTTGATGAACCGACGCTGGGCCTGTCACCGATCGCGGCCGAGGATGTCTTTGAACTGATCGGCACGCTTCGTTCCGAAGGGTTGTCCATCCTGATCGTCGAACAGAACGTGCGACAAACGCTGGACCTTGCCGACCGGGGGTACATCGTCGAGGGGGGACGGGTCGTCCAGCAGGGATCGGCCCGTGATCTGATGGACGACGACGACCTGGCGGCTAACTATCTTGGCATGAAAGGCGTCCGTGTACCCGAATCAATGCAAATGAGGGTGAAATGACAAAAATGATATCGCGCCTCCTCGTGATTGCCGGATTCGGTATCCTGCCGATGACGGCATTCGCTGGCGAGAGGAAACAAGCGGAAATCACCTGTGAGCCGACCAACGAAAAACTGGTCTTCGATTGCGTCATGATGGTCACGGGCAGGACAAGCGGTTCCCCGATCACCGATGCCGAGTTCACGGTCGGCGCCGACATGCCATCCATGCCGGGTGCTCACAACGTCAAGCCCGTTCCGGCGTTGCCTCGGGACCAGCCGGGCATGTACGAGGCACGCATTCATCTCGAAATGCTTGGAGAATGGGCCGTCAAGCTCGACTTCACCAAGCCCGACCGTGACCGTGTCGTCAAGAAACTCCGGTTTGAGGGCATTGGGGGACACGGGAAAGGCACCGGTGATGACGCGAACCAGTCGGGGCAAACGGTTACGGGTTCAGAGTGACGTCCATTGTCGACTGGCAATTCCTGCCGGTCGGCTTGACTGAGGTCGAGGAGAACTGGAGCGGACGCACAGAGCAGCAGGGGCGGAATCGAAGGGATTTGAACCGGCTGGACCGATGGTGCGCGCACGGCAGAACCAGGTAGAAGCCCGGCACCTTCTCAGGTGGCATGTCACGCAACGCGTCGACGCCCAATGGCGCGACCAGGTCGCCGGCTAGAATGTCGTGTTCCGCATCGACGCGGGAGACCAGGCCAATGCCCGTTCCCAAAAAACGTCGCGCAGCGCATGGTCGCCACATCATGAAAGGCCAGTTCCTACGTGTCATCTGGAACCCAGACTTCAAGGAACTCCAGAATGTCGGACCACACCGAGTTTTTCAGCGCCGGGTGCAGAAGTTGCTGACGCGCTAGCCCGCATATTTCACCAAACCCAAGGTGAGATCCGTTTTGCGGTATTTTCGCGGCTGGCGGCTACGATGATGCGCTGAAGGCGCCTTTCGTCGGGGTTCCGACCGGATCGAGCCCGGTTTTCGTGCGGCAATCCAGGCGCGAAGCCATTGTCGCGGATGCCGTGCGCACCATTCCGTGTGCCGCGGACACACCTCCCCGGCAGCG
>JAPOVX010000140.1 GCA_026707935.1 Paracoccaceae bacterium
GGAATGAATTGCGCGCATCATCATGGCGAGACCTCCAGGATTTCACGAACAACCGGGCGCTCGGTATCGCGGTCCAGAAAAATCACCGCATCAAGCACCGTGCGGATCAGTCTTTCCTGGCTGGTTGCGGCCACCTCGGAACAGAGCATGTCGAGGCGCGCGAAAACCTCCCTGGCGCTGTTCGCGTGGACAGTCGTGATTCCGCCGGCATGACCCGTATTCCAGGCACGCAGCAAGGTCATCGCAGCGGGTCCGTCGCGGCACTCGCCAACGACAATTCGCTCCGGGGCAAGCCGCAGCGTGGACACCAGCAGCCGGCGCTGGTCGACCGTGGCCGACGTCCGGAGATAGACGGTATTGGGCAACTCCGACTGCAGTTCAGGCGTGTCCTCGATAAGCACGACCCTGGCGGTCGGGGCGACTCGCGCCAGCTCGCGCAAGCACGCATTTGCGAAGGTTGTCTTTCCCGACCCCGTTGCGCCCGCAATCACCAGGTTCTTTCGAACGCTCAGCAGGCGCCTGACGAACCCGGCATCAACACTGTTACGTGCTCGATGCCGCGGCTTCCCCGGCAATTGAGGCCGCAAGCCATTCCTCCGCATGCGTTCACCGTCACCAGCCCAGGAAAATGATTCCAGATCAACGGGCACATCCGTATGGCGCCTGATCGAGAACACGGGCGACGTGACAACCGGCGGTAGCAGGGCCTCGATTCGATGGGGATGGCAAGGTAACATCATTGACGCTATCGGTGTATTGCGATCAATCACTGAATCATCTCGAGAGGCGCACCAACGAATCATTCGTTCGGCTTCGGTCGCGGCCCATTCACCCTCTTCGCAGGATGGCGAACCGAATCGGGATACCCATAGTTTCTGGTCGGAATTCAACGATATTTCCACGACTTCGTCGTCCTGGAGAAGGTTGGTTAAAGGTCCCATAATTGCAAGCGGTTCAACAAGCGGCGATACTGTGTCAGTCATTTCAGGATCCAAGCATGGATTGTTTCTCAGAATTCCTATATATTGACAAGGAAACCGTCAACGTGCAAAAACTCATGCGCGTTTTGGAATCCTTGGCAAAACCGGACGAACGGGCCGGGGACCTGCGCGCCCAGGCGCTGGTCTACACGGCGATTGCCGGCGCCTACGCAGAGACTGGACAGCCGGTAATGGTGGAATGGATTATCGAGACCCTGCGATTCAGCCGATCACGTGCCTCCGGCGCAGTGACGGCACTGTTTCAGAAAGAACTGATCGAGCGCGACGACAGACCGGCGGCGGGCAAGGGGCGTTACTTTGTCTATTGGCCTCACTCTGGGCCGGTAACGGTGCGGCAGCGCCAGGCCCCCTGATCCGCTGCCCGGACTGGCAGCATCCAACCAGCATTCTGTCCATTACGGCCTCTATCAAGCCTGACGCCGCTCCTCCTGCGCAACAAAATGCCTCTGCAAACCAGACGAGGCAAACGACCCCGGATCAGGACTGCCGCCGCCACACCATTCAGGCTGGCGACACACTGGGCAAGCTTGCACAACAATACCTGGGGAGTTCCGCCCGTCATCCGGAGATCTCTGTCCTCAACCCGGAGACAGCCGCCAACCCGAAGAACATGCAGGTCGGCGCAAAGCTGATCATTTCCTGCCCGAAGCGCCAAACACAATCCCAAGCGACGCAAGAGCACGAGCCGGGATGGTTGAGCCGCCTGTTCGGGGGCACGTCGAAGGCGGAAACGGAATCCCCGGCGACCGAAACGGAGGCCGGCAGATCCGCTCCCGAAATCGTCAGGCAACCGCACAGGGTGCCGGTCTGGAAAGCCGAAAAGGGCGAATTCCTGATCGACGTTCTGGAACGATGGGGGAAGGCGGCCGACTACGACGTCATCATCGAAGACCGAGGCGACTGGCGCTTCAGGGTCCCGTTCAAGGTGGAGGGTCCGCACAAGATTGCGCTCCAGGAGGTCATCAAGGGATTCGGGTCGGGGCCTTCGGCGCCGCTCCTGGTCGTCTACGCGAACCGGGTCATCCGTGTCGGAGCGGCGCGATGATCGTGCGGTGGATTCCCGGAATCGCCTGCTGCGTGGCCCTGGCCGGCTGCGCCGCCTGGAAAGAGGCCGAGCAACGCGCGGATACACTGGCAGCCGAGGCTGACCGTCATCGGGGAACACTGAACGCCCGGCAGCGGGGCGGAGTGGTCGAGGTCGACCAGCCGTATTATGGCGGGAGATCGCCCACCCAGGCCCAAACTGCCGCAACCGAGCTCGACCGCGGACAACCCCTTCCCGAAGACCTCGAGGAAGACCTGGGCGTCGACATCACCGCATCGCCCACCGGGATTACAGGCATTCAGGAAATCCTCGCGGCAGCGACCGAGCTCGACGTCGTGGTACGCACGACCTACCCTGTTTCGGGTGGTATCATCGATGTGCCGATCAGCGGCACCACCTCAATCAACTACAGGGGCCCCCTCTCCGGGTTGCTGGATCGCCTGTCGGCAAAGTTCGACCTGGCATGGTCGTATGATGGCGCTGCCATCCGCTTCGACCGGATGGTCAGCGTCATTCACGATGTGCCCCTGCCAGCGACGGCCGGGAAAATCGGGACGGAGGTCGGAGGGGTCCAGACCGGTGCATCGAGCGTAACGACGTCGAAAACCGTGGAGATCGATCCCTGGGCCGAACTCGATGCCGCCCTCGCCCAGGTTATCGCTCACCCCGCGACAGTGAACCTCGCAAAGAACGCCGGGAAGGTCGCCGTATTCGGCCCGCCCAGTGTCCAGCGCACGGCAGCCGCGGTGATCGATCGCTTCGCCGAGGTCTATTCGCAGCGAATCGGCCTGGAGATCGCCACCTACTTTATCGACTCGACCGACAAGGACGATTTCGCGCTCGGCACGTTCCTGCAAGGGGTTTTCGGCGACGAGACGATCAGTCTCGGACAAGGCCTGCTCGAGACGGGCAGTGTCGGCAATGTCGCCATCGTCGGAGGGCAATGGGACGGCTCGGCGATCAATTTCAGGGCTCTCGCCAGCAAGAGCAATGTGGTCGACTACCGACATTCCACAACGATCGGCCAGAACGGCGTTGTCGCGCCCGTCTCGCTCCTGTCGACACAGAACTACGTCCGGGAAAGCACTGCGGAAACCGCCGACGACGGTTCCGTCAAGCTGTCTCTCGAGGTGGACACGATCGATACGGGCCTCTCGATCTTTGCCCTGCCCCGCATCGTCGACGGCGGCCAGATCCAGCTCTCCTTGTGGATCCTGGAAGCCAGCCTCAACAGCCTCCAGAACTTCGGGACGATCCAATTGCCGAAGACCGACCATCGCGCGATCGACTACACGGTCCTCCTGGCTCCAGGCGAGACACTGGTGATCGGCGGATACGAACAGGAAACCGTTCGCCGGGACCAGGAAGGCACCGGCGTCGCGGAATTCTTCGGACTCGGCGGCTCGGCCAGGGCCGAAGTGATCACGACATCCATGGTCGTTCTCGTGCGCCCGACCGTCATAGGCAGCTGATGTTCGCCCGGCCGCGGAGAACCTTCACTGACTTCCTGTCCTGGGGCGCCGCCGTCGCGCCCGGCGTCGTGGTCTGCAAGGACGGGTCCATGCTCGCGGCCTGGGAGGTCAGGGGCCGCGACACGGAAAGCCTGGGTTCGGAAGAGCGGATGGCGTACAGCGGCCTGTTGTCGCAGGCCCTGACCGGGTTCGGCGATGGCCACAGCTTCTGGGTCGATTTTCGCCGCCGCCCCGTCAGCGGCTACCTCGGCCACGAGAGCGAATTCGAGGCCGAGGCGTTGCAGGCCCTCCAGCTGGAACGCCGCAGCATCCTGGCAACCGGCGGCGCGCTGTATGACAATGTCATCCATTTGACGTTCCACGACGCCACGCTGGACCCGTCGCCGCCGATCGTGGAACGGATCACGACATTCGAGGACTCGGCCGCGGTGGTCGAAAGCCGGTTTGGCGCCGCCTACGACCTGCGGCGGCTGCGGAAACAGACCGTGGGCCTGGCGAGCGGATCCGCCGTCGAGGCTGACGAGCTCGTCGGACATCTCGCAACCAGCGTGAGCGGGACGTTCATGCGCCCGCGCTCACCGTCCACCGCGGAACACATGTACCTCGACGTCATGATTGCACCCCGTTTCCGGCAGGACGACCTCGATGACATCATCCGGATCAACGACCGCTGGACCGCCGTGATCGCCGTGGACGGATACCCGCCCTACACCGAGCCGGGAACGCTGGACGTCCTGCAGACGTTTTCGGGCGAATACCAGTGGTCGACCAGGTTCGTGTGCATGGGTCGGTCCCGATCGCGCACGGTCATCACCAGGAAACGCCGGTTCTGGTCGCAGGGGAAACGCTCGCTCACCGCGCAGGCCTTCGCCATGGACGGCGCCCCGGTCGACGTCCACGCGGCCGCGATGGAAGCCGATACGGACCAGGCCCTGGCCGAAGTCAATGCCGGCGACCTGGCCTATGGCGTCACGAACAGCATCATCACCGTGTTCGGGGCCGAGGGGGAGCCGCGCAAGCAGGTCATACAGGCCGCGAGAAGCGTGACGGAATCGCTCCTGGAACAGGGGTTCGAGGCCCGGGTCGAAACGCTCAATTCCCTTGAAGCATATATCGGACGCCTGCCCGGCCACCCGCGCCACAATCCGCGGCGGCCCATCCTTTCAAGCCTGAACACGGCTGACGTGATCCCGATGTCCACCATCTGGCAGGGTGATGTGACCGTGAACTGCCGGGAATTCCCCCGGAACGCGCCGCCATTGCTCGTCGGGCGGGCGATCTCGGGAGAGCCGTATTTTTTCAACCTCCACTCCGCCGGCGTCGGCCATACTCTGGTGTTCGGGCCGACCGGGGCCGGGAAATCGGTCCTGCTGGCCCTGTTCGCGGCAAACTTCACCAAGTACCGGAATGCCCGGATCGTCTTTTTCGACAAGAAGAGATCCGTGCAATACCTGACCATGGCGGTGGGCGGCAATTTCATTCCGCTCGGCCAGGACGGCCAGGCCCTGTCGCCGGTGGCGGGCCTGCTCGGATGCGGCAAGGCGCACCTGGAGGACTGGCTCACGGAACTGGTGCGCATGAGCGGTGTCGCAAGCACGCCAGACCTGCGGCGGGAGATCCGGGACACGGTCGCGTTGCTGGAACCGAGCCACGCTCTCGGAGACGTGCGGGAATTCATCCAGTCGAGCCAGGCAAGGGAAGCACTGAAGCCGTTCACTGCCGGTCACCATACAGGCATTTTTGACGCCCGGGACGACAGGATCCGACTGTCGGACTGGACGGTCTTCGAGACCGACGACCTGTTTTCGGCCGGTCCGGACATCGCGGTTCTTGCCCTCGATTACCTGTTCCGCATGGTCGAGAGCGCGCTCGACGGCCGCCCGACGCTGATCGTGATCGATGAAGCGTGGGCTTTCCTGGAGCACCCGCTGTTCGCGGCCCGGATCCGGAGCTGGCTGAAAGAGCTCCGCAAGGCCAACGCCTCGGTCGTGCTGGCGACGCAATCGGTGGCCGATGCCACGTCGAGCGAGATCACGCCGGTTTTGGTCGAGAACTGCCCGACCAAGATCTACCTTCCGAACGCGGCCGCGAAGACCAGCGCCAGCCGGGATCAATACCGCTCCCTCGGCGTCACGGACGAAATGATCGAGCTGATCGCGGCCATGCGGCCGAAGCAGCACTACTACGTCGTCAAGCCGGAAGGCCGCAGGATCGTGGATTTCCTGCTCGGACCCACGGCGCTGACCCTGTTGGGCAACACGTCGGTGGAGCAAGCGGTCGCCGCGGAGGCCGCGGTGAACACGAACCCGGATTTCTGGGTCGACGATGTGAGAAGGAGTTTTTCCGGATGACAAAAAGCGCCAGATGCACACCTGCCACGATCACCATTGTCCTCGGCATCATGTCCGCAGCACCGATCCATTGGGCTGCGGCGGGCGGACCGGTGGGGATGGCCACCGAATGGACGCAGCTCCTCAACAATGCCGAGCTCGCTCACCTGTCGTCGCTGGAAGCGTCCCACTTGTCGGTGGCGAGTGAAACGCTCTCGACCGAGGTCGAGCAGCTGCGTAACCTGATCCTTGCCTATCGCAACATGGAACAGAACACGGAAAGGCTGCCAGGCAGCTTTCACCGGAAATCCGCCGCAGCGATCCTTGATCTCCGCAGGATGTATCTCGAGGCAGGATCACTCGCCGGATCGGGCCGGGAACTGGATGCATTTCTCCGGTCCGGGCTGATCGAGGACCCCGGGTTCGAGGCTTCCGCCTACGAAGAGACAGACTACCAGGAGAGGTATGCCGACTGGCAGGACCGGTGGACATCGACTCTCTCCTCCAGCCTGCAACAGGCAGGCCTGACGCTGGACGACGTCGAGACCGAAGCCGCGCTGATCGACCGGATGGCCGAGCGCGCCGACCGGGCGGAGGGAAACCTCCAGGCGCTGGAAGTGGCCAATGAGCTCTCGGGCAGCCTTGCGCGCCAGATGCTGGACCTCCGCGCCCTGCAGGCGGCACAGGCGGAGAAGACCGCCATCGCCTGGGCCCGGATCCTGGACGAGAAGGATATCCAGAGGGCCATGGACAGGCGGTACCTGGAGACACTGGAGACCGACCGGGCGCGCGTCAGCGAGGGGACCGGAATGCACCAGCTGCTGGGGTTGGACCGATGAGCACGCCCGAGCGGACGAGGCGGAAACGGAAGGCACGCCGGGAAATCATCGTCGGTACATTTGTCCTGGAACAGCTCGAAATGGGCACGCTGCCCGAAGGGATCCGGACGTTGCTGAAAGAGGACCTGCCCGGGTTCGTCTCCGAACGCGACCGGGACCCATTTGCAGACCTTGAATTGGAATGGGTCCCTGATGGAAACTGACCGACGCCTTCATTCCCGGGGGAAAGTCCTGGGCGGAGGACTCCTGCTCGGGCTGCTGGCCGCAACCGCGGCACAGGCCCAGGACGCTCCGGCTGGTCTCGATGAAATGATCCGCTCCATGGAGCAGATTTCCCGGGGAATGACCGGCGGGATCGCCTCCGTGGCCATAAGGCTTCTCTACACGATGGCCGCCCTCGAGATGGCCTGGACATTCGGAAAGGGAGCGATTCAGGGGGAAGGATTCGCCGCGCTGCTCCTGAAAATGATCGTCAGGGCGGTGGTGGTCGGCCTGTTCTACTTCTGCCTGACCTGGGGGGACGATCTTGTTCGCCTCGCCATTGACAGCGCGATCGCGGTCGCCGGCGTTGCCGGCATCGCGGCCGAACCAACTCCCTCCGGAATCCTGTCGCAGGCCTTGAGCACGGTGGGCCGAATTCTCGGCGAACTCTCGATCCTGAGCCCCGGACACTCGGTGGGGCTGGTGCTCGTCGGAATGGCCGTCATCATCACGGCCGCCGCGATGGCGGCCATGATCGTCCTCGTCTACGCGGAGTTGTACCTGATGGCCGTCGCCGGCCTCCTCGCGCTCGGGTTCGGTGGCCTCGAGACCACGCGTGACATGGCCGTGAACTACATCCGGATGCTGGTCGCGAAAGGATTCAAGCTCCTGACACTCCTGGTTGTCAACGGCCTGGTCATGGGCACGCTGGATACGGCGTTCCAGACGGCCGGGGACAACAACCTGTTCGGCGCCCTGCAACTGCTGATCTTGCAGATCGTCGGCCTCGTCCTGATGCTGCATCTGCCTTCCGCGGTCGAAGGCCTGGTCGGCGGCGGCGGAAACGCGGCTGCCGCGATTGGCGGAAGGTTCACCGCGGTACTGGCCGGCCGTGCACTCATGACCGGCGGCGCGGTCGCTGCCGGAGCCGCCTACGGTGCTGCCCGGGGCGGCGTCATGGGAGCGAGAACGGCAGCTGGCGAAAGCTTTGCCGATGCCGCGGCGGCAGTCGGGACCGGGAGCCCGGGCGGAGGTCGGTCCGCAGCCACCACAATCAGGAAGGCCGCCTCGTCCGCCGCGCCCGTGGCAAAGGGCGCGGCGCTTGGAGCAGCTGGCGGTGCCCTGACAGGGTTCACGGAAGGACCCCAGAACCAGATCAGGCGCGACGTGATGGACTTCCTCAACCGCAAGAGCGGAAAGAGCGATGGCTGACGATCCGGCGCGTGAAACGGTTGCAAACCCCTGGATCACGGCCCAGCGGGAGTGGGATGAACGGTTTGCGTTTCACGCCGCGATGGCCCGCCGCTGGTTCTGGTTCGGCCTGGCCGGCGTGTTGATGGGAACGACAGGGCTTGGTTTCGGGATCTGGGCCGCGAGCCAAAGCGAATACGTCCCCTACCTGGTCAAGGTCGACGACCTCGGCCGGGCGGAAGCCCTGCCCCAGCCAGCCACCATCGACGAATGGCCGACGATCGTGATCAAGCGCGAGTTGCAGACATTCATCGAGCGCGCCCGGTCGATTCCGGCCGACCGGGAGATTCTCGAGCGCAATCTCCACCGGCTCTACAGGTTCATGGCGACGGACAGCCCGGCTTTCACGATCCTGACCGATCTCTACCAGGACGCGGCGACCAACCCGATCGCACGCTGGGCCCAGGAAACGGTGATCGTTACGGTCGCCTCGGTGACCTATGCCGGCGGCTCTTCCTGGCGCGTGGAATGGGACGAACGCGTCAGCGCACGCCAGACCGGGGAAGTCCTGTCCGAAAACCGATACGTCGCCACGCTCGTACTCGGGGCGCCGGCAACGATCGACCGGCAGACCCTCGAGATCAATCCGCTGGGCCTGATGGTCGACAACATCGATGTGCAACGGGTCCAGGATGGCGGTTAAGCTCAACCCCGGAATCGGCAGTATTCCGGCCGGGAAATGGGTTTCCCACGGCCTCGTGGCCATTCTGGCGCTGGCGTTCGGCTTCGTGGTTGTCATGATTCTCGTCTGGGGAATGCCGGACCGGGACTCACTCCCCAAAAGGGCCAGTCTCAATGCCACGACTGATCCTGAGGGTGTTGTCGGTGGCATCACCGAAACCGGAGACCAGCTCCTCGCGGGAAATGAGGACGGCACCGCGGCGGCCGGCGGACCGACGGGAAGCTCCGGGGAAGACCCCGGCGCCGAAGTGGAAGCGGAGCGAAGACTGGCCGAGATCCGCCGGCGCCAGGACGAGGCCCAGCGCCGTCTCGAGGAGCTGGAATTCCAGGCCCAGCATGCGCCGCTGGGCCAGAGCCTGTACGGGCTGGCACCGGCCGCGAAAGGCGGCACTGAAATGGCGGTTTCTCCTCCTGCGGAGGACCTGGTCCTTTCGGAAGGAGGCCCTTCCATGGTGGCCCAACCGGGTTCGCCGGGACAGGATCCGGACGATGACGATTTTCAGGATGAACTCCTCCTGGCCGGAACCGTGATTCCTGTGTCGACGATCACGGCGATCGATTCCGGACTGCCGGGGATCGTCCGCGCACAGGTCACGGCGCCGGTCCGGGACAGTGGAACAGGGACGCACGTCCTGGTTCCGCCCGGCGCAATGCTGGTGGGCACCTGGGCCGACAATCCGGACGTCCACGCGGAACGCCTCCACGTGTATTGGCGAAAGCTGCAGATGCCAGACGGGGAATCCTTCGAACTGGACGACACGCCTTCCGCGGACCTGGCCGGGGTCTCGGGCATCTCCGGCGCGCGCAAGACGCGGTTCTGGCGGACGCTCGGAGCGGCGTTCGCGATCAGCCTGGTGACCAACCTGGCTTCGCGCGAACAGGTTGATGACAACCCGATCGAGGACGCGCTCAAGCGCGCCGCCGGGAACACGGCCCAGACCGTCACCGAGCGCCTGCTTGAGCGCGACCTGAATGCAACACCTGTATTCCGTATCGCAGCCGGCACACATCTGAACGTTGTGCTCGAACAGGATCTCAGGTTGCCGCCCTGGACGAGCCGATGAAAAGGGCCGTTTTCGTTGCCGTGGCGGCCTGCACGATGTGCCTGTCGTCGAACGCAGAGACCCCCCTGCCCTCCCCCCGGGCCATACTGGATTTCATCGCCAGGTATGAAGCGCCGGGTGGGTATAACCAGGTATACTCCGGCACCCCCGCACCGCGGCCAAGACCCCTGACCCGGATGACGGTAGGTGAAGTGCTGGATTGGCAGAGAGAGATCAGGCCGCGGGTGACGTCCACCGCGGCAGGCCGCTACCAGATCATCTACAAGACCCTGGTTCGACTCGTCGACAGTTACGGGATCGACCCGGACCTCCCGTTCGATGCCGCCATGCAGGACCATCTCGGGGAATTACTGCTCGTGGAGTGCGGTTATGGACAGCGGGCACCCACTGTCCTTGCCGACTGCCTGGCGCAAATCTGGGCCGCATTACCGCGCGTGACTGGACCGAATGCCGGGCGCTCAGCACATGACGGAACCGCCGGCAACCGTGCCCTGGTGACGCCTGCTGCGGTCATGGCCTTTCTCCGTGGTACCGCACCCCCACCGTCACTAGACGGCGGATTGGCCGCCAAGGTAACGGCCGACCTGCCGCGAGCATCCTTCGAATACAGCACCGTCCGTGGTGCAATCGAACGCGAAATCAAGGCTACGCATGAAAACGAAACCCTGGGCCGGTCTATCGTGGTCCGAATGGCAGTGGACCCGTACCGAACGCGGTGATGTCCTCTCCGCGGCAGCGGGCTTTGGTATCGCCGCCATCGCGTTTTATCTCCCTGGCGTCCCGCTCACGATAGCACTCCTCGGCCTCGTCGCCGCAGGAAGGGCCCCGGTCCGTCGCCGTTTCGCCATCGTTCTGGGGTGGCACCTCGCGGCAGTGTGGCCAGCCATGCTCGGGCTCTGGAACCTTGGAGGCCCCGCAACGCCGCTGATCCTCCTGGTACTCTGGCTGGGAATCACGACGCTGATCTTTACAGCATTGGGACCCGGGATTGGCACTCTCCTCAGCCTGGCATTTCCCTGGCACATTGGCTCGGCTACCCTCGCTGCCGGCGAACTATGGCCGGGAACGCGAGAACTGGGGCTGGTGCTGATCCCGGCGATGCTCTGCGGTCTCTGTTCCCGGCAACGAGCTTGGCAGGCGTCAACTTTTTTCGGGGTCGCAGCGATCTCCGCTTGCACGTGGTGGGCGTGGGATCCGTTCAACGCGAACGAGTACCTTGAGGTGGACCTTGACACACCACCTGCCATAACCACCAGAGGCCAGGAATTGGCACTGATCGAACGACTGCCGAACAACAGCACAGTGTGGCTGGGTGAGAACATCGTGAGCCTCAAGGATCGGGCAGCCCTCTCCCGCTGGTGTGGTTACGCTGCTCAATTACAGAGCGAATTGTTCGTCGGCGCGCTGGAGCGGAACAATCGGTCCGCCATCCGACGGTTTGATCCAAACGATTGCCGCGCCAACGTGGTCTATGAACGCCTGTTCGGTTTGCCGGGAGTTTCGGGAGGTAGCGGCATTGGAGCGGGTCAACTGGAAGATGTAACGATCGGCGGACGCTCAATCCGCTGGTTGATCTGCTTCGAGGCATTCCTGCCTGCCGCATGGAAAGATATGGCGATTCAACCGGAAGCCGTTGTCGTGATTGTCACAAACGATCGGTGGACGCATCCGGTCCCCGTGGATGTCGCGAGGCGGAAAGTGGCTTTGTCGATGGCACGGCTCTGGGCAGTGGCGCCGGTACTGGCGGAGACCGGCCGGTCCACCGTTGAACACGCACAACCTGTTGACCATCACAGATCTTACCCGAAGTTATCTCAAAACGATAAACTAATGTAAGATTGCTAAATATGGACCCCAGGCAAAACCCTTTCGCCCCGGGCGCCGGGACGCCCCACCCGAATGCGTTGGGCGGGACGACTTGATCGAACGCGCAGTTGTGGCGCTTGACCGCATACGCGGAGGAAGGGCAGCTCGGAGCTTCATTCTCTACGGGCTGCGCGGGGTCGGCAAGACCGTCCTCCTGAACCGAATTCGTCTCGATGCCGAAGCGCGCGGCATCGTAAGCGTCAGAATGGAGGCCCCCGAAGAACGATCGCTACCAGCACTGCTCGCTCCGGCACTGCGGGCGGCTCTCTTGCGCTTGAGCCGCGGCGAGGCGCTCAAGGACAATGCACAGAGAGCCATGCGGGCGTTGGCGGGTTTCGTCGGTGCTCTCCGGGTAAATTACCAGGACCTGGAAGTCAGGATAGACATCGACCCCGAGATCGGGCTGGCCGACAGCAGCGATCTCGACACCGATCTCACGGACCTCCTTACGACCCTCGGCAATGCCGCGCACGAACGTGGAACAGCACTCGTGCTTTTTATCGACGAACTCCAATATGTGCCGGAAGACCAATTGGCGTCGCTGATTACCGCGCTCCACAGCACCAGCCAGGAGCAACTACCAATTACCATGGTGGCGGCGGGCCAGCCTCGGCTGGTCGGACGGACCGGCAGCGCCAAGTCGTACGCGGAACGCCTCTTCGATTCGCACCGGTTGGTCGCCTGGACGATAACGACGCCCGGGACGCGCTCATCGTTCCCGCCTCCAAGGAAGGAGTCGAATTCCACCCGGAAGCCGTCGCGGAGGTTTTGCGCGAGACGAACGGGTATCCGTACTTCCTTCAGGAGTGGGGCAAGCACAGTTGGAATACCGCCGATCATTCCCCGATCATGCTCAGTGACGCTCAACGGGCAACACGCGAAGCACTGGCCGAGTTGGATGCGAGTTTCTTCCGCGTGCGATTGGACCGATTGACGCCGACCCAGAAGCGCTACTTGCGTGCCATGGCAGAACTTGGACCGGGGCCCCATCGATCCGGAGACATCGCCCAAACCCTCGGCGTGAGAGTCACCACGGTTGCTCCCGTCCGCAACCTACTGATCGCCAAAGGCATGATCTACAGTCCCGCTCACGGCGACACCGCATTCACCGTGCCGCTCTTCGATGGATTCATGAGGCGAATCATGCCGGATATACCCTGACCAGGTAAGGACCGGCCGCCAGTATCCCCGCACCAACTTTTCTGGAAGAGTGCCGAAAAGCCTGGAATCCAGGGCATTGGCGGTATCGCCGCGCAGGTGAAGACCGCGGTGAGTTGTGCCCATCAACCGCTTGAGAACGGGCCTGCCGTGCGGCTGTGACCAAGTACACACGGCGGGATCATGGCGGACCCCAGCCGGCAGTGGCGGAAGGCAGAACGTCAAGAAGGTGGCATTGGCAGGGCTGGTTGCAGGATAGAGGCCACCCGGCACGCTGGGGGTCCCGTTCAGAATCAAATGGTATCGTGCACTCACCAACCCGGTACAGAGGGCCAAAACAAATACGCCAATCAGGTCGGCTCCCATGCAACAGAATCCTGAACGTCCGAAACACCGGTCATTTTGAAAATGCAGGAAGTTACTTTCTGAGGTGTGCGACCCCGAGTTCCTGCCACATCCATGCGAAGTCGTAAGGTTCGATTGCCCTGGACTGACGCATCCTTGCCTCACCTGTTTCAAGGACTTTCAGCCAAGCGGCGACCTTTTCCTTTCCTTCCGGTGTCTTGGCGGCAAACCGTGGTGATGTATCATCGAGCATCGGGATGGGCTGATCCAGAGCTTCCCGATAATGCCGGTCGTAGACCTCCGCGATGATCTGGCTTTCGACTTCCGGAGGCAGGACGGTCTGCTCAATGGGCTCGGGCTTCATTCGGTGCGCCGCCATGGCCTGTTCCACGGCTTGGTGTACCATGACGGTCTCCGACACCAGTTCGCCCAGAATATCCTTCAGGCGGTGTTGCAGCTTGTTCGCGCGCGTGCCTGAATTGACAATTGCCTGGAGCTTTTTACCCTTCAATTCGATCATGCCGAGAGACAGCGCCCTGTTTTCCAGATACGCCTTGCGGAGAATGCTGCCTGCCGGTTTGGCTCGGGATTTGACCTCCTCTCCCGCCGGAGCAACCCAGTTCCAGACCTTTGATGACGCTGCTTCCATATCAGGCGCAGCGTTCAGCAGGTCTCGCAATTGCTTCCGTGTCGTGCCTTTGGCGAATGAACAGTGCAGCTCAATGAACTCGATTTCGTCCCCGTCCGTGTTCACCAGGGTGGGATGTTCCACATCATCCGGATCCAGCACGGTTCCCTCCAGCCACGCCTCGGAAAACAGGGCCGCTGACATTTTCAGGACCTTGGCGAGAGACTGGCGCCGGATCACTTCCTGGCTATCATGTCCATCCTGTTCGCTGAGCCGCTCCCCGATTCCAACCTCGGCATCGTTGGCGCGCAGGTTGACTTCGTCGATGACCTGCGCCGACAGTTCCGGCCGGTAGGGCAGCAATCCGCCCGCGATGACATGATGTCCCTGAATCGCAACGATGCGCATCGCGAAATGTTCCCATTGAAGCATAGTCTGTGTGGCGGAGCGTTCCGTTACCAGGAACGGATCACCCCCGAGGATCAGGTCGCGCGCCATGAAGGATTCACCTGGCCGGATATCACTGACCTCGAAAATGCTCATCACGGAATTCCTGATGCC
>JAPOVX010000157.1 GCA_026707935.1 Paracoccaceae bacterium
ATCAGTGTGGTCTACATCTCGACGGCTCCCGAAGAGACCCACTACCCGATCGCCCGTGATTGCCTGAAGGCGGGCAAGCACGTCCTCCTGGAAAAGCCCATTGCGCTGGAGTTCTGGGAAGCCGACGAGTTGATCGCCCTGTCCAACGCCAGGGACGTGAAATTCACCATCGGCTATTCGCAGCGGTTCAACCCCAAGATCGCCTATGCCCGGAAGTCCATTTCCGAAGGCAGGCTCGGCAAGGTGGTCAACGTCATGGTCAGCCGCCACGTGTCGCGGAACCTCGGCAAGAAGGTCGCCAATCGTATCAAGCTGTCGCCTGCGGCGATGGAATCCACCCATGATCTCGACTTTGTCTTCTGGCTTCTGGAGCCCGCCAGGCCCGTTAAGATCTATTCGCAGGGCGCCTATGGCTACATGAAGGACCTGAACGGTTCCTTCGACTGCATGTGGACGACGGTGACGATGGATGACGGAACGCTGGTCGTTATCGGGGGCGGCTGGAACCTGCCGCCGAGCTATCCGAACTATTGCGCGACCTGGATCGAGATCACGGGAACCGAGGGCGCACTGGTCCTGGATGACACCGCGCGCGATCACTGGCTGAACACGGTGTCCGGGGGCACGCAATTCCCGATGTCGACCATGCCGGGTGAACACGTCGATCACGTGTTTGCCGGCCAGATGGGGCCGGAGACGATCCATTTCCTCGAGGCCGTGCTGATGGACCGCCCCGCGATGGTCGATCCGGCCGATGCGCGGCTTGTGATGGAGGCATATTCGGCCGCAGACCTGTCGGCCGAGACCGGCGAGCCTGTCTCGCTGCCGCTGTCGAACCATTCGATTGCGCAGCTAGCCGACATCAAGGCGGCAGGATAGGGGGGCTGCCTGATGGCCACGACCGTCGGGATCTTCGGGCTGGGGCTGATCGGCACGGCCCTGGCGGAACGCCTCCTGGCCGAGGGACATGGCGTCGTTGGCTACGATGTGGACGAAGTGCGGGGAACGCTCCTGCGGGAAAAGGGCGGGATGCCTGCGGATCCCGAAGCGATCTGGCAAAGCGACATCATTCTCTCGGCCGTCTTCAGCACTGACCAACTGGCCGACATAATCGTGGCCGCGCCCGAGGTCACGGACAAGGTGCTCGTCACGATGAGCACATGCGACCCCGACCAGATCGTCGAGTTGGCGGAGTCCGCCCGGAAACGCTCAATCGTGCTCGTCGAGGCCCCGATCTCGGGCACGAGCCTCCAGGTCCGGCAAGGCACGGCGCTCCTGTTGCTTGCCGGCGATGCGGCAGGACTCGACGCCTTCGAACAGGTTGCCGATGCAATATCGCCCAACCGTGAACGGGTCGGGGTCATCGGCAACGGGAACAGGACCAAACTGGCGATCAATTCCGTTCTCGGTCTGAACCGGGCCGCCGTCGCCGAAGGCCTCGTTCTTGCCGAATCTCTGGGACTCGATCCTGCTACCTACCTGCAGACGGCGCTGCGTTCTGCGGCGCGGTCTGATGTCATGGACGCGAAGGGACCACTGATGGTCGCGCGCGACTTCACGCCGCTTGGGCGGATCGCCCAGTCTCAAAAGGATTTCAAGCTGATCCGCGAGATGGCCGCACGCAACGGGCACGCAAACTTGCCGATGGTCAATCGCTATCTCGAGGTGATGGAAAACGCCGAACGGGCGGGTGACGGCGACCTCGACAATTCGGCTGTGTTCCTCGCAGTATCGCGGATGGCAAAATCCTGACCTTACAACTCGGACGGATAGATTGCTTCTTGCCTGTTGGCGCGAACCGCGCGGATCAACGCCGGCTTCCACGTCAGCGCCCGGACATTGCCGACGAATGCCGTCATGTCCGAACCGAGGCGTTCGGCCCGGTGCGCCGCGCTCGAGCTTCATGAAGCGGCGAAGGAACGCAGGAAAAGCCGCCCGGTTCGTGACAGGACAACCCGAGCCCTTACTCGGGCCGCGTTGCTGATCCGGGGGGGCTTCCACCCTGTCGAAGAGTCGTCCGAATTCCTGCATTTCCTGCTTAACCCCTGCGTCAGGTTGCTGTTTTTCAACAGGGAATCACGTAGTCAGGCAAATGGGAAAGAGTGTTTCTTCCAATTCGGTCGCCTCATTACAAGACGCGATACCTTGACGCGTAACTTCCAGAAATATATCCTCCCAAGAGTTTTGAATGCTTTAAGGTGGAAACATGCCTTTTGGACATGCGTGTTTCTCGATGTATCGACAAGGAGGGTTGATCATGAAGACTTACAGAACCGTGTTATCGCGTTCCGCTTCCGCTTTGGCGGTCGGCGCATTCGCGTTTTTCAACGCCGCGGGCGTCGTCGCTGAGGATCGGTGCGATGATCCTCGGGTTGCGAAGGCAATCGAGGAGGGCGAACTGATCGTTGTCGCGAGCGTCTTCGAGACACCAGAGACGCAGAACGCGCACCGCGAGGGTTTCCTCAGCTATTGGTGCCTGCCTGACGACTTCAAGGTGTCTTACGACATCAGGAACACGTCCGGGACAATCGCCCGAATCGAAGCGGAGGTGAGTCAGGGCGTTCCGATTTCAGGCGACGTGACGACGATGCCTGCAATCACGTGGCTGACCGACGCGGTCGAACGCGGTCTGATCATGGCATATGAATCACCCGAATATGAACACATGAAGCTGCCGGAAAGGATCGGCTTGAACAACCGGCCGTACTGGACCTCGGACATGTACATGATGTTTCCGATGTGGAACGGCGACGAGCTGCCCGATCTGGAAATCACGAGTTGGCACGACCTGCTGAAACCGGAATTGAAGGGAAAGATGAGCCTGATGGACGGTTCCACCCTGCAATCGGTCGCCCTGGTGTATCATTACCTGAAGCAGAGGCTGCCTGAGGACTACTGGGAGAAGCTGGCGGCACAGGACGTGCTGATTTCCTCGACATCCATGCATGGCGTCGAGATGATGATGTCAGGCGAACGACCGCTGTCGATTCTCGGGGTCTCAGCCGATGCCAACGTGTTGTCCGACCAGGGGGCGACCCATATTCGGACCGCGATCCCCAAAGAGGGCGTCATGCTTCAGGAGCAGGCGACGGCAGCTTTTGCAGATGCACCGCATCCGAACGCCGCTCAATTGTGGATCGACTTCCTCAGGAGTCATCCCGGGCAGCAGATCTTCGAAAAGTACGAAGGTCGAATTCCGGGTAGGGAAGGAGTTCCCAGCAGTTTTGCCCTGACGCCAAACGCCGATGACATCGGCGATGCGGCCTTCGCTCCCGACTATCGGGAGATCGCTACGAACGCGGACCTTGTTCGGACTGCTCAGGAAGAATTTGCAGCAATCTTCGCGAAGTGACGCGCAAGCGGAACTAGAGTTTCACCTGATGCCCCGGGTGGGCGTTCTTCGGAAATGGTGAAACGCGACGTGAATCCGGACTTCGGGGCGGCGCCATTGACGCCGCCCCTTTGCTACTTGTCGAGGCGCCGGCCGACACCCGGGAGGACCAAGTGACGGCGTACGTGGCGGTACAGGGACTCCGCAAGAAATACGACGATTCGTGGGCCGTCGACGACGTGAACTTCGAGGTCGAGAAAGGCAATCTACTCGTCCTTCTTGGACCCAGCGGATGCGGCAAGACCACCACGCTGCGATGTGTCGGTGGACTGGAACAACCGGAATCCGGCGAGATCGTCATCGACGGCGAGATCATGACAAAAGTGGACGAGGGGCTTTTCGTTCCGCCAAATGCGCGCGGAATGGGGATGGTGGCCCAGTCCTACGCCATCTGGCCGCATATGAGCGTCCACGAGAACGTGGCGTTTCCACTGCGAATGAGGAAAGAAATCAGTTCCGAAATCTCGCGCCGCGTCCGTGAGGCACTGGACGTTGTGCGACTCGGTGACTTTGGTAGCCGCAACGCAACGGACCTGTCGGGGGGACAACAGCAGCGGGTAGCTCTTGCGCGCGCGATTGTCGGCAATCCCAAGGTCCTGCTGTTTGACGAACCTCTCAGCAACCTTGACGCGAAACTTCGCGAGGAGATGCGCTATCTGCTGAAGGACATTCAGCGCGGCATCGGGACCACCGCGATCTACGTGACGCACGATCAGGCGGAGGCGATGGCCCTTGGCGACGAACTGCTCGTCATGAACGCCGGCAGAATCGAGCAGCGAGGCGATGCGCGTTCCCTCTACAGCGAGCCGAAAACGCGGTTCGTGGCGGATTTCATCGGAGTCGCAAATCTCTTGAAGGGCACGATCGAGGGGAACGGGTCGACCGAAACACGCTTGGTCGAAGTTCGACTGGTTGGCGATGATGGCAATTCCTGCGTAATCCACGTCTCCAGAGGGACGGAGGTGCTGACCGGCGATGTCACGGTTCTGGTGAGGCCAGAATGGATGAAGGTGCACAGGACGAATCCCGAATCGGAGGAAAACCTGATTTGCGGCAAGGTCCACAAAAGTCAGTATCTGGGCGACCGGACCGAGATGCTTGTCGACACCGGGTTCGCGCGGATGCGGGTGTGGGTGGACGGTGGCCTGGCTATCGAGGATGGGGCAACGGTCCGCCTCGAGATCGACGGTGAAAGATGCATCGCGCTGCCGGCCGCTTGATGCCGGATTTCAGTGAAACTGGATCGGTCAAGGATTCGTACATGTTCGAACTCTTTCCGCATCCAACCGGACATATCATCATCTGCACTTCCGGAAAGACTGCGGGGACCTCGAGTCTAAACTGGTTGCAATCTCTCGGACCCTCAAGTTCGGTAGAAGGCTTGCCGAAAACCGGTCCGCGAAAACCTCGCGTGATCCGCCGGACGAAAACATGCCGCAAAATTGAACATCGTTCCGAAGACCACTCGGTTGTTTTCGACCGTTCCGGCTGCGCTGTGTCTCCCCCGTGCCGCTTTCTTCCGCTCCGCCGTGCGATGAGACGGGTCTCATGACGGTAACGGCCGCCATGCGCACGGCCAGGAGACTGCTCCGGGGCGAACTCAGGATGGACAGGCTGGCCTTCTGGGCCGCCGCGGCCTTGATTTCGTTGGCGATCGTGTATCCGGCCTCGATGTCCGTATATGCCGCCTTCACCGAGTCCGGCTCGTTCAGCCTCGGCGGTTTCGCGAGAATCCTGGAGCATCCCACCGTCGGGCGGGAAATCGTCACGACGATTCTATTCGCGACGGGCGCGACCTTCGGCGCGGCGGTGATCGGTGTCCCGCTGGCATGGGTCAACGCACGCACCGATGTGCCCGCACGCCGCCTGCTCGAGATCCTGTGCGTCATACCGTTGTTCATCTCTGCATTCGTCGGAGCCATGGCCTGGCGGATGCTTCTCGTGCCCCGGGCCGGAATGTTCACCCGCCTCATGACCGACTGGGGATGGCCGCCGGAGCTTTTGCCTGACGTCTACTCCCTGACGTCGATGATCGTCATCCAGTCGATATTCTACTCTCCGTTCATGTATCTGTACGCCGTCGCCTCGCTGAGGCAGATGGACCCGAGCCTGGAGGAGATCGCGCGCATCCACGGGGCCAGCAACTGGCAGGTGCTCTGGCGCGTGACGCTGGCCGTCAACGGGCCGGCGCTTCTCTCCGGAATGGTACTGGTGTTCGTGTTTACGGTAGGCACCCTCGAAATCCCCATGGCCCTCGGAGCTCCCGGCGGGAACTACGTCCTGGCCACGCGCATATGGTCTCTGATGAGCGATTATCCGCAGGATGTGACCATGGCAGCGTCGCTGGGAATTCTGGCGATCCTGATCGCCGGCACCGGGATCTGGATACAGCGGAGACTGCTGGGCGAACGCCAGTTCACCACGGTCACCGGAAAAGGCTATCGTGCCAGCCGCGTCCGGCTCGGCAAGTGGCGTTGGGTCGCATTCGGGCTGGTCGTATCCTACGTCACGATCGCCGTGATCGCGCCTCTCCTCGTGCTGGTTCTGGTCGGCCTCCAGAAGTACTGGGCAGGATCGTTCCAGGTCAGCCTGTTCACGCTGGACAACTTCCGAAGCGTCCTATTCGAGTACGATGTCACAAGGCGCGCGATTGCCAATTCCCTGTTGGCCTGTTCGGTCGCTGCCACAGTCGCGGTTCTCCTGTCAGCGGTGCTTTCGCAGACAAGATCGAGAAGCGGCGAATCCTTTATGGGACTGCTTTGCCTTCTTCCGATCGCAATCCCCGGAGCGATCTTCGGGATGATGGTTCTCTTCGCGTTCGTGAGGACACCGATCTACAACACCCTCGCAATCATCATCTTTGCATACGTTATCGGCTACTTCTACCTCTCCTACCGGACGATCTATTCGGTCCGCATGTCGATCCATGATGAACTTGAGCAGTCCGCTCGAATCCACGGAGCGACCTGGTGGCAATCGACAAGAAGGATCCTGCTTCCGCTCCTGAAGCCGGGAGTATTCTCCGCCTGGCTGATGATGTTCGTGGTCCTGGTGAGGGAGTTCTCCTCAGTCATGTTCCTATACCGAAACGGGACCGAGGTGATGTCGGTTGTCTTCTTCCTGCTGATGGAGCGTCATTCGGCGAGACTCGCGGCGTTCATGATCATCCAGACCGTCATTCTGCTGATCGTGATGGCGATATTCCAGAGGGTCAGCTACCGGAACTCCGACACGATTGCAGTCTAGCGCACGTCTCCGCCCGGGCGACCTCGCGAACTGCCTCCGTCAGTCGACGCGGAATCGCTCGGTCTCGATGATCGCCTCGACGGTGATCTCCACCCTGGCCTTGGGGACCCCCAGTCCGGCCACCTGAATGAGCGTGCTTGCGGGCCGGTTGTTCCGGAAGTACTTGAAGCGTTCGTCGGACGCCTCGTAGTACTCTGCGAGATCGAGCACGTAGGTCGTCGACGTCACGACGTCGTCGAACGTCGCTCCGACGTGATTGAGACCGATTCCAATGTTCTCGCAAGTCTGGCGCAACTGCTCGCGCATCGTCTTCGCGACAACATCACCGTTCGGCAACCGCGGCGTCTGGCCGGAAAGGTAGATGTGCGTGTGCGACTCGTCGCTGGCCACGATGATCGGAGTGTACAGCAGTTCACCGTTCTCGACGCGCGCCCACATGTCATCCGGGTTCAAGAACAGTCTCTTCACCATTGGTTTCCTCCTGAATATTTCGGATCCCGGTCCAGACCGGTTCACGATCGCCCCGGCTGCCGTCGCATTCGGGCGAGAATGTCGTTTCGTCCGCCGGATTTCAACCTTCGATCACGGCAGTCAGGTCGTACAGAACCCTGCATCCCGGCACCAGGGCGGGACCGTCCGTGCGCAGGTTGGTGGTCGGGGGCAGCCGGTCGCCGAGTTTCGCCCGCCAAGGCTCTTCCGCTTCCTGGAGATCGTTGTAGTCGGCGTACACGGCGCGACGCTTCACCAGATTGCGGACATTCGTACCTGCTGCGCGGCAGATGGCCTCCACATTCCTCAGAATGTAGCGGGATTGGAGGCCGATGCCCGACGTGTGAAACGGAAAATCGGGATCCGGGCGTGCCTCGACAGCCACACCCGAGCGGTAGTCGGTGGCCATCTGCGTCGAGAGAAACAGGTAGGGTCCCGCCCTCACGGCCTGCGGTTCCGCGCCCAGGGGCGTTGGTGCGTCGTCCGTCGAGATGATCTCCTTCCTGTAGGGCCCCCCGGGGTCGATTGCCACCAGTTCGATCTCCACAACCGTGTGCGGGACAGCCAAACGAGACTGAACGATGAACCGGGCCGGCGGGTCGACCGGAAAGTGTTCGCGCCAGACCTCGTCGAACACGGCGAAGTCGGACATGCGCTCAAGATAGATTTCTGCGCGCACGACGTCGTCGAAGCTGCACACCGCGTCATCGAGAAGTTTTCCCAGGTACTCGAGCACGTATCTCGTCTGAAATCGAACGGGGTTGTGTCTGTATGGCAGTTCCGGATGGGGAACGATCTCGTCGATCGGGCCGCGCGGCCCGGTGGACGTCGTTCCGCGCGTGAAGACGAAACCGCCACCCCGAACGGCCTGTGAGTACACCGACCACCCGATCGCGGCGACCTGGCCAATGGCCTGGACGCTTTTGATCGGCACCAGATCGCGGTCCAGTTCCGCGTCCGAGGCAAGCACCGTCATGTCGAGACTCACGGTCGCCCCGTGCACCGGGAGTTCGGGAATGATCAGAAGGCTGCTCGGTGGAGCCGCGGCCGCGTCGAACCACTCCTTCCGAACCCGCAACGCCATGTCGACCTCGCTCGGATCCGTGTGGTACGAGTTGATCTTGAGGCATCTCGGTAATGACGCTCCCAGTTGCCGCAGGGTCGTGTCCAGGTTCGCGTAGACGTACGACAACTGCCGGTGGACGCTGGACCCGTGCCAATAGTAATTGGGCAGCAGCTTCGCCTCCGCGGGGATGCCCAGCGTCGGATGGACCGCCATTTGTCCCCCGGTGAAAACAAGGTCCCCCGCGCGTGCCGCAATCGGTGGCGTTCCGGGAGGACCGTCAGGATGTTGCTGGTACTCGATTTTCATGTGAGGCAATCCTTCCCGGGCAATGGTCGCCTAAAGAACGGCTCGGTGCGCGGGCGCGGTGTCGACGGGTCCGGTCGATGTGACGCGTTTCGGTTTTCGCGTGGCGCTTGCCGGATCATCCCGCCTCGTCCCGCGTTCGACCGGTCCTGCGTCGCCGCAATTCGAGAACCGCGAACGCGATCAGGACCAGCACCGTCAGCGACAGGATGACGGCCGTGATCGGCCTCTCGAAGAAGGCAAGAATGCTCCCGTCCGATTGCACCAGCCCTCGGCGCAGAGATTCCTCCAGGATCTTGGCAAGGACGAAGGACAGCAGCATCGGCGCGATCGCGATGTCGAGCTTGCGCAAGACGTAGCCGATTATCCCGAAAGCGAACATCACCGCGAGGTCGAAACTGCTCGATTTCACCGAGTAGGTACCGACCACGCAGAACGCGACCACGATCGAGTAGAGCAGTGGCCGCGGGATCGTCATGATTCGAATCCACCAGCGCATCGTCAATCGCCCGAAAACGTAAAGGGCGACGGTCGCGAACAGGACGGACATGAACAACCCGAAGATCACGTCGCGGTGTTCGGAAATCAGAAACGGGCCCGGCTGCAGGCCCTGGGCGATGAGCGCGCTCATCAGGATTGCAGTGACGATGTCGCCCGGAATCCCGAACACGAGCATCGGGATCATGGCGGCGGCGCACACGGCATTGTTGGCCGCCTCAGGGGCCACAACGCCCTCGTAGGCGCCCCTGCCGAATTTCTCGGGTTCTTTCGAGGCCCGCTTCGCCAAACCGTAGGCAACCCAGGGCGAGGTCTCAGAGCCGATTCCCGGAAGGGCGCCGATGAAGGTCCCGACCAGCGAGGAACGCACGATCGTCCACAAATGCTTCACGACGGATCGGAATTGCATTCCCGCACCGGCAAGATGGACGTTGACCGAACTCGCCACGCTCTTCCGGCTTCTCCCGAACGACTCCATCTGGATGAGCACCTCGGTGATGCCGAAAAGTCCGGTCACCAAGGCAATGACGTTCAAACCGCCCGTGAGTTCGCGCAGGCCGAACGTGAGCCTCGGAGTGCCCCCGATCGGGTCGGTCCCGATCAACGCAAAGAACACGCCCATCGTGGCGGCGAGGACGCCCTTTGCGAGGGAACGTCCTGAAACATAGCAGATCATGGTGAGCGAGAAGAGCACCAGCGCGAAGAACTCGTGCGGGCCGAACTGGATCGCGATCAGGGCCAGCGCCGGCGCTCCGAAGATCAAGGCAACCGTTCCGAAGGCGTCCCCGATCAGCGAGGCGTTCAGCGCACCCATGATGGCGGGGCCCGCCTTGCCCTGTTTCCGCATCTCGTAGCCGTCGAGAAGGGTTGCCGCGTTGGCCGCAGTTCCCGGCGTGCCGATCAGTATCGCGGAAATTGATCCGCCGAACGTTCCTCCCTTGAACAGGCCGATGAGAAACGGAATACCGATCAACGGCCCCACGAAAAAAGTGAACGGCGAAAGCAGCGCCATCCCCATCGTCGCGCTCAACCCCGGGATCGCGCCGATCATGAGGCCGGCAATCGTGCCGGCTGAAATCGCCGCGATGGTCTGCCAGTTGAAGACGACGACGGCGGCGGCGAGCAGATCCTCGAACATCGATCTCCGTCCGTCGGCTAGAGCAGGAGCCCTTCAGGCAGGCCCACATGAAGGCCGAACCGAAATACAAGTCTCAACGCGACCGCGACTCCGATCGCGACCGGAATGACAATCGCCAACTTTCGGTACCCTCCGATAAAGCTGGCGACGGTTATGAACACGACCGTGGAAACGACAAACCCGAATGTGACCACTGAGATCAGGTAGACCAGGATGCCGGCAAGGCCCGCGCCCGCGCGCAGGTAGGCACCAGAATCGGTCTCGACCGCCGGCAGGGCACCCGAGCGTAGCGGGATTGTCGCCAGCACGAGCACTGCCGACGACGCCAGCAGCAACGACGCGAGGCGCGGGAAAAATACCGGCTCTAGCGCGACATCGGTTGTCCCCGGAATCGAGAACGCCCAACCCCGAACCAGGTTTGGCGCCGTGAAGAAGAGGAGTACGCCTACCGTGAGTACAGCAACGGCGAGCGTACCCTCAAGCTTCCATCTCAAGAACCTTCCACCGTCCGGATGGGAAGTTCACCCACCCAGGGCCGCCTTCAGCAGTTCGGACGCGTTCTCCCAGTCCTTGCGCCATGCCGCCTCGAACTCGTCGACGATGAACGTGTCCGGGTCTTGCAAGGTCAGTTCGAATGCCTTGAGCAAGGCGGGATCCTGCTTGATCTGCCGCATGGCGTCCTGCAGTCTGGCCACCTTGTCGTCCGACAGGCCGGGTGGAGCGTAGATCGCGACCGACGATCCTGCGATCACGTCGTAGCCCAGTTCCTGCATGGTCGGCACGTCCGGAAACTGGGGAAGGCGTGACGCCGCGGCCACGGCAAGCGGACGCAGGGTGCCGTCCTTCACGTAACCCTCGATCTCGCCGGCGTCGTCGAACAGGAGTTCGCCCTCTCCCGCGATGATTGCCCTCATCTTCGGACCTCCGCCGCCATGCGGGTTCCACTTGAACTTCGCGGGCGAGATTCCTGCCTGCTTGAGCAAAAGCAGCCACCCGTAGTGGTCCGACGTCGCAATGTCGGAGATCTCGATTGCGATCGGGTCGCTTGCGGCCATCGCCGCCTCGAGGAATGACTCGAGGTTTTCATAAGCGGATGTCGCCCGGGTCGTCATGATCCACGGGACGAAAGAGACCTGTGCGATTGGTGTGAAGTCGTCCGCGTCGAGATCCAGTCCCTGTGCGATCGGGGCAATTATTGCGCCGCCGTTGTCGCAGATCGCCAACTCATATCCGTCGGGATCCGCTTCCTTGATGAACTGCATCGCGACCGTTCCGGATCCTCCGGTCCGGTACTGTGGAAGCAGCGACTGCCCGAGATATTTCGCGGCAACGCGCTCGACCATCCGCAAATTGCGGTCGACGCCGCCGCCGGCCGGATAACATGCCGCGACACTGATCGGCCGGTCGGGATATCCGTCCTGCGCGATCGCGGGCGCCGTATTTGCGAGTACCGCGGCCAGAGCAGCGGACACACCAAGAGTTACCAGTTCTTTCATTGATCTTCTCTCCCAGAAAGTTCGAATATTTTTGAAGTTAACCCGAAATCAAGCGCAGTTCAATGCTGTCACGTCGATCTGAACTGCCGCTTCCTCGACCGGTCCCGGGTCCGGCACGAACACGCAGTCGAAAGCCGGCAGATCCCCGGCCGTAAAGAGGGAACGAATTGCCTCGTAGGCGACGAGGTCCGCTTCCGAGCGGAGATAGACCACGGTCTTGGCGATCGCCTCCGTGCCGATCCCGGACGCGGCGCAGCATTCCTGGATGCGGCGCCATGCCCACCAGATCTGTGCCGGCACCGATGGTGAACTCGTGCCCGATTCCAGCGAGCGCACGAGATCCGACGCTTCGGGAGCGACCGTTTCGGCACTTCCCACAATGCGGCCGCCCGGCCCGACTCCCAACATGCCCGCGAATAGCAGGAGCGGACCCGCACCTACGGCGGCAGGACCTGCGAAGGGGGCAGGCCAGGGCCACGAGAGATCGGAACGGCCAAGAGTGCCCGGACGCAGCGCCGTCGGTTCAATCTCGATTCTGCAACCCTTGTGACCCACTTCATCGAACCCGACCACAGTCAACGCGGGAGCACAGTCACAAAAGAAGTGCTGATGAACCCGGTGGAAGGTCCCGAAATCACGAAGGTCGGCGAGATAGACGCGAACATGCACGATGTCAGACATCGCCATGCGGTTGCTCGCCAGGGCACGTCGGATCTCGTTGTAGACGAACCAGGTCTGTGCCGCGATCGGGCCGTCGCGCGCGTCCGGATGACTGCGTCCTGTCTCAAGGAACCGTCCCTCCTCCGGAACATCGTCGAAACTGGAAACCACGGGCTTGCCCGGCAGTGCGGTCCTGATTGGAATATGGCCGGCAAGGAAAACGAGCGGCCCGCTCGCCGACATCTGCGAGTAGATCGAGGCCGACGGGTTCGCGGCGTCTCCGGCAGGGGTCAGTATCTGGCGCGCGCCGAGGCAGTCCTGGTCCTCGACGTCGACTGCGATTCCCTCGATTCCGAACCAGCCGCCGCACCGGCCTCCGACACTTGACACGCCGAGTCCGCTGCTTGGGGCAGCCTCGGGCTGCCAGATCTTCCGAACCCGTTCGAGCACCGGAAAGAACCGCTTGTCGCGCTGCCACATGCGTTGCCGCAGGATCTGGTCGCCCCGCGTCCCGGCACAGGCCAGGACGCGTTCCAGATTCCCGTGGGCGCGCCACGCGTCCGCCGTCGCCTCCCCCTCCAACTCGTCGACCAGGACGAAGCCTTGCGAAGGTCCGGCGAATTCAGGCGGCACATCGGAGTAGGACGCGGGCTTGGCGTCCGTCCGCCCCCCTCTCACTCCCGAAGTGAACACGAACCCGCCTCCGCGGACAGCCGCCGGGTAGTCGGGCCAGGCGGTGACTTCCGGTTCGGTCGGCACTTCCCTGCGCCGCATTCCAACCTCCAAGACAAAGCGATGCCGGAAGCATCGGGCTTTCGGAACGACACCCGGGGGCAACCGCGATTTCGCCGCCGCTGCTGTTCGGGTCTCACATCCCCAGAAGCCTAGTCGCGTTCCCGGACAGAATCAAGGACCGCTCGCCCTCGCTGAGGCCCGCATGTTGGGTGACGAACTCGACTGGACGCTCGTAGGACATGTCGAAGCAGAAGTCACTGCCAAGGACGACCCTGTCGGCGCCGACAAGCGAGATGAGATAGTCCAGGGCCGGATGGGCGTGCGTGATGGTGTCGTAGTAGAACCGCCGCAGATACGTGTCAGGCGCATTGCGCAAATGCCGGCATTCCGGGCGTACCCCCCATCCGTGCGTGATTCGTCCCACAAGGTAGGGGAAGGTACCGCCGGCGTGAGGCAGGCAGAACGTCAAGTCCGGAAACCTGTCCAGCACTTCGCCGAAGATCAGATGGGAAGCAGCGATCGCCGATTCGGTCGGATTGCCGATAAAGTTGGTCAGATAGAATTTCCGAAGTCGGGCGGGATCGACGACGTTGACGGGATGAAGGAACACCGCGAATCCCCGGTCCTGAATTGCGTCGTAGATCGGGAAGAAACTTTCGTCGGACAGTTCCCTGTCGCCGACCCGGGTGCCCATGTAGATACCCCGAATTCCCGGCAAGTCCCGGATTCGGGCCAGTTCCGCCAGAGCAACATCGGGTTCGTGCATCGGAAGAGTCGCCAGACCGACGAATCGGTCAGGGTGGGAGAGGTGAGCCTCGACGCAGGCGTCGTTGAAGGCTTCCGACAGGCGCCTCGCAAGATCCGCGGGCGCCCAGTAGACCATCGGTTGGGTGAGCGACAGCGCATGGACGGAGACGCCCTGGTCGTCCATCGAGGCCAGCCTTGCCGAAACGTCGTAGTAACGGATCTCCACCGGCGTAATCCGATTGCCGATGGCGATACTCGGTCCATCGACTCCATCCCACTCGCCACCGATCCCGTACTGGCCGCCTTCCTCGGCGACCAGTTTCAGATAGGCCTCGGGAAAGAAATGCGCATGGATGTCGATCGTCCTGATGTTCATTGCTCCCTCCGCCGTCGCGCCTCAATCCGGTCCGAGCTTCAGGACCCGCCCGGGTATCGGGTAATGGCCTGATTCGCGGAAGGAGAGGCTAAAGGCCGCAATTGCCGGTGTCCAGAAACCGCTAGGCGCCGGCGGCGGCGGACCGCATCGCGGGCCGCGATTCCGGGTTTCTTGCGACGGAACTTGTCTTGATGTTAGGGAGGGGCTTATATCGAATAGTCGCAATCAGGCGACCATTCGATCGATTTCACGGGTCACA
>JAPOVX010000138.1:0-1749 GCA_026707935.1 Paracoccaceae bacterium
CCGGGTGGAGGCATAAGCCATCCGCTCAAGCCCCAGGTTGACGGCGCCGGCGAGGATCGCCGCGAGTAGGGCGGCGGGCTCCGGGTGTTTTCCTCCGGATCGAAGATCGACAAAGGCGTCGAGGAAGCCGGTACGCGCGTTGACCTCCCAGAGCAGTTCGGTGATGCGAATGCGTGGCATTACGGCGTCGATGGCGCGGTCCAGGCGCAGGGCCGCTGCCGGCGTCACCGCGTCATGAGGTGTGATCTTCAGGCAACCGCGCTCGATCCGTACACTGGACAGACGGCCGTGCTTCAATGCAGCGTCGACCTGATCGAGCCGGTTCGTCATACGTTTTCGGCACCCCTCGATCCAGGTGTCGAAACAGGTCTCGAAGCTGGTATCCTTCAACACCGGTTCGGCCTTGTCTCGTGGCATGAGATAGCTGTCGAAGCGCCGATAGTCCCGGCTGCCCTCGACCCAGACATCGCCGGCGCGCAACCGGTCACGCAAGGTGGCGATGACGGCGGTTTCGCAGACCCGGCGTTTGGGTTGGCCGTCTTCGAAGATCAGGGACCGCCAGTGCTTCGCGGGGAAGGGCATGGGCAAATCGTCAGGCAGCTTTCTCTTGCCACTGCGGTTATGATCTCGAAGAAGGGCGATCGCAGTTTGCAGTTCTTCGCCCGCCTCCAGTGTATTGAACTCGAATGCCTCGAGAAAGGCCGGCGCGAACTTGCGCATGTAGGTGTAGCGTTCGGATGCAAGCGACAAGGGATCGCTTGTCGCCAATTCACCGAATTCGGCAATTTTGGCCCTTCGTTCCAGGAGCTTGCGCCAGCCGATTTCCAGGTCGAGTGCTGCAAACGGATCCTGCCCCGATTCGAGGGCTCTGTGCATCGTGTCGATCGTTTCTCCGAACAGCTGAATCAACTTGCCGGCGCGCGCTTTCCCTGTGCCCCAGTTCTGATCCTGCCGGTTGCGGGATCGTGAGAACATCTGGCCGGTCAGGCGCTCGAACATGGCAATGGCCGCGTCGGTGATCGTGACGGCCAACTCCATCATCTGCGCCGCGAGAGTGGCGATGCGCCGACGATATCCGAAGCCGTTCAGTGAACTGATGTGGGCGACAGCGCCTTCCCGCGCGAACCTGGTCAGACGGACCGGATGAAGGTTCTGTCCGAGACCCTCGGGAAGATCGAGCGATCGCAGATACCTCAGTCGCTCGAGAAGGGCATGCAAGCTGGCTGGACTGGTCGAAATGGGAAAGCCTCGTAACCAGGTCAGGCGTGACTGGCCGATCATCGCATCATTCGCAAGCAACGCCTGAAGGCGGTCGCGTTGTTTCCCGGTCAGTGCGTCATGGAGTGCCATGGCCGCCTCCCGCCGTGCCCGGGCTCGCCCCTTCAGAGCGAGACGTTCCAGCGTATTGATGCTCGGGAGAACCAGGCGGCGCTCCCGAAGTTCCGCGATCAGCACCTCGATAATCTTTGCACCATGGTCAGTGGAGAACGCCGCTTTGGCGGCAATATCAGCCGCGATGCCCATGTGATCTGCGGCAAACGGCGTCAGACCGAGATGACTCAATGCAAGAGCATGATGCTCGTGACGTGTGTTTGATCGCCGGGCATAGTCTTGAAGCACATCGGGTTCGACATGGATTTGCTCTCCCAACCAGGCCACCAGCTCGGCTGGCAAGGGGCTGTATTCCTTCCAGCCCTGGCCGGGAAACCTCAGCAAAGAGACATGAACGGCGAGACCGAGCCGGTTTTC
>JAPOVX010000138.1:2575-14401 GCA_026707935.1 Paracoccaceae bacterium
ACAGGGTGATCCAGGAAGCCCGTCCGTAGCGAACGTTCTTGCTCCGTTCTTCCTTAGCGTGGTTCTACGAACAAACTACACGATGGGGCCAAGACCCAGCAGCAGGGCCGGGATGTCGTCCCTGGACTTGAGGTCCAGCTCGATGTTTTCGATGTGAACCTCGCCGAATTCCATCTGCGGATTGCGTACCTGTCTCATCCTTGCCTCGCGAAGAAGTGTGCACATCGGCCCGAATTGAGTCAAAAGGGGCCGAAAACGGCTATTCAGCCTTGATCTTCGCGGCGATAATATCACGATTTATCACATAGAATAAATAGCTTAGTTGATTTTCGGGGAAGCACTAGATAGAGGGCGAGCGCCGTGCCGCGGTACAGGCGCAGATCACCTGTCTGGGGCGCTGCCAAGCTGTTCCAGAACGCCCGCATGTCCTGGTCCATGAAGGTATCGTGCCTGGGCAACATAAAAAATCATATAGGCAGACCTTGAACCTGCGTAAAGGCGAGGACTTCTTCCGCTTTCGTTCTCAAATGCGACTCATGAGTCGCATTTGGAGACAGACTCGCAACATCATGGCGTCCGGGATGATCGATTTCGCCGGCATCGGGAAAGTGTTCCTGGTGGGCGGCATCCACGGGATGTTTCCGCCGTTCCACACATTCGCACGGCGCGCGCAGGGCAGGGGGGGTGACCATCGTGCAGGTCGGCGATTTCGGCCACGGGTTTCTCGATCGCCGCGCGCGACCAAATTATCGGACGTCGCCGTTTACCCGCTCACGATTCAACGATCGTGTCTTCTCACGCAGGATGTCCGCGAAGGTCTGGGTGACCAGCGTTAGTGGAGCTCCCCGGCGAATAACCAGTTCGATCTTCGTGTTGAGGCAGAAGGTCCCAGGCAGGACCATTCGCATGCGCCCGGCCATCACCCACCGTTCGGCGTACGAGACCGGCAGGTAGCCCAGGTGCCAGCCCGACAGGATGAGAAACGCGATGCCTTCGATCTGCCAGGCCGAAGTGGTCGATCGAAGTTCCGCCGTCAGCGGGGCGACCTGCCGCTCCGACAGGTAGGCACGGTGAACGAGATCGGCCGCGTCCAGGTCCTCGCGGTCGAGTTCGCCTGGATCCCGGTCGAACAGCGGATGGCCCGAACCGCAGTAAAGCTCGACCGGATCATCGTAGAGCGCCTCGTAAAGCAACCCCGGGCGGTGCCGGTGGAAGACGCCGATACCGAGGTTGACCCGGTTGTCAAGCACCGCGTGCTCGATTTCGTCCGGCGCCATCGTGTGAAACTGAATGTGAACGAACCGTGCCTTGGCCCTGAACGCCCGAAGCACTTCCGCCAGAGGATAGCAACTCTCCGTCGCCCAGTTGTCGATCACGCCGATCGAAAGGTCCCCGATCAGTTCACCGCGAAGTGCACCGACCGTAGTGCGGAAGCTTTCGAGTGCTGTCGAGAGGTGCTGACACGCTTCGTAAACGGCTTGGCCCTTGTCGGTGAGCCGGAAGCCGACCCGCCCGCGTTGACAAAGGCGCATGCCCAAGCGGCGTTCGAGATCGCCGATCTGCCGGCTGATGGTCGACTGGCTGACATTCAGGGTCACTTGTGCGGCGGCGAATCCGCCACTTTCGGCCACCGTCATGAAAACCGCAAGCAGATGAAGGTCGGCCTTGTGCAGACGGGGGATGGCGGTCGCGCCCTTTTGCCTCATACGTGAGCGTTCCTGCATGTTAACATTTGTTGTTTGATGTTTTTTCTAACCGGGAGAATGCTTACGCTCAAGCCATCGACAATGGAATCGCGGGTAAAATCGACGATCCTGCACGCAACCCGGGAAGGAAAAACCGATGGACACGCACCTGAATCGCAGAACCGTGCTGAAAACCGGCGCGGCAACCGTTGCGGCCACGGCATTGACATCACTATCCGCAAGCGCCGCAAGTACTCCCGGCCGGGGAGGAACGCTCCGCATGGCCGTGGCCGGGGCCAACACATCGGACAGCTGGGACGGGCGTACCCATTCTGACAGTTTCATGATCGTTCACGGGCACGGCGTTGTTTTCGACTGCCTCACCGAAGTAACAGCGAACGGCAAACTCGTCGGCGAACTTGCGGAAAGCTGGTCGTCCAGTCCCGATGCCAAGGTCTGGACATTCAATCTCCGCAAGGATGTGACCTTTCACAACGGCAAGCCCTTCGGCGCCGACGACGTGCTCGCGTCCCTGCAGATGCACACAGCCGAAGGCGCGAAATCGGCGGCGAAGCCGATCGTTGAACCGATCATCGACATGAAGAAGCTGGGCGAGCACCGGGTCGAATTCACCTTGGCCTCAGGCAACGCCGACTTTCCTTATCTGATGTCGGATTATCATATCCTGATGTATCCGGCCGGCATGATCGAGCAGGCCATCGCCGAAGGCATCGGCACCGGTCTTTATCGCGTCGAGAGCTTCGATCCCGGGGTTCGCTTTGTCGGTTCGCGTGTGGAGGACCACTACAAAGACGGCAAGGCCGGGTGGTTCGACGGAATCGAGTCAATCGCGGTCAACGACTCGTCGGCGCGGATGAATGCGCTGTTGACCGGAGAAGTCGATGTCGTCAATCGGGTTGACTTCAAGATCGAGGCGCTTCTCAGGGCAAATCCCAACGTCGAGATCTTCGAGGTCACGGGCAACCAGCATTTCACTTTTGCCATGCGGACGGACACGGACCCCTTTACCGACATCAACGTCCGAAAGGCATTGAAACATGCCATCGACCGCCAGGAAATGGTCGACAAGATCCTGCTCGGCCACGGTGCGATCGGCAACGATCACCCGATCGGGCCCGCCAACCAGTACTACCATGCCGAACTGGAGCAACTCGAATACGATCCCGACAAGGCGAATTTTTACCTGAAGGAGGCGGGCATGGCTTCATTGGATGTTGACCTTTCGGCGTCCGAAGCGGCGTTCCCGGGTGCCGTGGACGCGGCCCAACTCTACCAGGCGTCGGCCAAGGCCGCCGGGATCAACATCAACGTGGTCCAGGAGTCGGCGGACGGATACTGGTCGAATGTCTGGCTGAAGAAGCCGTGGTCTGCCGTGTACTGGAGCGGCCGGGCCACCGAGGACTGGATGTTCTCGACCAACTACGAACAGGGCGTGCCGTGGAACGATACCTTCTGGGAAAACGCGCGGTTCCAGGAACTGCTTCTGCTGGGTCGTGCGGAACTCGACAGCAACAGGCGCAGGAGCATCTACCACGAGATGCAGGAGATCGTGTCGGCCGAGGGCGGCACCATTGTTCCGATGTACGCCAACTACGTAGATGCCAATTCGACAAGGGTAACTCATGGCCCGGACATCGGAAACCTGTGGCAACTCGACGGCTCACGCATCGCCGAACGCTGGTGGATGGCATAGGGATCAGGTGGATCGGCAGTCCCTGGCTCCGGGGGCAAAGGATAGCGGTGCGGGAAAGTCGGGAACGTGTCGGCTTGAACTCCCGTGACGAAGAAACCGAGGCCCCGGGCACATGGGGGATCGACAACGACTATACCCGGTTGCGCGACGCGCTCCTGGGGCGACCCGAGCACTACCGATGGGTTGATGCCGGGCCGATCACCCGGCGCACACTGCAAAATCATGCGAAAACCGGGGCCGCATTCGACCTGCAGACCGCCATGGCCCAACACGCCGGGATGGTCCGGATTTTCGAAGACGCAGGCGTCACGTGCCATTACCTGGCACCAGATGAAGTGCTGCACCGCAACTTCTTTGCCAGGGATTCCAGCGTGATGACGCCCTGGGGCGCGTTGATTTGCCATATGCAACTGAAATGCCGCCGTGCGGACTACGTTTCGGCAATCCGCTTTTACAAGGTGAATCTCATTCCGATCTGGAAGTATGCGACCTCCGGCCATTTCGAAGGTGGAGACTTCGTCATACTGGAACCGGGCAAGGCCCTCGTCGGGTACTGCGGGGAACGCTCCGAGGAAGCCGGCGCGGAGCAGGTTGCGGCGTGGGTACGCAAAGAGGGCTGGGAAGTACTGGTGGTTCCGGTCTCCCGGAAGTTCGACCATATGGACGGGCTGGTGGTACCGCTGGTGGTACCGCTGGCGCCAAAGCTGCTGGTCGCCTGTCCGGCCAGGCCGAGCCGTCCCGGATTCCTTGGGGTTCCCGCGCGCGCCGCTTCTGCCCCCGACTCGGGAACGGCTTGCATTGATCCGTACCCGGCCGGATTCCCTTTTCGGAAAGTATGGCCGCATATGTTGCTTCGACCGGCGACTGAAGGTGGCAGGTGTCCCGGAGGTTCCGAAACCCGAAGGTCAGGCGACAGGCATCGCCGTCCGTCCACAAAAACCGTCAATCTGAAAGGACAGCAAATGAAAAAGCTGCTTGCAGCAGCGACCGCCCTTGCCCTTGTTGGCGGGTCGGCCTTCGCCGAGATCACGATCTCCGGCGATGCCAAGCTCGGTATCGAGTACAATTCCGCGCCCACGGACGAAAACGGAAGTCTTGCCAACAAGTCGAAGCAAATGCTCATGCGTGAGATTGGCGTCGACTTCATCGGCTCCGGCACCACCGACGGCGGCCTGAGCTTCGGCGGGAAGGTCGGGTTCGACACCTTCGACGGCACAGCGGACACGGGAACGGTCTTCGTCAGCGGCGCCTTTGGCACGCTCACCTACGGCCACGACGATGCGGCCGACGTTCTTGCCGGCGGGATCGCCGATGTCGGCCTGAATGGCCTGGGCGTTGACGACGTTGTCGAGGACATCCGGGGCGGGACCGCTCCACAGGCCCGCTACGACCTGAGCGTCGGCAACTTCGCCTTCGCGATTTCAGCCGAGACAAGCGACCGCGCGCCAGGGGTGGCGAATATCTCAAACCCAAGTGGCGACCTTGTAGCCGGCTCATTTGAGGTCGAGAAGACCTCCTACGCGATCGGGGTGAGCTTCAGCACATCCGGTGCGACCGTCGGTGTCGGCTACGACAGCAAGAAGGCGATCAGTGCCGGCATCGGCTACAGCAACGGCCCGATTGCGGCCAAAGCCTTCTGGGCAAAGCGCGACCAACCCTACGCGCACCTCGGTTCAGGCGCGGCTTTGGGTGGCACAGGCACCGGAGAAGCCGACGGCACGTTCGACGCGGGCTACAGGGGACACGGCATCGAAGTGTCCTACACGACAGGCGCATCGACGCTGACGATGGTCTACGCCAGGACCAATCTGAGCAAAATTCAGCCGATCATGGCCGCCTTCGGTGGCGAGTTAATTGTCGGGATCATCCCCAGAGTCGGCTTCAGGGGCGCGGGCGTTGGCTTCAGCCACGACCTCGGCGGTGGTGCCAGGCTGGTTGCCGGATTCGGGCGGGCTCCGAGGATGGCTGTCGGGGACCTGGGCCTGGCCGAAATCGGACAGATCGTGACTGACAACGACGGCGACAACGACATTGATATCGCGGATCGCCCGGATCTCAGCGGCGTCAGGAACGTGGCCAGTATGGGCCTGTCCTTCCTGTTCTGAACCGGACGGTCAACGAATTCTGGAGGGAGCGGCTTCGGCCGCTCCTTTCGCTTGCATGGGGGCGGCAGCCTGGTTGACCCGGCCGCAGGCCGGACATGTCCGACTTCCATGGCCGCGGAACCCGGAACCTGATCGTGCCCGCCGTCGTCATGTTTTCGTAAATGCCCCGGACGCAATTGTGCCGCCTAAGCTGGAAAACGCCCTGTCGTGAGCGTCGAACACGCACTCCTGCGTCTCGCGGTGATGGCAGCGGACAAACGGCATATGGCTGTAACTCAGGACCAACCGTGACGCCTTGATCCCGGTCCGTGCCATTGGAGCCGCGTTGAGCTGCACCAGGCGCTGCCGTCGGTACCGGCCATTGCAGAGCGGCAGCATCCCCATTGTTCCGGTCCGGATACCGCAGTACGATGCGCCGGACGAACGAGAAAGTAGTGACGGTCCCATGGACGACATTGCGAAGGATCACTTGGCCGACCACGAAATTCTCCGGTAGAACGCCATTGCAATCGGTCTGTTCGCGGGATGGGGCCTATCGGCCATGTGCTTCTGCCTGGTTTATTTTTTCCGCGATTGGTGCAAAGACCGGCGGCTTCGCAGTGTGGGCACGGTCGCCATCCTGTTGCTAATCGGCCTGGCGAACCTGCTGGTCATCGAGTGGGCCTGAACCGACGTTCGTATCCGGAATCCACGCCTGCCTGATCGCGAGCCTTGTGTGCTGCGGGGTCGCGCCGACCGGCTGAAACCCGACGAACCCCGGCTGGAGTACCGTTTCCGCTACGACCCGGTGCCGCTGCCCTGGTTCGACAATCCGCGCGGGCGCATGGTGTTCCGGGATCCCGATCCGGAGCACGGGACGCTCGAACTGCTTTGCGGCAAGCATCTCGCCGGCTGGCAGGACCGTCCCACGGGTGCGGAGATGGCCCCAACCCAACATAGGTACCAAAAGTCCCACAAGGACATTCATATTTCTCTGAAATAATTGACGCATTACCGATTTGGCGGCTCCCAATTTTCCGGGATGACTCCGGGTGCGGATTTGGGGGGCAGGACACCCGTGTTGTCCCGCAGCCTGTCGTTCGAGAGATCATACTCGCCAAGCATGTTGGTGTGGCCCCATGCCTGGGGCGAGTGGAGGGCGATCATCTTCAGAATCTTGTCCCGCTCCTCGGGGCTCCTGGCGGCCTCAAGCTCTCGGGTCAGGTAGAGATAGTTCCAGCAGATGATGCTGTTCCTGATGAGGCGGTTGCAGCCCTCGGCGATTTCCTGGGCTTCCTTTTCGGCATGTTCGATCCCACGCGGGTTTCCGACTGCGACGGCCCGGGTGAAGCTGTTCGCGAGTTCGATCTTGCTGAGTTGCTTCTCGATCGCCTGCCGCAATTCGACCTGGTCGATGTAACGCAGGATGAACATCGACTTGATGATCTGGCCGAAGGCCTTCATCGCGGCGTATAGCCTGTGCTGCCTGGAGTATGAGTTCAGGCGCCGGAAAATTTCGGAAGCCGTGGCTTCCTTGAGCCTGATGGGGTCAATTCCGGTACGGGACGAAATGACACTCTAAGCATTTTGTCAGCGCCTCTCGTCGCATTCATAGGCGATTGTCCGCGTATTTGATGCTGATCGCTGCGAGGATGCATATTCATCCGGCTTGCCTGCGCCGTTTATGCCTTGTTGTGCGGATGAGCCGAGAGAGGCCCGAGTGCAATCAACAAAAGCGGCTGCATCATTCTGCTCCAATCCATTTCATGCCGTAGTCATTGCCCAGATCACGATACATGCTATGGGCGTGTTCTTGTTCCTGCGTTTCGGCCAGCGTGTCCTGGGGTGCATATTCGATGATCGTCGAAGGCGCGGTAATTCGGAAATAGGCGAAACCCGGCGCGTCCTGCGGTCCCCACCAGCCGAAATAGGTGTCGTCGATTTCGACCATGACGGTTTCCATCTTTGCTGCGTTGTCGTCGTCGTTGATGAAGCCGAGGCGTGTTTGAATCAGCGCGACCAACAGTCTTCTCTGCGCCTCGGACAGATCGCTGCCTTTGATGCCTTCGTGAGCAACGGTGGTGCCGTATTCACCTGGGCCCAGCAAAAGGTTGATGGCCTTGTCACTGCGGATGGCCTGTGCCTTTTGATCTTCGCTCAGGCTCTCGAGCAAGGCCTGCGCCGCGTTGACTTCATCCTCCACGATGTACACCTGCTTCCCTTCATGGTCGATGTAGAGCGGCTGACCGCCTGTCAGCATGGGCGAGAAGCTCACATCAGCCCCGTAGATCGTCACATTGATGCCAAGGTGATGACCACCGAACTGGAACATCCAAGGCTTGGTCGATGAAGGCTCTCCCAAGATGGCGACGTAGAAATGATCGACGCCATATTTGTTGAACCAGTGGTCTGTCGGAAAGGTCTGCTCTGCGGCCAGTTGGTATTCAAGGTTTCGAATGCCGCGGGGGCTCATGATCTCGGCCAGCAACGCATGCATCAAGGCGTATTGCCCGGCGCTGAGCGCGCTCAGTTTCAGCCCGCCGCGCGGGATCATGCCTTCGGGGAAATTGGACCAATTGGAGCGCTGCGCGTTGTCGGTGAAGGCATAGGTTGCCATACCGCGCTGCCCGGCATCCAGCGCTTCAAGGAAAGCCTTGGCCGCTGCGGTGATTGCTTCAGTCTTGGCATCGGTCGTGCGGGGCCGGAAACTGTCGCGAAGCCGCGCGTCAATCGGCGCGGTATTCACGCCAAAAACGATACTCGTTGTCAATCGGGGTTGTGCGAACACAAAGGCCATGAAAGCGATCAGAACGATGGCCAATGAGCCCAGGACCCCTAAAGCGATTTTCATGCGTGCCTCCTGCCAAGAGGGAATTGTGCGTCACAGGCGCAGACGGAGAAGGTCACCTTGCTCTTCAAGCTCATCGAAGGGGGGGGCGATTCCGGTACGGGTTTATCCATTTCGTCTTTGCCTCTTGTCGCATTCACGGGTGATTGTCCGCGCATTTGACGCTGAGCGTTGCGAGAATGCATGTTCATCCGGCTTGCCTGTGCCGCTATACGACATTGAGGACGGTATTCTTGCTGAACCCGAGATCACGGGCGATCCAGCGGTAACTTCGTCCCTCGCTGACGGCCTGAAGGACCTTGGGTGCGAGCCTGTCTGAATTTGGCCGCTGTCTTGGTTGGCGGCCGAGCTTCTTCCCCCGCGCTTTCGCCGCGGCCAGTCCCGATTTCACGCGCTCACTGATCAGGTCACGTTCGAATTGAGCGATCCCCGCCAGCATTGTGGCCATCATCCGGCCATGTGGCGTATCGGGTTCGAAAGTCATGCCGTTCATTGCGACGACCGAGACCTTCCATCCTGCCAATCGGTACAGCGTGGCGAGCAGATCCTGTGTCGATCGCCCCCACCGGGAGAGCTCGGAGACAAGGACGGCATCGATTTGCCGTGTCTGTGCGAGATCCATTTCCTTATTGCGTGCGGCAAGATTGGCGGATGCCCCTGGCGCGGTTTCCCTGAATATCCCCGCCACGTCATAGCCGCCTCGCCCGGCGAAGGACGTCAATTCCGAAACCTGGCGCTCGCAGAACTGGTCCGCGGTGGAAACCCTGGTGTAGATGGCCGCCCGCTGTCCCAATTGAACCTCCCCTGATTTCGGTCTTGCAAGTCATTGATTTATATGACCCGGGGTCTGTACCAAACAGACTATACACAAACAGGGACTATGAAGAACACTCTGCGCCCTGGGCGGGCGTCAAGGCTCAAACACATCGCATCCCTCTGATGGGCACACACAGGTCACAGGTGAATTCAGATGGCCCGGAATGGCGGCCAAAATACACTTGGTGATTTCGCCCCTTACCGGAGGCGACCCCATATACCTGTGCCTGGTTCCAATTGTCGCCTACTCCGCGGTTCGCAACATTCATGCGTTGTTCCGGGAGCGATTGTGAAGCATGAAGATGCCGAGAATTCGGATGTGAGACCAGCGCACGGGCCGCGCACGAATGCTACTCCCGATACCGCCTGTTTGCGCAGGTTCGCGGCGGGTATTCCTGTTTTCCAACCACAATGCTGCGCTCTTTTTTTGCTTTCTCCCGGCCCGGACGTTCAATGAATGCCGAAGGCGGTGGATTCCAGACATATCGGTCAAATGGCCCCTGAACGGGGTGAAAAAGGCATGGACCCCGAAATCCGACGCGCTGAGATGCTTTATTTCGCGCGAAATGGCCCTTCCATGAGGTCTAAAAGGTCATCTGAAGCAGAAAGGCGCTCAGAGGGCACGAAAACGCATTTCTGGCCATTTGTTCTGTTTGCGACACAAAATTGGTCGCTTCCGCGCCTATTTGCCCAAATTCCCCAGGAGAATCCCGTGATTTCGAGTGAGACATGGTTTCCCGAAACGCAACCGAATTCCAGGCGGCTTCGTCATGCGTTCCGGCAATATCTTTCACCTTTTGCACGATCCCGCGTGAGACTCCCAACTCACGGCGATGCCGGTTGGTGGCCTCGCATTGGCAACTCCTTTCCTCATTGCGTCCATGGCCTTTACCCAACATAGATACCGATTCCGCCATAGGAAATTTCATTTTCATCAAAATGCGGTTGACACCTATGTATCTTACAGGATACAAAAGGCAGCTGGTTACAATTCGCCAGACCGATGCCTACGAGAAATGGTTCCGAAAGCTCCGCGACAGGGAAGCGAAGGCGCGTATCCTCATCCGTATCAAGCGTTTGTCGGCGAACAACCCGGATGACGTGCGCTCGGTTGGCGGTGGAATTTCGCAGCCTCGGATCGACTATGGTCCAGGCTACCGTGTGTATTTCTGTCGTGTCGATGGAACGATGGCTGTACTGTTGTTGGGAGGTGACAAGAGCACCCAGAGCCAGGACATCGAAAAAGCCTGTGATCTTGCGCAGAAGTTGAAAAGTGGAGGCTGGTGATGGACGGACCCGAAAAGCAGGAAGACGTCGTGAGAACGCGGCCGTGGGACCCGGCGGAGCACCTGGAAGACGTGAGCGATGTCGTGGCGTATCTGGAAGCGGCATTTGAAGATGGTGACCCTCAGGTGATTGTGGGTGCACTTGGAGACGTGGCACGGTCAAAGGGTATGGCCAAGGTCGCGGCGCAATCCGGACGCGGCAGGGAAAGCCTGTACAAGTCTTTGTCACGGGACGGGAATCCTGGTTTTGCGACAGTTCTCAGCGTCATTGAGGCCTTGGGCCTGCGGCTTCAGATTGTACGCTGATTAATCGAAACTCGTGACCGCTATTCCCACGTGGGTCGCTGTTTGATTCCGTCCGCGCGCCAAGATCGGATATGTCTCCGATCGGAACCGGATTCGCGCCGCCCTCACGACCAATTTCTGCCTGTTTCCTCCGGTTCCTTGCTCGTTCGGCTAGACCAGAGCATAACCACGTTTATGCGCTGCACTAGAATTGCCGAGACGACCCCGGAATGAACTCCGATACCCCCGAAAATGGCCGAATTTCGCCCACCGGCGGCTCCAGCCTGCTGGTCGCCTCGTCGGCCCCGGCAATCGCGCGAGTCACGGAATCCACCCTCGTTCCTGCTCCGATCGCTCTCCTCGGCGACGATGCGTGCCACGCCTGGGTCGAATTCTTCGCCTCGCACATCCGCAACCCCAACACGCGTGCCTCCTACGCCCGGGCGGCCCACGCCCTGTTCCGCTGGCTCGGCGATCGCGGCATCGAGGACATCCGCGACATCCGGGGAGTCCACATCTCGGCCTGGATCGAGGACCGGCTCCTCTCCGGCATGGCCAAGGCGACCGTGAAACTGGAACTCGCGGCCGTCCGGCAGTTGTTCGCCTGGCTGGCTCTCCACCGGATCATCCCTGAATCCCCGGCTGTGGCGGTCCGCGGTCCGAAACACGTGGTGCGCACCGGCCTGACACCGGTGCTGACGACGGCCGAAGCCCGGCGGTTCATGCGCTGGCTCCCGTCCGGGACGATCACGGAGCTTCGTGACCGGGCGTTCATCGCGACCCTGACGTATAGCTTCGCCCGGGTCTCGGCAGCGGTGGCGATGAACTTGGGGGATGTTGCCGTCCGCGACGGGCGCTGGCATGTCCGGCTGCACGAGAAGGCCGGCAAGGTCCTGGACATTCCGTGCCATCACCGCCTTGAGAGGTACCTCCGGGACTACTTGGCGGCCGGAGGGCTCATGGAGCGCGAGCTTCGCGCGACGCCGCTCTTTCGTGCGGTGGATCGCCGCAAGGGCTCCGTCTCGCTGTCGGGCCGCAGGTGGAGCCGCCACCGGGCTCGGGAGGCAGTCGAGCGCCGGGCCATTCGTGCAGGTGACGAGGGTGTCAT
>JAPOVX010000114.1 GCA_026707935.1 Paracoccaceae bacterium
CTGATCCTGCAACCCGGTTCAGTTCAGTTTTGGAGGAGTCTGCCGGTGCCGTGAGCCAGTCAAGGATTGCGGAGGTCGCGGAACTAACTGAGGCATCCGGTGATGCCGGGATCGTTGTTCAGTCATCAAAGTCCACCATTGACGACATTGTCGTGGATGCAGAATACAATGACGATGGTACGATCACCTATACGGTGAGGTCCACGGCCGGGGACTGGACCATCAACTCCGGTGGTGGCGAAGAAGACCCGGGAGAAGGGGTCACGGTTCTGGCCCGCGCAAAGGGGGAGGGCTGGAATGCGATCAGCCTGTTGCTGGAAACGGACGCCGGGAAACGCTGGGTCGACCTCTACACCGATATCGAAACAGGGGAGACTCCGGATACGGACTACCTGTCTGGAGGCATCTGGGTCTTTGTTCCGAAGACAACCACCGCTTTGGCCGACTACGAGTTCGGCGTCTTCGTGCATGGCAGCGATCAGTTCGACAACGACAACCTTGCGGGCCTGACTGGAACAGCCAGGTACGAGGGGGATGCGGCGGGCCTGTATTCCGACCCGGATGCCGGCAGCAATGCCTTTTTCTCCGCCATGGCGGAGTTGACCGCCAACTTTGACGACAGCGGCGCCGGGAGCGAGACGATTAGCGGGCGCATTCACTCCTTCATGATTGGCGGCAAGGACGTCATGGACCTGGAGTTGATGCTTGGTGAGGCTAACCTGACAGATGCTGCTCCACCCGGTACCGGCCTCTTCACCGGAACAACCAGCGCAACCTATGACGAAAGCGATTTCGCTGGAAACTGGGGAGGTCGTTTCTACGGAAACGGTGCCCAGGACAGTGATCAGCCGGGTTCCGTTGCCGGAACATTTGGCGCGGCCGACGACGATGACAGGAGCTTCATCGGTGTCTTCGGCGCCCACAGGCAGGACGATAACTGACCATAGGGTCGTGGTGTCGGCTTAAGCGGCATCCAGGGACAAGGGCAGTCTCCGTAGGACTGCCCTTCTGCCTTGGGCAGTGAACTCCATGATCAGGCTGTTCTGTGTTTCCGCCGTCATCATCGCCGTTGTGCTGCTACAGTCTTCCGCATGGGCTACCAGTCCGGACCCCTCGCACCTGTCTGCAGATCCGAGGGTCCGCGCCGCGCGCGCGATGGTCGAGGCCGGGCGTTTCGAGGAAGCGCTGCATGCCCTGCGCCCGCTGGCGCCGGATCATCCCGACCGGACGGATGTCCTGTTCCTCATCGGCCTGGCCGCCATCGAGGCATCGGGCCGGCAGGGCTTGGGGGGCAGGGAAAGGACGGAACTGCTGGCAGAGGCGATTATGGCATTTCGCGCCATCCTTGTCGACCGGCCGGGTCTGGTCCGGGTGCGCCTGGAACTGGCGCGGGCGTATTTTCTCAACGGGGACCATGACCTGTCACGCAGGCATTTCGAATACGTGCTGGCCACGGGACCGCCGCCAGCGGTGGTGGCGAATGTCAGGCAGTTTCTGGTCGCCATGGAGGCGCGCCGGCGATGGAGCAGCCATGTTGGCTTGTCGATCGCGTCCGACAGCAATGTCGGGGCGGCCTCGGATGCGGACACCATCTACATCTTCGGCCTGCCCTTTCGGCGTGACGCGGGTTCAGGGGCGACATCGGGGACAGGACTCCATGCCTGGGGCGGCGGAGAGTACCGGCACCCTCTGTCTCGCCGACAGGTGATGCGGGCCGGATTCGATGTTTCCCATCGGGAGTATCCTGGCGGTGACTTCGACCAGACATCGCTCTCTGTCCACGCCGGCCCGCGGTGGCTTGTGGGCGAGGACGCGGAGGTCAGTGTCCTTGCAAACGCACGCGGGCGCTGGATGGCCGGTGAACCCCATAGCCGCGGGCTCGGCATCCAGGTCGAGGCCGAACGCAATCTCGCCAGCGGACTGAAAATTCGTGCACTGGCGTCCGGGCATCGGCGCACATTTCCGCGCAACGGACAACTGAACGGATCGCATCATGGCGTCTCACTGTCCGGCACATGGCTGACAACGCCGACCATGCAGACGACCGCCACGATCGGCCATTCTTGGGAACACACCCGGGCGCTGCGCTGGCGCAACTCCGGGTTCCTGGCTCGGGTCGGCAGTTCCTTCGCACTGGAACGCGGCTTCACGCTCGGCCTTCAGTTTGAGCTCCGCAAGACGAGGTACCAGGGTAATTGGTTCCCGTTCACGCCGGGCGGTATTCCGCGCAGGGATCAGATCAGGACACTGGAGGCTTCGATCCTCAACCGTGCTCTCACGGCGAACGGCTTCAGCCCGCAGCTTGTCCTGGTCAACGAAACCCGGAAATCGAACGCCCAGCTGTACGACTACAAGCGCAACCGCCTCGAAGTGCAGTTCGTCCGCCAGTTCTGAACAAATCCCACCGCGCCGTGTGCGGGCGTCAGGTGATGACCGAGTGCGGAAACTTGTGATTTTCTGCATCGCCGGGTCTTGGCCGCGTGAGGCCGAATGTCAGTTCGGCCGGCAAATCTGGAAACCATGAATCACAGCTGCGAAATTGATCGGCCAGGCGATGGCCGCAATCGGCTGACGCGTTCTTCTGCTTCGCCATTCTTCATCACGTTTGGAAATGTCCTCAAGAAACAGGGCCCAGCCCGCGACGTCGCGCTCGTCCATTGTCTTCACTCATGTTTGACATATGCAAAAAAGTTGGCTGTTTTTCAGTGGCTTGTGTCGACTGAAACGGCGGTTATGGCACTACAGGTCCGTGTCCGGACATAATGTCACCGAGCCGTCATGCAACCATCCTCCGTGTCTTCCCCTGCTCGGGGTCAAGGCCAAGTGCCCGATAGATCTTCCGTTGCCGAGGCTCCGCCCGGGTAGCCTTGCGGATATTATTGACCCGTCCGTCGGCACGACGGAAACAGGCGGTGACCCGGATCTGGCCCGAAAGAATGTCCCGCAGCGTTCTCCACCTCGCTGTCTCGCCATGAGCCCGAAGACGGCTGCGAATGACCTGGACCGGAGGGTGCGTGAGTTCGGCGAAGACGGAGGCGCGCGCCGCGGCTGGATGTGGGTCTCGCTAAGCGCCGATGCTGTGTGCTATCACATCGATCGCTTCCGCAGTGCCGAGGCCGCACGGAAGCTGATCGCCTCCATCCCTGCCGGTGCCGGACAGCCTCGCCACGGGTTTCACAGCAAAGTGGGAGGTTTGGCAGCTTTCGCTGGCAGCCGTTGAGAATCTCGTAGGTCAAATCTCGATATTTCTCGATCTGGATTGCACGTCGCCATTACGAATCCAGGAGGACATATCCGCAGCCCTCGATCTGTTTCTTTCCCATTCACCGGACATGGTCATGTCTTGCTGCGTTGCAGGTGCCTCATAGCATTGACATCTCAGCATTGATGAACAAATATCGTTGTGGTTTCGCGCGGAATCGAAGCCTCAAAACAGGAGAGCGGGAATTCCATACGAAGTTCGAGGCAGAGAGTTGGCTGTTATCTGCCGGGAGCGTGAGCTAGGAGGCCAAAGCAAGGATCCGGTACTTGTGACTGGGCTGGGTTGTGAACGCAATTGGCAATCTGTCAATTGGTGAATTGATCAAGTTGGATGTGCACATCCTCTCCGCGTTAGCTGACCTGGTTTAAAAGGCGCGTTGGACATACCGAATTTAAAGGAGAACATTGTTTGGAATAGAACGGCACTGTGCAGGTAGTCCGCTAATCGAACACTCAGCCAAGGAATTTGAAGAGGCCATGATCCAAGCGAAACATGGCCTCTTTTTATCTGATGTTGTCGCTAGGGGCGACATTTACATGCGTCCGCCCTGATTTGAGCACTTTTTCTCCGTGACAACTAACAAAGCGTCTCTTTTTCGAACGACCAAGGTCACAGTCATAATGAAATTTTGGATCGTAGCATACACCAAATCGAATCCGCCCGCGAATGACGCAACGTGCATCGTGTCCAACCATACACCATAGCGGAGCAATACCATGCATGGCGGCTGCCTTGGCTGGGGCATGAAAGACCAAACCTTTGCCAACAAAGCGGCCCCCATTACTTCTTGGAAGGCGATTTTCGATAGCCCTGAGAGCATCCCCAATTTCAGTCGACGCTGTCATTGTTGCGACAGAACTGTGCACCGATTCCTTTACTGTATTGAACCCAGAGCCGAAATTTGCTCGAGGCAAGAGTACACATGTCCTTGTATCGCTATTGGTCACTCATTTTTCTCGAAAGGAACATTGCCGCAACCGGAAACAACCCTGCAGACTTGGCCCGGGCCCCGAAGAATTCACTTGCTCCCGGTCACACTCTACACTGACCAGAAAAGGGGGAGCAGTATTTCCATGCCGACAGGATTCGTGGTCAGCCAGGCCATCGCCAGCTCAACAAAACCTGACAGGCGTTTCTTCGTGTGTTCTGTGGTCTATTGTCGTGTTGCTGAAAACGCACCGTAAACGGCTTTGTCGCCGTTAGAAACTGCGCCGCCGAATGTGCCAGCTGTTGAACCTGGCTGATTTGTGCCCGAGTTGCCATAGAACTGACCGCCCCATTTCCCGGAATATGACACTTCGTCGATGGTTGTGGCAGTCGTACCGGTATAAAACCCGCTATCGTCAGGGCCAATCGCAGCAGTGTTCAGATTGATGCGCACACCATTGAGAAAATCAATATTGTCAATATAGCCGGAAATCGACCCCCGGTCACTGCCGTCACCAAAGTCGACGGTCAAGCTTGCATCGGCAAGGACACTGGACTCACCGACAACGGGAATCTTCGTCTTGTCCGAAAAATCAAGGTGAGCAACATAGGCATTGCCAGAGTACGTTGCTGTTCCGGTCAAAGCCTGAATGTTGGCCTGGAGAAACGGATCATTTCCATTTGCAAAGAGACCAAAATTAAAGGAAGCCAATGCTTCGTTGAATTTACGTATTTGCTCTTCAACAGTCCCAAATTCCCAGGTCGGAACACGACTGGCTTCGCATGTCTCCCCACTTGGGCAATCAACCAGGAATTCCGCAGGGACAATCATCCAATATCCATAGACGTGTGCGCTGTCCTTGTGCACAGTGTCCAAAATCCTCAAGCTACCATCAGATAGTACTTCCCAGGTCAATCCTTTCTGCGTGGTGCTGACATCAAAATCTGGCAATCCCGCTGGTATTTCCTTGCCCGTGGACGCTTGGATGACACTGCCACCCGGGATCGGAGTGCTTGTTGCTGCCCTGACACGAGGGTCGAGGCTGTCGGTCGGCGTGTTTCCGCTCCCTGAACTTCCTCCGCCTCCTCCGCATCCCGAAAGAGCAAATAATAGCAACAGTGCCATGAGAATGAGCGGATTCTTCATCATGGTTGAGTCCCCCACTTTCCCTGAATTCGTCAACAGACTATCTGTGATATCGACATCAAGTAAATTGAATATTTACTTGTCAATAAATGGTTTAGAGCAATATTTTCTTTAGTTCGGTGTGCCTCCCTGGCGTGGCTTTACAAACGATCCTTTGGAGCCATCTCTGTTCCGTTCAGGCCAAGAACGCGCGTGAAACCGTATCTTCCGGGGCGCTCTCCCCATATATTTCTCTACGTGTCTTTGTTGGGTTCAGGCCAACATTGTTCTGGTCAGCCCGTCACGGCAGGAATCGATCACAACGTCGCGGCTTTCCGGCGCGCCTTACATCGGTCAAATCTGATGCCGTCCGGCCGGGTAAGCGCGTTCGGAATAGCCGAATCCGGCGAGGCTGGATCTGGCGAAAGAGCCCAAACGGAACGAACCACTTACGGAAAACGCGCCCGACTGCAGTTTTAATCGTTGATCAGGTCAACTATTTGCCTGGGCACCGTGCCCGCGAACATCGAGTCATGATCTCCACCCTGAATCGCGATGACTTCCGCGCCCTTGTCATTGAGGAACGTGATTTCCGCAGGTTCGAGACTCCCCGTTAACTGGTCTTGCGTTCCGTATACGTAGATTACCTTGCTAAGGTCCGTATCCGCGAGGAGTCGGGTGTATCGGTCCCTTCCCACGATACCATTGAACACTGCCGTAAGCCGGTCAGCCTGGGTCAGCTCCGACTCGTCAAAGAAACGTTTCACCAGTTGCTTGTTGCCGCCTGGGTACTCGAACTCGTAGACGAACGGTGTTCCATCGTTAAGCTTGTTCAAATGGTCTTCGTAAACCGTTTTCTCGATATCAAGCCTGCCAGCCATGATGACGTAGCGGTCGGCTGCGGACGGCCCTTTCTGAACCAGATACCGAGTCGTGATGAAAGCCCCGAAGGAATGGCCCACCACCACCACCTTCTTGCCTTTAGCCTTGAAATGCCGGATCACCCTGTCGAGGATCTCGACACTGACGTCAAGCTCGGTCTGAGCCCGCTCGAGGCTGTTCAGCCTCGCGTCCCTGAATATCCCCGGGTTGTAGGTCTGAACCTGATGCACGGCGACAAGGATCTTGCTCGCGTGTCCGGGGAAATTCATCAAATCTTCGACAGGAACGTCCAGTGACAATTCCGGCCCTCCCTGCTCGATGAGCCAGACCTCTTCGCCATCGGGGTCGCCGCCCTCGATCATGCTGAACAGTTTCGTCACATCGTCGGGCAACACTGTGTAAGCCGCGATTGGCGTTACGGCGAAGCGAGGGCGGATGATCTTTTCGCGATCGACGAACGCAAGGAGGCTTTTGCTCTTCCTGTCGGTGCAGTCCTCCCAAGTTGATGTCTTGGCTCTGAAGCTCAGCGCCACACTCAGTAACGACCTGGTCTCGTCACGTCTCGTGTCATGTTCGACCTCGAGGCCGATCGAAGTGCAACCAATTCGATAGCTTCCACCGATCCCGAACTGCCATGCGTTTCTTTTCTGGATGGGGGTCGCGCCCGGTATATCGTCACTGCCTGGGTCGATCTCGTACAGCGCTCGACCGCTTAACGCCCAGTGGTCGTCCAGAGCAAATTTGTAGCGGAGCTCAGGCCCGCCTGCAGCATATTCGACGAACTGATTCGAACCGCTTTCCCACCGGACCTCGTTCGACAGGGGGTGATAGTAATTCGCGGTGATGTGGCTTCTTCCGCTTTGGTAGTCTACGCCCAAACCGACCCGTTGATGAACCCTCCGGCGACCCATGTCCTTGACCGAGTTCCAGTCGTAGAACGCGTTTACGCCCACGATGCCGGCCGCCGCCTTGAAGCGGTACACGCTCCCGAGCGAAGCGCCGTACAGACGGCTATTGTTTTCTGCGTACGATAGGATCAGCCCCGGCTGAACGAAGAATGCTGCTCCGTTTCCAGCGACGAGCGGAATGGCTCCGTCCATCTCGAAGTAGGTGCTTGTGGAGTTCTCGTCATCCCCGACGGATACTTTGGTCTCGAAATAGGCCTGTCCTGTATTTCCGTTTTCGTTCGCCCCGGCTTGCGCTCCAACGAATGCAGCAAAGAGGACAAGACTTGACCAGCGCAAGACAGCAACGAGCGGGCTCTCGGCTTTCTTGTCATTTGACAGGTCATTCAACGAATGATCGTCGTCGCGAACGAAGTTTTCAACAAATGTTGGCGCCAACAGCCCTCTCCCTTTCCTGGTGCCGCACAGGCCGAAACGCCCATTACCCAAATCGACTTCCCAGTCGAAAGGCCACGCCATGACGTTAGATGAAATGAAGCAATTTATTCCGTTTGGGAGTGAGCACAACGAAATTGTGAAGGGTCGTTTGGCGACCTGAATTGAATTGATTTGAACGAAGACCGTTCACGCGGCCAGTTGTGATGCTGCTTCGGTTTTCGTTCTTTGGATCGCGGCTTCACATTCTATCTTGCTGCATAGGTTTTGGGTTTCCCATTACCTTGGGTTATTGCTCAATCTCCCTGGCACTCCGGATGTTCGACGTCGTTTCAAACGAGGGAGATGAACTTGAAGGCCTGTCACCAAAACTATGCCGTTATCGGCATAGTTTTGGTGAACAGAAAATCAGAATGGTCAAGGTCAAGGTCTCCGGATGCTTCCGGACCCGGTTCTTCGCCGAGGCCTGGTGCAGCATCTCAAGCTACCTGAGTTCGATGGCCGCGCTCGGATACAATCCCCTCGTCGCCATCCAGATCGCCCTCGCCGGAAACGCCGCCGACATGGTCAAGCTGCACGACACAAAACCCAACCCCAGGAAGGGGTGAGTAGATACGAAATTTGTTAAATCCATTCCGTCAAGCCTGTCATTCCGGCAAGCACAAAGAATACGAGTACGTATCCAACCACTTTGTGGCCAAAGAAGTAGTATCGAACCCATTCATTGGACAAATCGGCCTCGTAGTGTTTCTCGCGGAGTCGGACGATCGGTAACAACATGTCGAGGCTATACCAGAAACCCAGCTTTTTCCCGTTATCAAGCCGCTCCTCCTTTAAACGCAGGATACCGGTTCCGAGCACCGTGAAAAATGCCACCCACCCCAGGGCCCAGAAATACCGCCATCCGTGGCCGTAACCGACGGTCATCCGGAGCATCAATAGACCCAACCATTTTTTTGGTTCGTCGGGCCAGGCCTCCCTGAATTCACGTTCGCGGCTCGCGAACAGAATATCGCTTGCCATGCTCTGATGCCCGGAAGCATCCAGGATACGCGCCAACTGCCGATAAGGCTGGGGGGAATATGTTTGGTCTCGCTCCAGCCAATCAATATACCAATCGCTTCCCCTATTGTGGGGCAACTCTTCCTCACTGGCTCTGAATCCGCCGAGCCGCTCGAAGGTGAAACCGTTCAACTCCAAGACAGAAGGCCAGCTGCTCTTTGTATCCTGGAGTGCGCCAACGTTCGTGTTCTGCAATATCATCCTCGGGGAGTCCGGCTCCTTGTCCTCGGTATTGTAGTTCTTCCAGGCGACATCGTTTCCTATTGTTCCAAGTCGAAGTTCACCGCCGATTTTGGTCCCCGTGAGATCCAGATTCCCCAATATGGCGCTTCTTGCATCGAGATTGGCGTCGATACGGGAAGAGATTACGCTCACGTCTTTGAATTCCGCCTGTCCGCGCATGAAGAGACTTTCGCCGACGGAGATTGCGTCCATGTCGAGCGTGCCGCGGAACGTCGATCCGGTCATGCTGATCTGCCCGCCGACGTTTGCTCCTGTCATGTTCACGTCTTCGAATTCTGCCTTTTTGTGCATGAAGAGGTTTCTGCCGACGGAGATTGCTTCCATGCCAAGTGTGCCGCGGAACGTCGATCCGGTCATGCCGAGTTGCCCGCCGACTATTGCTCCTGTCATGTCCACCACGTCTTCGAAATCCGCCTTTTCGCCCATGAAGAGGCTTCGGCCGACGGAGATTCCGTTCATGCCGAGCGTGCCGCGGAACGTCGATCCGGTCATATTGATCAGCCCGCCGACTATTGCTCCTGTCATGTCCACGTCCTTGAATTCTGCCTTTTTGCGCATGTAGAGGTTTCCGCCGACTGAGATTGTGTTCATGCCGAGTTTGCCGGTAATCTTTGAGCCATTGAAGGAAACAGTTGCCGATGTCGTAACTTGTCCCAGCAGTACCGATGCTGCGAAAGCGGATTCTTCCAGGAACAGTCGTCGATCGATTGTTCCATACCGCAGATCGACGTCATGTTGAAAAACAGCTCCGATGATGTGCACGCCCCAAGGTGGGATTGCGCTTTGAAAAGGTTCATGAAGAAGGATCGTTTTCAGGAAATTGCGATGTAGCATCCGACCTTTGTCCGACCACTTGTTCAGATGTTCCGGATCTGTCGGATTGAACTCCTCTTTCAGCCGGTCATTGAAGTTGACGGTTCGCCCTTCACAGATTTCTTTCCATGCCCACTCGTCGGTCTCGGTCCATCCTTTCTTGACGTCTTCCAGGCGGAACCTGCAGGCCTCGTCTGGAAGTGCCATGCTGAACTTCAGTCGCGGACCAGCAGTCTCGGCCCGGGCGACAAGTGTGATGAAGCACAGAAACATGGCGAAAATTATTAGGAATGGCGCGCGGGCTGCGGCCGTCACAAAGCCTACCTTCTTTCTGCGTATGCTTGGAATCCTTGACTCAGTCCTGATGACCCGGTGTGTGTTTTGGATGGATGGTCCGAGGTTACCGGCAGAACCGGCATATGAGAAGGACGTTTCCCCACGAACCAACCGGAAGGCTTGCGTGGCTGGCGTTATTGATACCGTGATTCCAAAAAATGGACGGATCAATGATCACAACGTCCGCCTGCAATCACGGTTTCCGGGCAACCGGAATCACCGCTTACCTCGAGAACCCGGAGGCGCGGGTCGAGGTGGCCCAGTACCTGGCCGGCCACGCGAAGACGGAAACCACGAAGCTCTACAACCGGCGCGAGGAATGGGTCTCGCTCGACGAGATCGAGCGGATCGGAATTTTAAATCAGTGCCCGGCGAGGGCCGCGTACCCGAACAGATCCAACACTGGCTACACCCGTAACGGTGATCATAACAAGCTCGTAAGGAAGCACTCAAATCTGTCTTTCGTCCGGCCTAGGACTTGCACCCAACGTTTTAATATCACAAGATCAAAATGCTAGGCTCTCAATCCCGTCCCTTCAGGCCTTCCACTATCGCAAACCTTCAAGACCACCTGATCCCGCTACCACGAACTCTCGACTCCAGGATGCCCCTAACCCAATTTCGCACCCAAGAAAGCTCAGTGCACCGCGCTCTTCGGGCCATCATTTGCGAAGACCTTGGCGAAGCCAAAGTTGCCGACATGCACTTCCTGTCCGATACAGACCATTATGATGACCCAATCATGCGAATCACAATCACCATCGCACATGGCCACAATCGCCCCCCTGCACGAACCATCAACAGTCTTACGACCCGCTTAAAGCACGCTCTCTTTGATTACGGCGACAACCGATACCCCGTCCTATCCATTGACACCGCGTAGGTAGAAGCGCGTGCAACACAATGACTTGATCGCCACCGCGCGCCGCTTGACCTCCCCCCACCCAAACGCCCCATCCGATACTGACATTCGGCGTGCGGTCAGTACCGCGTACTATGCTATGTTCCATATCCTTTGCAGTACAATCGCTGACCGTCTGATGGGGCCGATCATCCCGATCGCCCGGAACGAGCGTGGAACCAAGCCTACCGGTCTCTTAGCCACAACACAATCAAAGGCCGCTGCAACAACACTGAAACCATGAATACATTCCCGCAAAAGATCCAAGATTTCGCAGCGACATTTTCCGAGATACAACAACACCGGCATGATGCCGACTACAATCCTGCAAGAACATTCACCCTTCAGACCGCCATCGCTATTACCGATCGCGCCGAATCCGCCGTCCAGGATTTTCTTGCCGTGCCTCCACAACATCAACACGCATTCGTTGTTTGGGTTAGTACGCCCGCCCGGAAATAAAATTAGGGACCGGACCGCCCGAGATGATCATGGAGTCGAAACGGCAGGCATTCCGCTAAGACGGTAAGTAGGCGGTTGTTGTGTCACACGTTAAGGACCGAGTGATGGAGACGACGAAGGAACTCATTGTTAATCAGCCTGATTCAAAATCCGAACAGTTGCTTGTGAACACGTGCGGCGCGAGTTGTTTTCTGGATGATCGAATCTCGGTGAAGGAGTTGGTGGACCTGTTCCCCGAGGGGGGATGATCCGAGCCCGCAAACTGAGGACTTTTTATCCGGTACTGAAAACTCCGAGCCTGGACTCTGCACAGATTGTTCCATGCTCGCCTCAGTGCTTTGCCGTTCAAACTGCATATTGCTATTGGCTGGCCAATTCTGTTTGTTTGTTTGAGTGGCGTGTTACAGGACAGCTCAAAACCTCCCGGGGCCATCTCCGAAAGCCGCACAAACCTTAAACACAACGCACAGGGGGGTGAGCAGTTACGTCGGGTTTAGGCCAAATATCTCCGCGAATCCTTGACATGCACCCGGATTGGATTCGATGATGATTCCGCGAAGTATCGCTGTCCGGGTCTATGCAGGAATGGTCGAAGCCCGAGCACATGAGGGCGAAGCGGAGAGGGTGAAGGAACAATTCACCCTTGGCCATCTGCTTTGCAAGCGAGAGGGAAGAGAATGCGCAAACAGGCAATCCTGAGTTGCACGGTTCTGGCTTTGCTTGCCGGCGTGTCCACGACGCCGGCGCACAGTCACACCGACCTTACCGTCGTCAATTGGGGAGGCGCCGCGGCGAGGGCACACATGCTCGCGCTTGTCCGCCCCTTCGAACAGTTCTCCGGTACCATCGTGAACATGGAACACTATGGTGGTGAACTGAACGAGATAAGGGACCAGGTCGAGGCTGCAAACGTCAAGTGGGATGTCGTCGATTTCGAGTATTCCGATCTTCTGAAGCTCTGCGAGGAAGGCTACCTGGAGGAGATCGACCACAACATTCTTTCCCCCGGGCCGGACGGTGTCCCCGCGGCAGAGGATTTTATCGCGGATGCGCTGCCACGCTGCGGGGTGGGCAGCATAGTCTGGGCAACTGTCTACGCATACAGCACGGAGGCCTTTCCCGATAATCCTCCCAGTACCATCGCGGATTTTTTCGACACGGAAAGTTTCCCGGGCAATCGCGGTCTTCGCCGCGACCCGAGAGGCGCCCTTGAATGGGCATTGATGGCAGACGGCGTGGCCGCCGGCGATGTCTACTCCGTTCTGGGAACCCCGGAGGGAATCGACCGTGCCTTCGAGGTTCTCGGCAGGATCAAGGACAAGATCGTCTGGTGGAGCGGAGGCGCAGATCCCGCGCGGCTGCTCAGGGACGGAGAGGTCACCATGTCGGCCGCCTGGAACGGTCGCCTCTTCCGGCCGATGACCGAATGGAACCAGCCAATCGACATCGTCTGGGACGGACAGATCTGGGAAATCGAGCTTTGGGGGATCGTGAAGGGAACGCGCAACCTTGAGACGGCATTGGAATTCGTGAAGTTCGCAACGGATACCAAACGACTCGCCGACCAGTCTGGTTACATTTCCTACGGCCCGGTGCGCAGATCGTCGATGGCGATCGTGAAGGACGAAATGCGTCCGCATCTGCCGACCAGCGAAGAAAACATGGCGAATGCCCTTCGCTATGACTCGGCATGGTGGGCCTTACATCTCGACAAACTGAAACCAAGGTTTGAAGATTGGCTGACGCTCACTGTGCAGGCGACTGAAAAGGCGCGCTTCTGAAGCCTGAGAAAAGACGGGAAAGAAAGTCATGCAAGGACCAAAGATCGACAAGGTCATTTTCTGGGTCGCGCTGATCGTGATTGTCTGCTTTTCGGTGCCCCTGGTCATGTTTCCGGCCGAAGGCAAGGCAGTCCTGAACAAGGCGCTGTCCTGGTCCACGAAAACCCTCGGCTGGGCATACCTCTGGTTCACGATAGCCGCTTTCGGAATCCTCCTCTACTACGCGCTCGGAAAATACGGCAACGTGCGCTTCGGCGGTCCGGACGCCAGGCCGGAATTCTCGCTTCCGAGCTGGGTCGCCATGCTGTTTTGTGCCGGAATCGGCGCCAGCGTCATGTACTGGGGAACGATCGAATGGGCCTACTACTACTCCGGCCCGCCGTTCGGAATCGAACCGAAATCGCAGGAAGCCACGGAATGGGCCGCGATGTACGGCCTTTTCCACTGGGGGTTCACGGCGTGGGCGGTGTATTGCATCCCGACCCTTCCGCTCGCCTATCTGTACTGGAACCGGAAACGGCCGGTTCTGCGCCTTTCCGTTGCATGCGAAGGAATCATCGGAAAGCAGGCTTCTTCCGGAATCCCCGGAAAGATTATCGACGTCCTCTTCATGTTCGGCCTGATCGGCGGCGTCGGCACGTCGATCGGGCTTGGAACGCCCATGCTGTCCGCGGGTCTGGCCGAACTCTTCGGGCTCGAGCGCGCGTTCTGGCTCGACGTGGTCGTCATCGCCATATGGGGAGCTATCTTCGGGTTCAGCGTCTATTCGGGGCTCGAGAAAGGCATCAAGGTCCTGAGCGACATCAACCTCTGGCTGATCGCGTTCATTCTCGCCTTCACTTTCCTTTTCGGTCCGACGATCTTCATTCTCGACACGTTCACGAACAGCATCGGGTTGCTGATCCAGAATTTCGTCGAAATGAGTTTCTACGTTGACCCGATCACGAAGGCCGACAACTTCATCACCGCTGCGGGCGAAGGCAAGTCCTACGTGGACTCGGGGGGAACGTTCCCGGAATGGTGGACAATATTCTATTGGGCCTGGTGGATCGCATACGCGCCCTTCATGGGGCTATTCGTCGCACGGATCTCGCGCGGCAGGACCATACGCGAACTGATCGCCGCCGAAATCGTCGGCGGCTCGCTCGGCTGCTGGATATTTTTCGCGATCCTCGGAAACACC
>JAPOVX010000147.1 GCA_026707935.1 Paracoccaceae bacterium
CATCGTGTAGTTTGTTCGTAGAACCACGTTAAGGAAGAACATCACGCGAACACCCGGCTTTTTGGCTCAGGCGGCCCATATTCTGCTCAAGCTGAGGTACAATGGACGCGCGATTTTGCGCTCAGCCGCACCAGAATGCCAGTCGAAGTTGCCCGTCAAGATGATGTGCTCCCAGCCGAGTGGTGAGGTGAATGGCAACAGGCCTGGATCGGGCATCTGGCCGGTCTTTCCGAGATGGTCCGTCGCCTTTTCCATGTAGAGCGTGTTCCAGAATATGATGGCGGCGATAACAAGGTTGAGAGCCATGGCGCGTTTCTGCTGCGCGGCATCCAATCGATCATGAATGTGGCCCTGCGAGTGGGCGAAGACGGCACGAGCGAGAGAGTGGCGGGATTCACCCTTGTTGAGGCCAGCCTGGCATTCCATGCGGAGGTCACGGTTTTCGATCCAGTCGAGCATGAACAGCGACCGCTCGATCCTGCCGATCTTGCCGAGTGCGAGATACAACTGGTTTTGTTGCCGGTACGCTCCGAGCTTGCGAAGAATTGAGGACGGTTTCAGGGACCCGTCCCGGATACTTGCGGCAAGCCGCAACACGTCACCCCAGTGCTGTCGGATGACTTCCTCGTTTATTGGCCTTCCCATCATCGGTGCCAGCGTCGGCCATTGCTTTGGTGAGCCGAAATACCCCAGGCGGCGTTGCGGGAAATCGCGAAGCCGCGGCACGAATACTAGGCACAGCAGGTGGAAGAGCGCGAAGACATGATCTGATACGCCGCCGGTATCGGCATAATGGATCAGCGGATCGAATGTGGTTGGATTGCCGACGATCCCATTAAGAACGAAGGGTGCTTCGCCCACCGTTGCGCCGATCACGGATGAATGGAACGCACCATACTGGCCGGATAGGAACGAGTAGATCTTCAATCCCGGATCGGGACCGTACTTGGCGTTGATCATTCCGCCGCCTCGATAGGCGGAGAAGAACTGCCCGTCGGATGACGTTCGCTCTGCCTCTCCCCAGTTCTGTGCGAATGGCAGATCGTGATGGGCATCAATGATCCGGGCGAGCGCGTCAGAACAGGTCTCCGAGCGAAGATACCAGGTCTGTGCCCAGATCAGTTGGGCATGGGTGAGCGTGCAGCGAGACTAGCTGCTGAACTAGCGGGTGAAAGTCCCGCCGGCGCAATTCTTAGTTTGGCGCCGTAGTCATATCCCTACGGAGGCCGGGGTGACCCGGCACCCGGAAGCAGGGACGTAAAAGCCTCAGTGGGCTGGGATGACGTTGTCACTCCGGTCCGGTCGGACAGGGAGGCGAGCAACCGGGAGGGCTGTAGCGAAAGCGAACGCTTGTTTGGAAGCGCCGAAAACGCCTCCCCGCATGGAATCCGGCTTGCGGGGGGATTGGAAGATGCCAAGGGTCTGCTCACTACCTGATGGCCAGCGCCGATGCGGAAGAACTGAGGTGAGCACGCATCGGATCCCCGGCGTAGAGACGGCGGCAATCCCGGAGAGTTCAGCGGTGAAAGTTCGGAAGGTCAGGAGAACAGACAGGATGTTGTGACCCTTGAATGTCAAGGACCGCGCCAATAACCGGGATTCGGGAAATGGTGCGGAGTTTTCCTGACTGGCGGATGAGGCCGATTAAGCGGAGATGGTCGGGACAACACAACCCGACCGGAGCGAGGGCCTCTGGGCTCAGGTGGCGAAGGTGGCAGGTCATGGCGGGACCCAGAGCCCGTCGCCGACCGAGAATACCATTCGGATTGAAGGGTGGTGCTGTCGAGCCGAAGGGCGGTGTAAACGCGGGAAATCGCGACGGGCATGGCCGGGTCAGCCTTAAGCGTTGCGGAAGTCGCGGAAGGCACCGTACCGAACTCCTTCTGGGGTGCCTGGTGCTTGAAGCCGGACCCGGGAAAACCGGACGTCCGGAATTTCAGGGGGGGTGCTGGAAACGTGACCTGTGGTGCGCGCGCCAGTGCCCTACCCGACCGGGTGGAGGCATAAGCCATCCGCTCAAGCCCCAGGTTGACGGCGCCGGCGAGG
>JAPOVX010000029.1 GCA_026707935.1 Paracoccaceae bacterium
CCAGCAGGTTCGCCGACTGTGCCGACCGGTACTCGTCCGGCGTGACTTCCTTGACGGTCGTCTGCACCCCGACTTCGGCCCAGTCGTTGGCGACCAGTTCGACGACCTGTAAGGGGATGCCCTGATTCGCAAACTGAATATTCAGCGTGATTTTCTCACCGTTCGGCAATTCCCGGAAACCGTCACCGCCGGTGTCGACCATGCCGATCTCGTCAAGCAGCGAGTTCGCCATGTCCGGATCGTACTGTGTGAAGTAGGTCAGCCACTTGTCATCGATGAAGTCCGGCTTGGGCGAAAACCCGATATGCTGCCGTGGAGTTCCCTGACCGAAGAAAGCGACTTCATTGATCTGATCACGGTTGATCGCCACCGACATTGCCTGGCGGAACCTGAAGTCGCCAAACACCTTCCGCTTTTCAAGATCATGCGACGTCACGTTGAACGAGAAACTGGGAGCGCCGATTCCCGGCTTCAAGTGGATCGTGTAATCGCCTTTTTCCTGGTTTTCGAGCAGCAGCGGCGCTGTCGGCAGTTCCAGGGACTGGGATTTGTAGTCCACTTCCGCGTTGATCAGTTTCAGGACCCGGACTTCGGTGTCGTTGATGTAAACCTCGTCCTGCTCGTTGATGTACGGCAACTGGTTGCCTTGCGTATCGACAATGTGGAAATACGGATTGGCAACGAAGTGCCGGCCGGTCGCCCTGTCTGAAATGGTGATATGCGATTCCAGTGTCGGCACGACGTCTGCCGGCAGGTTGGCCACCCTATCCGGGCTGTTGAGCAGCGGCGACGGGGAATCGTTCCAATCGGTACTGCCGTAATAGGCGGCAATGACAGCCAGACCGTCTTCAAATCCGGCGTCCTGCGCCAGCTTGTCGGCGTCAGGATTGAGATCCGGGTGGTACCGGCCGAGGAAGTGCTTGGGTCGGAAGGACAGCCCCCATCCCTCAGACGCGAAGAGGGCGAGCAGTCCCGGTTTCGGCGCCGGAAGATTGAAACGCACCGTCTGCGGGTCGATCACATCCACGGTCATTCTCTCGCCGGCCACCAGCCACCCAGACCTTGGCCTTGCGATGACCTTGGGATCGAGCGCCAGGTTGTCATACCAGAACTTGACATCGTCCGCGGAAAACGGCGCTCCGTCGGACCACTTGTGGCCCTTGCGCAGGACGAACGTCAGCTGGGTGAAGTCATCATTCCACTCCCAGCTCTTGGCCACGTTCGGAACGATGGTCTGCAGATCGTCGAGATATCGGACCAGAGTGGCGTGGCGTGTTGACAGAAAGTCGGACGTCCCTGATTCTGTCGCATTCGACATCCCTCTGAGCGTACCGCCATATTTCCCGATCGAATGGTACGGCGCATAGACCAGGGGCTCTTCCGGAAGCCGCTCCGCCAAGGGCGGCAATTCTGGATTGCCGCGAATCCGGGCATTGAGCGCAGCGATGTCCGGGTTGGCGCTGAATGTCATCTTGCAGTTGGCAAGCTCTTCGAATTCAGCGAGTTCATATTGTTGTGGGATGGCCCCTGCCGGAACTCCCATTGGGTCAGCCACAGTGACGGCAGGACAGTCTGCGAATGCAGCACCGGTCGTAAACACCGCTGCGGCGCCAAACAAAAAGATTCTAGTGAACATGATTCTTCTCCTCTCGCTTGTGGTTCTTCTCCTCTCGCTTGTGGTTCTTCTCCTCTCGCTTGTGGAAGGAAAAGCTCACTCCACTCACTATAAGATGTTCGGAACTCCGCCGCCAGAGCAAAACAGGATCAACCCAATGAAGATGAGTAGAGGTAACGAACGGGGGCGCGGTCGAGAGGCCGAAAAACGCTTATCGAAACTGCCGTAAACCCCCGACCTTCAGGGCGGGGATATAAGGCGTCCTGCCCGTTGGCGTGACGCTGCCGCTCTGGCATACATCCCCTTGCGCTGCGAGAACCAAGTGGCGCGCACGGAGGGATGCCCGTGCCTGCCTGTGGAGGCCTGCTTAAGAGCTTGACCTAAAAGTGCGCGGCCCTGCGAAATGTGGTATTCCGAGTCAGTTT
>JAPOVX010000311.1 GCA_026707935.1 Paracoccaceae bacterium
CTGATCGAAAGCTGGCGGCGTGACGCGCCGTCAACCCATCTTTATAAGTCCCAAACGAAACCATGTGCACATCCCGTGATGCATATGCGGCCTTTATTCGTTTCCGCAGTTCTTTCCGGCCTGCTTGTCTTGGCTGGCTGTTCCGACAATCCCGTGACCGGGGAACGGGAACTCTCGCTTTTCTCCACTTCTGCGGAGATAGACATTGGTGAGCGCTACTACATTCCGTTGCAACAATCCGGGAATGGTTTGTATACGGTCGACCCGGCGCTCACGGACTACGTCGCGGATGTCGGCCAACGCGTGGCTGCAGTGAGCGCTCGATCACTTCCCTACGATTTCGTTGTTCTCAGTACCGGCACACCAAATGCCTGGGCTTGCCGGGCGGCAAGATCGCGATCACCCGGGGATTGCTGGTCGAGATCGAGAGTGAAGCGCAGCTTGCCGCCGTACTCGGTCATGAAGTCGTGCACGCTGCCGCGAGACACGGAACGCACTCCATGCAGCGCGGCATCTTAGGCCAATTGATTCTTCTCGCCGCCGCGGGCGCCGTCAGCGATCCGGGCGATGCAGACATTCTCCTTGGCGCCGGTGGTGTCGGACTGCATCTCTTCGAACAGAATCATAGCCGTGAAGCCGAACGTGATTACGGCATGAAGTACATGCATGTCGCAGGGTATGACACGGCGGCTGCTGTTACTTTGCAGGAAAAATTCGTTGCACTGAACCGGGGGCGCGAACCCGGATGGCTCGATGGCCTATTTGCAAGTCATCCGCCATCGAGTGAACGCGTTCGAAACAACCGGGCAACTCTGGGCGACTTTCCGCAGGGCGGCGATCAGGGGAGGTCGACTTACATGCAGCGGATCGCCTACCTGCAGGCACGCAGGGGGGGGGCGTACGAAAAAGCTGACAATGCGCAACATTTGCTGGACGATGATCCTGAAACCGCCCTGCAGGCCATCGAAAGCGCAATTCGGCAGGAACCGAAGGAACCGTTGTTCTACGGAATCAGGGGCAAAATACTTGCACGCCAAGGGCGATACCAGGCTGCGATACGCGCATTCGATGCGGCGGTCCGCCGCGACACCGGATACTATGAACACTAACTGGGACGCGGCCTCGCGTACGACCACCTTGGGCAAAGGACCAATGCGCGGCAGGATCTGGAGCGAAGCAGCAATCTGTTTCCGACCGCGGGAGCGTCGTTTTCCCTTGCCGGAATTGCGCTTGACGAAGGGGATCGCGAACAGGCCAAGCAATTGTACCGGACTGCCAGCAGGGCAAGAGGCGAACTTGCCAGAGAGGCACGTGAGGCTTACGTCAAGCTCGACCTGGAGGACTTTCCGGGAAGGTATGTCACCGCTGACATCGACTTCGACGAAGACCAGGTTGTCCTCAAGGTGGCAAATTCCACCGTGCATGAACTGAAAGATGTCATGATCGAAATCGAAACCATTGTGAATGGCGTTCCGGGTAGACCCAGGCTGCGGGAAGTCGCACGTATCGGGGCAAGGTCATTCGAGGTTGTCGAAACCGGGATCTTTCTCCGGGAGGATGATGTCGTGGAGGTCAAGACACGTATTGTCCGCGCACGGCCGACAACGTGAACTTTCATTGGAGCCGGAGGAACCGTGGGATTTCGGATTCCGATACGCTGAGAAGAGAAGAAAAGAACGAACAGGGCAGGGACCGGGAAATGTCCCGGCTGATGTTGAAATCGACCACGTCGACGCCGCGATCTGGTCGTGAGACTTCCGGCCGAAAGTGGCATTTGTTGTCGATCCCTTGTGACGAATTTTCAGCATATCCTTCGGCCCCGGCAACCGTTTGCATTACTGGAAACGGCAAGGGCCTTTCTTCGCTTCCGGCATTCCTGCATACCTCTGGCGCAGAGCTCACGACCAGTCGGCACCTGTCGGATCGGGGATTCGATTTCCTTGTCCCCGACAGCGATGCAGAACTTTCGAAATCAGTGCGTGATGCAGAACTTCGGTCCCCGTCAACGCCCTGGCAGCGGTAGGTAAACGACCATGGATGCCCGTCTCTTTTTTGATTGCAGGAATGCACTCGGTGAATGCTGTTTCTGGGACCCGCGCGACGATTGCCTGTGGTGGACCGACATCGAGCGAAGTTGCGTCTGGCGAATGGATGCGGACCGGAACGCGACGCGCTACAACCTGCCGGGGCGCGCCGGATTCATTCTTCCACGGCAGGGACCGGGTTTTGTGATCGGATTTCCCAATCAGGTCGCTCTCGCCGATCAGGAACTGAAGGTTTTTTCCAAGCTTCACGATGTGGAACCGGACCTGCCGCATACGCGCATCAATGATGCGGCAGTCGATCCGTTCGGTGGCATCGTGTTCGGCACGGCCGACGAAACCCCGGACATGGAGCAGCGGCGGCCCGTCGGCAACGTCTATCGCCTTGGCCCGGGCGGCGAACTCGAAAAGTTGTTTGGCGATGTCGTCCTTACCAACGGTCTCGAGTTCTCGCCAGACGGGCAAACCATGTACTTCGCCGATACGCCCGACGGCCGGATCCGCAGGTTCCGGGTTGGCGCAGACTTTTCGGAGTTTGCGGAAATCGCGCCGCTCGCGGGCCGGGATGCGGCGCCGGGTCTGCCCGATGGCGGCACCGTCGACGCCGAGGGAAACTACTGGAACGCCCGGGTCTGGGGCGGTTGCGTCGTGCGGTTCGACGCGGGCGGTCAGGTGACGGCCCGTATCGATTTGCCGACCAAGGGCCCCACCTGCGTTGCCTTCGGCGGTGTGTCGCTGAAACGCCTCTTCATTACCACGCTGAGTGTGCGTCACACCGAAGATGAACTGAAAGCTGCCCCGCATGCCGGCAGCATCTTTGTCGCCGACATGGACATCCCCGGAACCAGGCAACATCTCTGCGCGCTTTGAACGCGTGAAAGACCAATTAAGCTGTTGACTTTTGCTTTCTGTAAGGAATAAACGGAATAAAAAGAGAACAAAAATAGAACAAACATGCCATATCAAGATATTACGACCCGGATCGGGGGGGATATTCGTTCCAGGGATCATGGTGATTTCCCGGTAGCGGGGCCAATACGGCTACGCAGGGGACGCATCCATGAGGTGACGGGTGACAGCGCCGACATCTTTGCAATCATGGTTGCATCACGCCTGCCCGGACCGGTGATCTGGATAGGAGGGACGAGTGCGGTGGAATCTCTCACCCCCGCCGCAGTGCGCGAATTTCTGGACCCGGCACGGATTATTCTGACGAATTGCACGACGCGAAAGGAAATCCTCTGGGCTGGTGAACAGACCATACGGGCAAACAACGTATCCTGTGTCGTTATCGAACTCCACGATGGTCCGGACTTGCGTACCAGCAGGCGGTTGCAAATCGCGGCGGAGGATTCGGGATGCACGGGTATCGTCCTGGTTGCAGGTCGGGTCCACACCTCTGCCGCCCAGACCCGCTGGGAATGTGTTGCCATTCCCGGAAACGTCGGAAGCTGGAAATGGTGCTGCATCAAGAACAGGCACGGGAAGCTCGGCACATGGAACGTACAGTGGCTGGGAGACAGGAATGACAAGACAGGGGAAACGTGTACTGTCCATCTGGCTGCCGCGTCTGCCGCTTGATCGGCGCCGGCGCCGGAATGACCCGCGTATCCTTGGTCCCTTTGCCATCATTGCCCAATCCCGGAATGTCTGGAAACTGACGCATCCGAATGATGTGGCGTTTCGGGCGGGACTGACCCCGGGTTTGCCGGTACCTGATGCGCGGGCCATCTGTCCGGACCTTCTGACCGAACCGGGAGATCCGGAACGCGAGGCTCGTTTTCTTTACGCATTGCGATGCTGGGTCGACAGGCTGTCACCCCGGGTCGCGCTCGACCCGCCGGACGGATTGATTCTCGATATTACGGGATGTGCGCATCTTTTCGGGGGCGAGGCAGAAATGGCAACCCATGCACGCCAGGGGCTTCAGGACATGCAGGTTGAAGCCCGTGTCGGGATTGCCGATACGAGGAAGGCTGCATGGGCGCTTGCACGCTACGGTTCGAATCCAATCGAAATTGCATTTCCCGGAAAGACCGTGGAATCCCTGCTTCCTCTCCGGGTCAATGCGCTTGGCCTGCCTTCGGAAATGGTCACGGAACTGCGTCAACTCGGAATCGAGACCATTGGCCAGCTCCATGTGATCAAGTCATCCGAACTGGCGCTCCGGTTCGGACCCGATCTGGTGCAGGATTTGGCGCGCGCCACGGGATGTGTGCCCGACCCGATCATATCGCATCGTCCTGATCCCGCCTACGCTGCCGGCATAACCATGCCCGATCCGATTGGACTGGTCGAGGATCTGGTCCTGGGTCTGGAAAGACTGGCCGATTCCGTCTGCAGACGCCTGCAGGCCGTACAAAAGGGTGCACGCCGTTATCACCTGACTGTCCGATGTGTGGATACCGGGAATCATCGAAGTACCGTCGGTTTCGCAAGACCGGTCAATGACCCGGTCATGCTGTTGCAGCAGTTCAGGCACCCCCTGGATGAATTGAAAATCGAATTTGGCGCAGACCGGCTGCATCTTGCGGCCGATTGTGTGGAACGGATTCAGGCCCGGCAAAGGCATTTGGGTGAAGCCGGCAATCGTGACGGTGATATCACGGGGATTGTCTCGACTCTTGGCAACCGTCTCGGATTTGACCGCATTTGCCGATGGCTTCCGGCTGACAGTCATTTGCCGGAGCGGGAATTCGGATTTGTGGAGGTGGCGCATTGCGAGATGACTCCGGTTTGGGAGCGTAATCCGCGCAGACGTCCGATCCGGCTGTACAAGTATCCCGAGCTTCTGAAAACTCTTGAGCCGGACCGTCCGCCGAAAAAATTCAGCTGGCGCTGCCAAACATATGAAACCGCGCATGCCGAGGGACCGGAACGTCTGACATCGGAGTGGTGGCGGAACGAAACCTTGCCGCTGCGTGATTACTGGCGTGTGCAGACCACGACAGGATTGAGGTTGTGGTTATTGACATATCCAGGGCTGAAACAGCCTGACTGGTATGTTGCGGGTCGATTCCCGTGAGCTACGCCGAACTGCACGTCACCAGCAATTTCACTTTCCTGACCGGTGCCTCGCATCCGGAAGAACTGGTCGTTCGCGCCGGGAATCTGGGCCTTTCCGGAATCGCAATTACAGATATCAACACATTTGCCGGAATTGTACGTGCACATGCGGCTGCGAAAAAACACGGGCTCCGCTACATTGTTGGTGTCCGCCTTGTCCTGACAGGGGGGGCTGAAATATGCGCATATCCGAAATCCCGGAAAGGCTATGGCTACCTCTGCCGCCTGTTGACGACAGGAAAACGCCGTACCGTCAAAGGCAAATGCGAGCTGTCTCCGGATGATGTCCTGCAGTGGGGCAATGATTGCATGTTGATTGTCTCGGGCACTGCCCAGGCCTTTGCCGTGGCAGAGAGACTGAAGACCGCCTTTGGCCGTGATCACGTGTTTGTGGGCATCATGCCGCGATATGACGGGGATGATGCCGCGCATTTTGCACATCGTGCATCTGTTGCTGCCCACGCAGGTGTCCGGCTTGTCGCCATGGGTAATGTGCTGATGCATCACGGGAGTCGAAAGCGGTTGGCTGATCTGCTTTCCTGTATTCGGCAAAAGACAACGATCGGCAGGTTGGGCCGCCGGGCGCTGCCGAATAACGAGCGCCGCCTCAAATCCGAATTCGAAATCCGGAGGCTGTTCAGGGATTATCCAACGGCCGTCTCCAACACCGCTGTCATTGCCGAACGTTGTACGTTTTCACTGGATGAACTCAGCTACGAATACCCGGATGAAATCACCGACGGCAAGGCCCCCGACGATCGCTTGCGGGAACTGACCGAAGAAGGCCTGGCGCGCCGCTACTCCGGTACCAGCGTGCCACTCAAGGTTCGTTCCACGATCGAGAAGGAACTGGGCCTGATCACCAAACTCGATTACGCGCGCTATTTTCTCACTGTCCATGATGTGGTGGAGTTCGCCCGATCAAGAGGAATTCTATGCCAGGGGCGGGGCAGCGCCGCCAATTCCGTTGTTTGTTACGCGCTCGGCATTACCGAGGCGACACCGGAGACCTTTTCCATGGTGTTCGAGCGCTTCATATCGGCCGCACGCGATGAACCACCGGATATTGACGTGGATTTCGAACACGAGCGGCGTGAGGAGGTCATTCAGCACATTTACGAGAAATACGGGCGGCATCGCGCAGGCATTTGTTCAACGGTCATCCATTTTCGTTCACGGGCTGCCATCCGGGAAGTCGGGAAAGCCATGGAATTGTCGGACGACATCATTGCCGCGCTTTCCAGCCAGGTTTGGGGGTGGTCGGGCAGGGGTATCAAGGACGAACATGTCAGGGCGGCGGGTCTCGATTGCCGGGACCGGAGATTGCGGCAAACCCTGGCGTTGACCCGGGAGATCATCGGATTTCCACGCCATCTTTCCCAACATGTGGGCGGCTTCGTCATGACCCGGGGACGCCTGGATGAATTCTGTCCGGTCGAGAATGCGGCGATGGAAAACCGCACCGTCATCGAGTGGGACAAGGATGACATTGATACCATCGGCATGTTGAAGGTGGATGTGCTCGCTCTCGGAATGCTGACCTGCATCCGGAAGGCTTTCGACTTGCTGCGAATCTGGAAGAATCTTGACTACAGCATGTCAAAGATTCCTCAGGAGGATTCTGCCGTTTATGACATGCTTTGCGTTGCCGATTCACTGGGCGTGTTTCAAGTCGAAAGCCGTGCGCAGATGAATTTCCTGCCGAGAATGCGGCCGCGTACTTTCTATGATCTTGTCATCCAGGTGGCGATTATCCGGCCGGGCCCGATCCAGGGTGACATGGTGCATCCCTTCATCAAGCGGCGGCGTGGTGAAGAACCGGTGGTTTTCCCCTCGGAGGAATTGAGATCTGTCTTGGAAAAAACGCTGGGGATTCCGCTTTTCCAGGAACAGGCCATGCGAATTGCGGTTGTTGCCGCCGGATTCAGTGCGACTGAATCTGATCAACTCAGGCGATCTCTGGGAAGTTTTCGGGGACCCGGTACGGTGGAAACTTTCAGGGAACGTTTTATCGCGGGGTGCCTGTCGAAGGGCTACGATCGAGAGTTTGCCGAGAACTGCTTCAAACAACTCGAGGGATTTTCCGGATACGGATTCCCGGAAAGCCACTCAGTGAGTTTTGCGCTTCTGGTCTATGTTTCGGCCTGGCTGAAATGTCATCATCCCGAGGTTTTCTGCTGTGCGTTGCTCAACTCCCAACCCATGGGTTTCTATGCGCCGGCACAGATTGTCAGGGATGCACGTGCCCATGGTGTGACAATACTCCCGATCTGCGTGGAGAACAGCTATTGGGACAATGTCCTGGAACCGGCAAGCGATGGCTCGCTCGCCGTACGCCTTGGCTACCGGCACATTCGCGGTTTCAGCGAAGAGGATGCTCACTGGATCAGTGCCGCACGCAGTCGTGGCTACAGGTCAATCGATGCCGTCTGGCGGCGTGCCGGCCTGTCCCGAAAGGCCCTGTCCCGCTTGGCGAGTGCCGATGCCTTTGCCGGATACGGCCTGAGCAGGCGGGAAGCGCTGTGGGAAGTGAAGGCTATCGGTGGAGACAGGCCGTTACCGCTCTTCGAACAATGCGGAGAAAGACTGCCGCAGACCGCAACGCCGCTTCCACAGATGTCCTGTGCAGAGAATGTTTTTGAGGATTATGTGACAACTCGCCTCACGCTACGGGATCACCCTGTCAAGCTGCTTCGCTCCGGACTAGGTCCTTTTGATAACGCATTTGCGATTCGGAATATTCCGGATGGACAATGGGTAACGGTCGCAGGGTTGGTCATCACGCGCCAACGGCCCGGTACGGCGCGAGGGGTCATTTTCCTGACACTCGAGGATGATACCGGCGTTTCCAATGTTATTGTCTGGTCGAAGACCTATCAGGACTACCGCAAGGCGGTCATGACCGGGCGGCTTCTCAAGGTAAAGGGAAAGCTGCAAAGGGAAGGTATCGTCAGCCATATCATATCGTCCCGTATCGAGGATCTTTCCTGGATGCTCGATTCATTTGGTGGTGCCGGCACCCGGGGTGCCAGGATAGATCCGGCATTCGCCAACACCGACACCGCCCGAGGCTCCGCAGCGGCCGGAAACGCCGAGGCGAAGCCTGGAACTATTGAATATGAAATTTCGGCACCCGTGGCATTGCACAAGGGAACTGCTCCCCGACGACACCCGCGCCAACAGGCAAAGATCCTGTTCGGCAGCTGAACCGGTTCCCGAAGGAAGCAGGCACAATCCGACCCGCCGATTTCACTCCCGGCGAGAGCGGACCAAGGCGGCGTTTCTCAAGAAAATTCCAGCTCGAATCGGGGAAACTCTTATGCCTTGCCCGTCAAACCTGGCCCGAGGGGGATATCCGGACAAACTCACGGAAAATGCGGAAAACGGACACAGCACCGTGTTTCGGCCTGCATGAGCGAGGTTGCACTTCCATGCCTGTGGCGGCGAGCAAAAGCGACGAGCGGCATGCCTGCCCAGATCACTCGGGCAACCGCGCGACCATACCGCCCCATTCGCCTGGAGTGAACGCCCTGGTTACCCTGGCAGTGACATTCCCGGATTTCCGAACGGCCATCGCGAATGCGCATACCGATTCATCGTCCGGCGCTTCAACCTTCATGATGAAGTCAAAGTGAGCCATGCAATAGTGGAATTCCAGGACCGTGACGTCAAAGTTCGCCGCAAATCCAACGACGCCCTTGGCTCGTTCCGGCGCCTGCTTGCAACTCATCATTCCCTCTCGCGTGACGTCTTCGGTAATGTAGTAAAGCGGCATGGTCTGTTCCTCACTTGTCGGCGGTGAGCCGGTTGCTGACAAAATCGAAGAGTCGGGGCAGGGCAATTGCGCTGATCAGCATGAGCCCGATGTAGATGTTCATGACGATGCCAGGAACGTTGACCAGCGAGAGACCGAATGTCAGCAGGCCGATCAGGAATACGGCCAGAGTTACGCCGAAAATCGATCCCGTTCCTCCCGCGATGCTTACCCCGCCCAGCACGACCATGGTAATGACCTGGAGTTCCCAACCCGTTGCCACGTTCAGCCGCACGCTGCCGAGCCGGCTGGTGAGCAACACTGCCGCAAGCCCGCACATCAGGCCCGTAAGCGCGAACAGGACCAGTCGGTATCGGGTGTGGGATACGCCGGAATAGACTGCCGCCTCCGGGTTCGTACCAAGAGCATAGACCTTTCTGCCAAAGGTCGTCATGTGCAGGACAATGCCAAATGCTACCGTGGCGATGATGTAAATGACGAATTCCACGGGCACGTAGTTACCCAGGTAGTGCTGTCCGAACCATGCGAAGTCGGCCGGGAATCCCGTGAATGCCTCGTCGCCGGCGATCAGTGCGACGATGCCTCGGTAAAGCGACAGGGTGCCGATCGTGACGACGATGGAGTGTACGCCCAGCAAGCTGACAATGGTGCCATTGACGAGTCCGGCAAGCGTGCCCGTGGCAAGTCCGAGACAAACGAGCGTCGGCGTGTTTGCCCCCAAGTCAGCCGCGACACCCATCAAGACGGCCGCGAGGGCAACGATTGAAGCTACCGATACGTCGATCTCGCGGGCAATGATCAGCAAGGCCATCGGCAGGGCGATGAGAGCCTTTTCAGAAAAACTGAACGTGCTGTCGATCAGGTTGTAGAAATCCAGAAAGTAGGGCGAAAGAAAGCTGTTGAGGACAATGACACATGCCAGGAAGACAACCAGCGCCAGCTCCCAGGGGCCAATTGGAATTCTCGCAATCACCTGTTCGGCACCCCTGTTGACGCGGGTGCCCGGTCCCTTGGGGCCAGAATCTGCCTGCCTGGTTTGCGTTCTGCCCGGGCGTTGGCCGCGATGGCGACAAGAATGACTGCCCCGACCACCGCAAGCTGCGCGAAGGCGTTGATACGCAGGAACGGAAGGGATGTTTCCAGGACGGCAATGAACAACGCCCCCAGGGCGGCGCCTGCGACGGTTCCTCTCCCTCCTGCAATGCTGACGCCGCCGATCACGCAGGCGGCAATGATGGCGAACTCCCTGCCTTCAGCGGCCTGAGTGTAAGCAATGGCAAACCGTGCCGTCCACAAGTATCCGCAAAGCCCTGCGACACCGCCCGACACGACGAACACGAGCACCTGCACCCGTTTCAGGTTGATGCCGGCGTTGCGTGCGGCAGCCAGGTTGCTGCCGAAGGCGTAGATGTCACGCCCGGGCCTGGTGTACTGGAGACAGAGCCATACCAACCCGCAGCAGACCAGGCCTGCCAGGAAGACATTGGGAAATCCGACAGTCTCGCCCGCACCGAAGGATTTGAATTTGTCGGACATCTCGTGAGAAGAAATCCACGCTCCATTGGACAATACATAGACGAGACCGCGTATGATGGTCATGGTCCCGAGCGTGGTGATGATGGCCGGAATGCCAATGAACGCCACGGCGATTCCGTTTACCAGGCCCAGCCCGGCGCCCATCAGCAAGCCCAGCGAGACGAATACGATGGCCGGCAGGCCGGGCATGCCGTGGGACAGTATCGCCAGGAACATGCCGGTGAAGGCAAGGACGGATGCCTGCGACAGGTCGATCCCGCCCGTGAGCAAGACGGCCAGCTGCCCGATGGCGAGTATCGCCAGGAACCCCCAGCTGGTCAGCAGATTGTCGATGTTCTGCTCACCAAGGTATTCAGGTGCGCGCAGTACAATGACCGCGAACAGGACGAATATCGTGGCAAGGAGTATTCCCTCACGCTGATTGAGGAAGTCGCCTATTGACCAATGTTTCATCTGCCGGGCACCTCGATCGACGGCTCCTGTTCCCGGCCCGAGCCAATTCGCCGGGTTGCTATCGCAGCTATCTTTTCGCGATCAAAGTCATTCCTCGAAAACTCCGCGACGATCCGTCCTTGTGCCATGACGACCAGCCTGTCTGAAATGCCAATCGCCTCTTCGAGCTCCGAGGAAACCAGGACAACCGCCAGCCCGTCCTGTACGAGCCGACCGATCGCCTCATGGACAGCGGCTTTTGAGCCCACGTCGATCCCCTTGGTGGGCTCGTCGAGAATAATGACGTCCGGGTTGGTTGCCAGCCACTTGCCGATCACCACTTTCTGCTGGTTGCCGCCCGACAATTCCTCTACGGCTTGCGACCATCCGCTGGCCTTGATGGCGACGTTCCTGCCGAATTCGTCAACCAGTCGCTCCTCACGCCCGGAATTGAGAAAGCAGTAATTCGATACGTTTTCAAGCTGCGGCAATGAAACGTTCCTGGCGATCGACATGGGCAGGATGGCACCATGGTGCTGCCGGTCTTCGGGAACGTATGAAATGCCGGCAAGGATTGCGTCGCCTGGTGACTTGAATTCAACGGCCGCTTCGTGGAGTCGCACCGTCCCCCGGCTGTGCTGGCTCAAACCGAACAGGGATTCCATCAATTCGGTTCGCCCCGAGCCGACCATGCCGTAGAAGCCAAGGATTTCACCGCGGCGCAGGTCGAAGCCAATCTCGTCGAATTCGGTTGGATGGCTGTATCCCGACACCTTCAGGATTACCTGCCCCAGCCTTGCATCTGCTTTCGGGTACACGTCATCAAGAGTACGACCAACCATGGCTCGTATCAGCCCATCTTCATCCGTACTGTCCGTAGTCCCGGTGCTGACCGTCTCCCCGTCGCGGAGAACAGTATATCGATCACAAATCCTGAAGACTTCGCCCAGCTTGTGCGAAATGAATACGATCGCTTTCCCCTGCTCCTGCAGCTTGGCGATTATTCCGAAAATCCGCTCGATTTCCGAATGCGAGAGCGCCGCGGTGGGCTCGTCAAGAATGATGATACTGGCGTCAGTGGACAGTGCACGTGCAATTGAAATGATGTGCCGCTCGGCGACACTCAGGTGGCCAAGCTCGCTGCGGGGATCAATTTCCGTGCCGAGTTCTTCCAACAGCAGGGTCGAATCCCTGATCATGCGCGGCCAGTCGACCAACCCGAGCACTGGAGACTTTGGCTGCGCCGCAACGAAAATGTTCTCCGCCACGGTAAGTTCGTCGAACATCGAAGGTTCCTGGTGGATGGCCGATATGCCAGCCGCGGTGGCGTCATGCGGCCTTGCGAGTGCAAGTCTTTTGCCGTGCACCCGAACAGTGCCGGCATCCGCAGAATGGATGCCGGACAGTATCTTGACGAGGGTGGATTTTCCGGCGCCGTTTTCGCCGACCAGCCCATGCACCTCGCCGGCACGGGCTTCGAAGTCTATTGCCTTCAAAGCCTGTACGCCGCCGAAGCGCTTCGATACGCCTTCGACGCGCAGGACCGGCTCAGGCATCACGACAGGTGAGACCGAGCGCCCCGTCATTCTTGCGCTCGGTCGACGGGCCTTCCGTTAGCGCGGCGCTGGTATCAATTGCTGACGGAATTGATCAAATCTGCAGCTTCCTGGATGTTGGAGGCGTCGTACACGAACAGTTCGCCCATGACTGCGACATTGTTTTCACCCACGGCAATGTCGCCCATCCGCCCTGCAGACATCACGTCGCCTTCGGCGCCGGTTATCGCTTCACTCACCAGTTGGTGCGTTGCCTGCACGGTGGTGTAACCAACGTCAATCATGTTCCAGATTGCAAATGCCGGCGTCGCGCCGGAAAGGACATGATCCACCATTTCCGTCGGGAATCCCAAACCTGTCACCTTGACTTTCCCGATCAGTCCCTGGTCCCTGACCATCTGTGACGAGGCTGCGATCCCAACGGACGTGTAGGCAACGATTGCCTCGAGATCCGGGTACTTGTTAACCAGGCCAAGCGCCTCGTTGTACCCCTTGTCCGAGCGTTCGTCGCCATAGGCCACCTCGACGACGTTGAGGCCCATGTAGGCTTCCTCTTCCTTCGTCAGGCGGATCATCTCGTCCACCCATTCGTTTTGGGTCGTCGAGTTTGCCGGCCCGGTTATGATCCCGACATCGCCTCCCCCTTCGGTAAGCTCGAGTGCGATCTTGACCGGTGCCAGCGCGATGAGTTCGTTCGTAGCGGACGCAATGTGCAGTCGGCGGGCCGAGGATTCAGTATCCTGATCCCAGGTAACAACCGCTATACCCCTTTGGGCTGCGCGTTTGAGGGATGGTGTCAGTGCGGTGGCGTCATTGGCCGTTATCATGATGGCATCGACGCGTTGCGCAATGAGCGAATTGATGAGGTTGATCTGGCCTTCGGCTGTGTTCTCCGTGGGGCCCGTGTATATCAGTTCGATACCAAGCTCTTCGGCTGCTTCTTCAGCACCGATGCGGGCAAGTTCGAAGGCGGTGTTTCCGAGCACGCGGACCAGCATGGCGTATCGAGGCTTGTCCTGTGCCTGTGCCGCGAACGCGGTCATCGTCAGAATCGCAATCAGGACAGTGTTGATTGTCCGGCGGATCGATAGAAATTTCATTTGACTCTCTCCATGTCTGGATCTTTGCCTGTACCGAAGCGCGTACTGAACGACTGATAGACTTCGTGTGACTGCTCCCCACCCGAAAGGATGGAGCTTCCTGCTTCTCAGGCTATCGCGGGCGGTCGCGCCGCCTTATGCAGAAGCCTCCACAGGCAGGGACGGCCAGACCTTCCGTCCTTGCGATTTCCGTCTTCCTGTACTTTCCTATGGCCGATTGGTACTTGCCAGCTTTTTGCGGTGGTTCGTTGAAGGAACCTTCTGACTCGACCATAACCCTAGGCTTTCCCGTCGGCGAGGTCAAACACGGTTGCGCCTTGGGGTGCACGCCAAATTTGTTGGTTGACCTGAATCCGTTCTCCATTCCGAGCGTTTGACGGATCTCGCGGAGGGTTGAAACTTTCCTGCTGGCATGTTTGTTCTGACGCGATCCCGGCGCGGCCGACAACGACCGGATCAACCGGTCGGCGCCGC
>JAPOVX010000325.1 GCA_026707935.1 Paracoccaceae bacterium
GTGCGCGGTGGCGGTTCCACCTGCGGCCCGACAGCGTGATGGAGCCCTTGCGGCGTTCCACCGCACGAAACGGGGGCGTCACACGCAGATCGCGGTCCATGGGCCCTCCGGCTGCCATGGAGTCCCTGAAGGGACTGTTCCAGGAGCTGGTGGCACGTGCAGCGCGACAATCAAGGTGGCAGTCCGTATTCAGGACAGACGCCAAACACGAATGCTGCCGGAAACAACCCGAACGGGTTGCGCAGAGGACAGCCTCGCCGCATGAATTGAACGGTGCGGGTGGTACATCCAGTTCTTTCACGCCCGCTAGTCCACATGCGCCGAAACCGGCTCCGATGCATTCCGAAAGACCGCAAGAAAGGAATCACGAACGATGAAGATACTCTTTCCAAACCCCACCTGGAAATTCCAGGCTGTCCGTGTCGCCAGACAGGCCGCCCTGAAGTTGACAGGCCTGATGATGTTTCTGGTTCCAACGATGGGCCGCGCGCAGGTTACTGCCAACGATGCAGACGAAATAACACGCGGCAACTCAACGCCATGGGTCGACATTGCCGGCCTGAGTGTCCTTGAACTGGGTCCCTGGCAATGGATCACGCTCGCGGCATTGGCCGCACTTGCCTGGTTCATCAGCGTCCTCGTCATCAAGACCGCCTTTCGTATCCTGCTGACCATCGCGAGGCGCAGCAGGACATCCTGGGACACGGCCTTGTTCGACCGGGTCCGCGTGCCGGCCCGCCTGGCGACCTCGGTTGCTCTCTTCTATGGTGGAGCTTTCGCACTGCAGCTGCCGGTCCATGCCTATGCCGTGGTTTCCGTTGTCTGCAAGGTCCTGATCGTCGTTTCCATCGCGTGGCTCCTTGCCCGCCTTGTGGACCTGTTTTCGAGCTACGTGGAAGGCAGGCTGGCAGCCAGCGGAAATACCGCGACCATTACCCTTCTCCCTCTGGGCCGCCGGACCGCCAAGGTGTTCATAGGCATTCTGGCGGTACTGAGCGTGTTGCAAAACCTCGGGTTCAGTATCGGGGGCCTTCTGGCCGGTCTCGGGATCGGAGGGCTCGCGGTCGCTCTCGCAGCGCAGAAGACGCTCGAAAACCTGTTCGGCGGATTTGTGCTCGTAGCCGATCGTCCCGTCCGGATCGGCGACTTCTGTCGTGCCGGAGAGCATCTGGGAACGATCGAGGATATCGGAATTCGCTCTTCCAGGATCCGAACCCTCGACCGTACCCTCGTGTGCGTTCCCAATGCCGAACTCTCGACAGTGCGGATCGAAAACTACGGTGTCCGTGACAAGATGCGCCTCTATACGGTTCTCCAGTTCGGATACGACACCTCCCCGGATCAGATTCGTTACCTGCTCGTCGAGCTTCGAAGCATGCTTTATGCGCATCCGAAGACCCTTCCGGATCCGTGCCGGGTGCGGTTCATCAATTTTGGCGCGCATTCACTCGACATCGAGATCTTTGTCTTCATCGAGACAGCGGACTGGAACGAGTTCACCGGAATTCGGGAGGACATCTACCTGCGCATTCTCGACATTGCTGCCGAAAGCGGCGCTTACTTCGCCTATCCGTCGCAGACACTCTATCTTGGACGTGACGGGGGCCGGGACGTGGAGCGTACGGCCTCAGCCGAGGCCGCTGTGGGTCAATGGCGCGCCGAAGGGACTCTCCCGATACCAGAGTTTCCTGAATCCAGGATCTCGGAAATAGTCGGGACCCTGGACTACCCTGCGCCAGGGTCCTCTATCGGGGATCGTGCGACCGCAACCTAGTGGTTTGATTCTTTTTCACGATGCCGATTCCTGCAGCTTCTGGTGCCTCTTTTTCCACGCCTCCACGAGATCTTCGGGTGCCTTGCTCCAGCGAAACGGCCGGGCATCATTGGTGTTGTGATGCTCGATGTAGCCCTCAATCGCCGCGATGCACTCGTCGAGCGAGTTGAAGATCGCGTACTTGAGTCTCTGCCGCGAAAGCTTGGAAAAGAAACCCTCGACCGCAGTCATCCACGAGGCCGAAGTCGGAGTGA
>JAPOVX010000244.1 GCA_026707935.1 Paracoccaceae bacterium
GCCGGGCCTGGCTGGATTTCTTCGCCGCGCAGATCCGGAACCGGAATACCCGCCATGCCTACGCACGCGCGGCCCACCGGTTGTTCGACTGGCTTGCGGAATATGGAATCCACGACGTCGTCGACATCGAGCCGGTCCACATCGCGGTGTGGCTGGAGGAACGCATGAGCGAGGCGTCGCGCCCGACGGTCAAGCAGGAACTGGCCGGGATCCGGCGGCTCTTCGACTGGCTGACGGTCCGCCAGGTGGTTTCGTCGTCTCCCGCCGCCGCGGTGCGCGGTCCTAAGCATACTGTTCGCCGCGGGTCGACGCCGGTTCTTTCCGCCGCCGAGTGCCGCCGCTTCCTGCGCTCCATCCCGGTCGAGACCATCGGAGGACTTCGCGACCGTGCCTTGATTGCAACCATGACGTACAGCTTTGCGCGGGTCTCCGCAGCGCTTGCCATGAACGTGAAGGATGTCTTTCTCACCGACGGCCGTCTCTGGCTGCGCCTGCTTGAGAAAGGCGGCAAGGTGCTGGAGGTTCCCTGCCATCACAACCTCGAGACCTATCTTAAGGACTACATTGAAGCCGCCGGAATCGACCTTGACCGTGAAGGCCCCCTCTTCCGCTCGCTCAACCGCGACGGTTCGCTTTCCGGGCGGCGCCTCACCAGGCAACGCGCATGGGAAATGCTGCGGCGACGTGCCCGGGTGGCAGGAATTTCGACTGATGTCTGCAATCACAGCTTCAGGGCGACGGGCATCACTGCGTACCTGGAAAGTCCGGAGGCTCGGGTCGAGGTGGCCCAATACCTGGCCGGTCACGCGGACCCCAAAACGACCAAGCTCTATGACCGGCGTGCTGACCGCGTCTCGCTGGATGAAATCGAGAGGATCGGGATATGAGAGACGGGCCAGTCACAGCTTACAGGTTCATCCGGGAAACCAGTCCGTAGAATTCGTTTCTGATCAGTCCGTGTTTGGCGTGGTTTTACGAACAAATTGTCCTATACCGAAATGCCGATATCGGCAATTTCAGATCGAGAACGACGTTCGCGTCCACGTCACCCGGCGCAAGATCTCCTTCAGATCCCGGAGCGAGGCCGGGCGTGCGGCACGCGATGCCTATACCGGAGCGAAGAAATCCTGCAAAAAGTTTGGCCTATCATTTTGGTTTTCGGACAATTCACTTACCGCTATTTTGTGCCGGCCGGCGCATTCTCTCAAGGCTTGCAAGGGCCGATTGAAGAGCGGACGATCAGCTCAGTGCGCAGAAAATTGTTTTTGGGCTTCGTTCCCGTCAGAAGGTCCATCAGCATTTGAGCGGCGACGTGTCCCTTTTCGATCATGGGTTGGCGGACTGTTGTAAGGCCGAAGTCCTCTGCCGACGGATTGTCATCGAATCCGACCAGTGAAATGTCCTCGGGAATGTTGAATCCCCGTTCCTGCAGGCGTCTGCCGACCCAGATTGCTTGAACATCAGTCATGCAGACCACTAAGGTCGGAATAGTCTTTTCAAGCACGAGGTCGATAGCCGAGCGGGCGTGATTTCGATCAAAACCACCTGCATCCGCGATCGTGATACTGCCGAGGTCAATGTCGTGACCATCGATGGCGTTGCAGTAACCGCGCAAGCGATTTCTGGATACATTATAGGGGGAATTGTGCAACTGGTCCGCTTCGATGAAGTGCGCACCCTCCGATCTGGTCAAACGATCAAGAATAATGGCAATGTTCCGATGCCCAAACTGCAACGCGAAGCGCATCAGTTCGGCCGAAGCTCGCTGGTCGTCGATGGCGACGTGAGGAACGCCATGTACGATCGGACCGTCGATGGCCACTACCGGAAGTCTCTTGCGGAGTACATCGTGAAACAGGCCGTTGTCTTCGGGTACCGCATAGACGACCAAGCCGTCCACCAACCCGCGCAGGACCGGACTCGCCGCAGGGATCGGTACTTTTTCCTTGTCCTGAACAGATTCTGGGACTTGGTTCTCCTGCAACGGAAAAATAGTCAACGGAATGTTCCGGAAATCTCCGACTTCCGCAATTCCCTTCAGCACCATCTGGGCGGATGGGTCAGTTATCGCGTAACTGAGCGATCCAGTGACCATGAGGCCGGCGGCTCCGATGCGTCCCGACTTGAGCAACTGGCCAGCAATATGCGGGCCGGGATATCCCAGATCCTCGGCCGCTTTCATGATGATCTCTCGACGAACCGTTGAGATCTTGTGTGGCCTTGAATAGGCATAGGAAATTGTTGCCTGCGATACGCCGACCATCTTGGCCACGTCTTTCATTGTAGCCATACGTTAGAAAGCCCCCCTTGGACGAATTGACACAGACCCGTGGGCACGACAGGTGCTACCATAGTGGCAGGTACAAGGGCAAACCGGATGGTCTGCCGTGAGTAGAGTTCAATCAACACTATCCTGCTCGCAAATGTTGGAGTTCAACAATTCGAGACAGTCAGGCATAGTCCCACCTCCGGGCCGGACCTCGCACAAGACGGGAGGCATAGGCATCCGCTGCGAGAATGGATGCGCGCATCTTGGCGTGATCGACAGGCGCGGCCACACGCCAAGTCGATGCACCGTCGGCAAGCGCCTCCCCGACCAATCGATCTATATCTGAGGCCGAACTGCTATCCAGGCCGAAATCTCTAAGCCGTGTTGGCAGGCCGATGGACTTCAGAAATCCGAAGGCCTCCTCGAACTCACCCATCTCACGCCCTTCGAGCACCAGCAGGCACAGGACGCCAAAACCCACCTTTTCACCGTGCATAAAGGCATGGTCGGGGTCAAGAACCCCCAATGCATCAGCGACCCCGTGTGCCGCGGCGACGCCGCAGTTCTCAAAGCCAATGCCGCTTAGCAGTGTATTTGCCTCAATAATTGCCTCGACTGCAGGCGTCAAAGCGCCGGCCTCGGCAGCGACTTTGGCTGCTACCCCGTCGCGCAAGAGTACTTTGTGGCATTGGCGTGCCACCGCAAGACCGGCTGCAGTCGGCGAATACCTTTCGCCCACGAAATTGTCCCGTGCTGCATCGGTGTTCGAGCGAGCTTCGTACCAGGTCGACAAGGCGTCACCCATTCCGGACGCCAAGAACCTGACCGGCGCCTGAACCACGACGGCACTGTCGACCAATACCAGGTCGGGGTTTCGGTGCAGAAACAACCCCCTATCCAGTACCCCCTCGGGTGTGTAACGTACAGCGATCGCACTGCAAGGTGCGTCGGTTGAGGCGATTGTCGGGACCACGATCATGGCGGCCTGTGTTTCAACTGCGACGCATTTTGCCGTATCGAGCGTCTTGCCGCCGCCCACGCCCACGACATTTTGTGTCCGCTCAGCCTTTGCAAGAGTTGACACGCGCTCGATCTCACATGCGCTGCATTCGCCACCAAAGCGTTCAATAGTCGCCCTTACGCCTGCCTTTGAGAGGGAGTGCCGGACACGATCACCCATACTGTCCAGGACAAACCCATCCAAAAGAAGAAAGGCCTCGGTACCGTATCTGGAGACATGTTCGCCGAGGCGATCGAGTTCGCCAGGGCCTTGCACGTACATTCTAGGAGCTCCAAAACCACGCCCTGCGCCAACCTGCCACCCTGGACATTTCATTGTGTAGTCTCCTCGAATTCGGTGGTTAGTGTATTTGCTCGTCCCACTTGTTGACCATTGATTTTCTTGCCTCATAGCGTTTGGTTCGAGTGGTGGCGCTTCGGGTGGGTCTCGCTTCCGGGATCGTCGCTGTTTCGATCGATTCATGCAGGGCCATGCGGGTCCTGCCGGCTTTCCTTTCAGCTCGACGCAGATTATGTTGGGACCCTATCACAGGCGATCCATGTGGCTGGTCTCGGGTGGATGATTCCGAGAGGGCTGTTCCGATTGGGGCATGGTTCGGACCGAAGGCAACGATAGGGCACTGCCAGGCCACCGTGAGCCTCAAGCCTCCGTATTCCGCGTATATCAAACACACTTGGGAGACGGAGCGATCATGGATCGCTAGCCACCGGCGTCGCGCAATGTCCAGATCGATCTCAACGCCCAATCCATCGGGACGTTTGGTTGCAACAACGATGTGAAACTGGTTCACGGCAGCTGCCACCGGTTTCTGGTCAGGTTCCCGTTCGAGATGAAAGAGTTGGACTACAGCGATCCGCCCTATTGGCTCGGCGCCCGCAAGTCGGAGCTCCGTTACCGTAAACACTGCGAGAAGGCGGATCACGCGGCGTTGCTCAAAGGTGTAGTGGCTCGGATTATTCGATCATGAACCGGGACCGCGCCTATCCGGCTTTCGGCCGCGACGCCACGCACCCGTTCGAGACCTGGACGCTCAAGTGTTGCGCCTGTATAACCGTCATCTTCGTAGACCATGCCGGGTGCAACGCCGTAACCGTGTTCTCCGGCGAAAGCGATCAGGACCGCCGTCTGGCTGGCAATCGTGTCCTCCGTCTTCCGTTGATCTCCCGAGATCCGGGCGTAAATGACCGCGATCTGCATCCTGTTCTCCTGTATTCAGTCCAGTGATCCTGGGCGACTGATCCGGCGCCAGAAGTGCGTAGACTTGTTGAAGCTTGCCGGTGCACAACTGGTCAAAGACATGTGCGAGGTGACCGTCGGGTCGCCTGCCGGCGCCAGCCTCATCCAAGGCGGAGGGAGCCCCAGAAGAACCGCACCTGTGCACGCGACACGATCTCGCCCATCGACAAGCCACTGGTCCGGGGTGCGCCCGCAAATCCTGCAAGAGCAAAGACAATAAACTGACCGAACACGACCACAAGCCTCCGCGAATTCGTTACCGCACCATTCTGACAAAGACAAAACGGGAACTCCTGGAGTCATCTCCCCTCACCAGTGGCAAGCGCGTGGGCGTCCCCAAGTCAGATGCTGAAAACGTGTACCCGTCCTTCACACACCACGGAGCCGAATTCCTGCTGTTCACCCGTTATCCCGACGAGACGTTCACAGACATTTACCCGAGAAGGTCCAAATGCATTGCCATGCCCAAGCAGAAGGTCTTTGTTTGCTTCCACCGGTGTACACTGTTACCTACTACCAAATCTTCAGTTGGCCAAAGCTGTAGACTACCAATCATTCAACCCTCTCACGGCCTTACTGGTGGCCCTTGAGAGCACGCCGTCCAGATGATCGGAAATCAGTCGCCAAAACCGACAAGAAAGAGCCAGAGCAGTTGCTAGTTAATTATATAACCACCTTACCGTCGTGTCAACCTCGTTGACATAACTGAGCGCTCTAATGCCGCCGGCGAGAATACCGAGGCAATAACTTCCAACCAATAACTTGAGCAATAAATTGACCTTCTCTTGAAATAGTAGAATTAGTTTATTTCAACAATTTACGTATGCCATCAGGCAAATGCCCGGAAACCCGCAATCTGCTGACCCCGGTTGTGTTGGGTGCCTACTGGAAAGTGAGCTCGGCGATGGGATTGATCTTGAATTATCAAAACCTGAAAGTTAAACATACAAGTAAATTCAGCGCAGGGCGAGTTAGCGGTGTCGGATCTCGAGCAGAACATACACGCGGTATTCCTACCAGCATTTGCAGAGCTGGAGATCTCCGACGCTGTTTCGGCTTTCCTGAGGAAAGGTTGCCGCGCTATCCTGCCTGGAGAGACGCGCGACGAATATGTTGCCCGCGAGATGACAAACAGCCGCATTACCGCAGAGAAGCCGGAAAGCTTCCTGGAGTTTGCTACAAAGGCCCGATCGGCAGCCGATGGGCCGGTTCTCATCGCCGTTGATCAGGAGATGGTGGGCATTCAGCGGCTGCACAAACTTGTCCCGCCTCTGCCCACCCATGAAGACCTGTCCACCGCAAGCCCTGACGCCGTCGAAACGGCTGCCAGCACCGTCGCGGCGGGCGCCAAGGCCATTGGCGTCAATATGTTTTTGTCACCAATCGTTGACGTCGTCACAGGCCACAACCCATGGCTGGACCGCCGAACCATTTCGACTGACCCCAATGCCGTAGCCCGCTTCGGTGCGGCGTTTGTGCGCGGCGTGCAAAAAGAGAACGTTGTCTGCACGGCCAAACATTTTCCAGGTCATCATGACGTTACGGCCGATCCGGCGATTGACGCGACAGCTGTGGTCAAGGGCAACGTCGACGATCTGGCGCCAGGCTATGGTCCATTCGTGGCCGTTATCGCATCCGGGACGAAGGCCGTTATGACTGGTCCCATGCCTGTACCGTGCCTGGACGCAGATGAGTCTGCGTCAACCTCTGCTTCTGTGGTCTCGATGCTCAGGAAAACCTTTGGATTTGATGGGCTGATTGTCAGCGACGATCTTGACAGCGCCGCAGTCATGCGGGGCAAATCGGTGCCTGAAAAGGCGTTGGATGCGCTGGCCGCGGGCTCTGAGCTACTGCTTGTGGCAGCTAGCGAGCATCTCCCGGAACTAGCCGAGGCAGTCGCGGACGCTGTGGCGGATGGTCGTCTTCCTGTCGAACGTGTGAACGCCGCTGCGGAAAAGGTACGCGCGACCGTGTCCTGGGCAAATGTCTGAAAAATGCCGCTTGCTAGGACTGGATATCGGGACAACTGGAATCAAGGCAGTCGTCGCGACATTTGGTCACAAGGTTGAGAACGTATTTCGTGCTGCAACTCCCTGGAAGACAGTTGAGAACGGCCGCGAAATGCGTGCTACGGATCTCTTTGCAGCGGTGGATCGGTTGATCGACTCGGCCGTATCGGGCTCCGGGATGCGATTCGCCGGAGTCGGCATTACCAGCATGGGACAATCGGGCAGCTTCTTCGTACCTGAAGGCAGAGCGATCGCACCAATCATAGCCTGGAACGATAGTCGGCTAGAGTCCGCCGGAGCAGCTTTGCGAGCCGATATCGGCGAAGCGAGATACGGAGCCATCACCGGCCTACCAGTAGGCCCTGGCTGGACGGCTTGCCACTTTCGCCGGTTCTACGGCGACAGAGACATTCCGGAGGGTGCGGTCTGGCTAGGCGTTGCCGAGGCCGTTGCGATGCACCTGACAGGAAAGGCACGGACGGAATTGTCACTCGCATGCCAAAGCGGGTTGGTCGATCTTTCGACAAAGACGTGGTCAGACGAGTTGCTCGGCTGGTCAGGCATTTCGCGATCTGCCATGCCGGACGTCGGCTCCGCAGACTGCGCCGTCGGTCGCATCAGCGAAGGTAAGCTGGCCGACGCACATGTTGTGATTGCCGGGCACGACCACGTCGTTGCATCGGTGGGAGCGGGTGCGACAGACTCCGACACGCTTTTCGACAGTTGTGGCACCGCGGAAACGATTATCCGGACTGCAACTCCCGGCAACATGCTGCCGAAAATCACTCAGATCGTCGCTGCCGGACTGCAAATTGGTTGGCACCAGCAGCCGGATACAATGTTCGTCGCAGCCAGCCATGGTGCGGGCCAAGGCCTGGAGCGAATGAGGCGACTGGTCGGCCGACCGATTGAAGCGCTCGCGGGGGCAATCTGCACCGGCGACGTGACGGTAGATGGAATCCTTGAGCCTGTGTTTACCTTGCGGGCGTCGGGGGGGACTCCACTGAAGGTTTGGGCGGCAGCGCAGAAGTCACTGGCTGAGAGGACGGCGGGTATGTCGGCAAGTATCGACAGATTCTGCGGACCACCCAAGCGTACGATTGTCGCCGGAGGATGGTCACGGCACCCTCCGTTTGTAGCGGCGCGCCGGGCATTGTTCCCGGATGTCAAGCTGGCACATACTACCGAGGCTGGCGGTCTGGGTGCTGCAATCATAGCACATAGTGCTCTCAGCTGAATCCAAACGTCGGAAAGGAAGAGTCTTGGCAAAGATCAAAATGGGAATTGTCGGCACAAGCGACTGGACAGAAATGATGTATCTTCGTCCCCTTTCCTCTCACCCCGGGGTAGAGATGGCGGCGATTTGCGCGCGAAATCCTGTACGAACGGCCAAGGTGGCGGCGCGCTACCGCATTCCCGGCACATACACCGATTGGTCAAGAATGATTGGCGAAGCCAGCCTGGACGCGGTAGCTGTCGTGACACCAGAAGCCTCACACCATGACATCTGTGTCGCTTCGCTCCGCGCGGGGCTGGATGTCCTATGCGAAAAACCGTTGGCCGCCAATGCGGATGAAGCATGGAACATGGTGCGGGTCGCCGAGGAAACCGGCCGGAAGACACAGGTGTTCTTCACTTGGCGTTGGCAGCCCCACTATCGTTTCATCAAGGAGCTTCTGGCACGCGGCGAGCTCGGGGTGCCACGCCGCGCCGAACTGTCCTTCCGCGGCGCTTTCGTGCGCGATAGCGCATACCATTGGCGACTTGACCCGAGAATGGCGAAAGGGACCATTGCCGATTTGGGCGCGCATATGTTCGACATGGGCAACTGGCTTTTCGGACCTGCCCAAACTCTTTTCGCGTCGAGTGCTACGATCGTCGATCGCACAGGCATTCCAGGCCATGAAGAGACGCCAACCAACGACAGCGCGACGATTCTGGCCCGTTTCGGCCCTGGCGTCGAAGCTGTTCTCGATGTTAGCGCGGCCACGCCCGTGGGCGACCGTCACATGGATATTCGTGTTCGTGTTGAGGGAGATGCAGGAACGATTGAATGCGACCAGACATTCAAGGGGCGCGACGCGGGCCTGGTTTTCCGGTTGGCGAAAGGCACAGAACCGTTTGCCGATTTAGTGGTACCAGAGGAGCATTATGCCGGTGAAACCTTTGGGGACGCCTTCGATTTCTATCTGAGAACCTCCACAGGCGTGCGCTATTTCGTGGATTGTCTCGCCGCTGACGTCACTCCAGAGCCATCATTTCGCGATGGCGCGCTTGTGCAGGACGCCATCGATGCTGCAATGATCTCGACTGCGGAGAACCGTCGCGTGGCGGTATCAAGCTGATCCGAATTCGATTTGACCCCGAGTGTCACGCCGTCACGGACTGCGCAGCAACGTACACCTGCACAAAATGCAGGAATGTCTCGCCGATCAGCTTGGTGGCCTCGGCAGCCGAGATTTCGCCGCGCGCCTTCTGCTCGATCCCGGCGGCCCAGACACTTCGGCCTACGGCAAAGCCGACGAAGCCATCAACTCCGGCGCACAGTTCAATCGACGCATCGACGTCCTCGACACTTGCGCCGCCACCCAAAACCACCGCGACGGCATGGCTCCCCCCATTGGACCTGATCGCCGACACTATGCTGCTGTATTCCGCCGGGTCTGGAAGTGGCTCGACCTTCCAAACGTCGGGATTGGCGCCGTGCGCGTGAAAATCGGCAATGGCTTGCCGCATCAGGCCGGGACGGATGTCGCGAATGAATGCCTCTCTCCCGTGCTCTTCCAACTGAGTGTCGGTGGGCAAGACCTGGAGTTCCAGCATCATTGGGCGCGGATTCGCGCCCAACCAGTCGAGCAACGGCTGAATGGCCGCCATCTGCGTCGGCGCTTCTGGCGAAGACGGATTGTAATTGATTAGCGTCTGGACATAGTCCGGATCGATACTTCGGATGTGTTCTGCAAAATCACCTGCGTATTGAAGAACATATGGTCCGACGGTGCCATCGTCTGTCGGAACGAAACGGGTAATGCCCATGTCGCGGGCTCGCTCAAGGACAGGTGCGCCAAGTTCTTCATCCATGAGAAGCGCCACTTCGCCAATGTCAGCGCCCCGCTCGACTGCCCACAGCAAGCCATCGAGAATGAGTTGTTTGGCATAAGTTATCCACTGGTCGCCGTCGACGAAGCCCGAGGGGCGATACGAACTCCAGCAGTCGCGCAGGATATCACGATGATCGCATGGAAGCACGAATAGCCTTGTCGGGCGAGCAGTCATGGATGAGGTCCTTTTGATGAATGGGGCACATGATCGCCCGATCGTCAGAATGCCTGTGTCTATCGGGAGTGCGACCCCGGACTAGTTTGCCCGGAGTGACTGGCCCGTCTCAGCATCGAACAGATGGATTTTGGTCGTGTCCGGACGCAGCGCCACAGTCTCTTTGCCCCAAATTGAGTCTCCCCCGGCATCCACGCGTACATCGATCATCGCGCCGCCGCTGTTTGACCAGTCTATATTGTCGACGCCCGAAGTATCCCCGCCTTCGCCAATAGCATGGACCTGTGCTGTCGAAACCTGGACGTGTGCAACTGCCTCGGCACCAAGGTCCTCAACGAACTTGACACTACCCTCCAAAGCGCGCGCCTGCCCGGCAGCATCGGAAACTGCCAGGTGCTCGGGCCTGATTCCGAATACGACCTTTTCGCCACTCTTCTTCGAGAGCGATGGAAAGATGTGCTCCCAACGCTCGTCCAGCGGGATCAGATTGTCGCCAAGGCGGATGGAAGGAAGACCGCCATCCGCTTCAACGATTCCGTCGAGTAAGTTCATCGAGGGCGACCCCATGAAGCCGGCGACGTTCAGGTTGGCAGGGCGGGAATAAATCCGCGATGGCGTATCGATCTGCTGAAGCCTGCCGGCGCTCATCACGGCGATCCTGTCACCCATGGTCATTGCTTCGACTTGATCATGGGTAACATAAACTGTCGTCGTACCGATCTCGCGTTGAAGCCGTTTGACTTCGAAGCGCATTTGCACGCGCAGCTTGGCGTCCAGATTGGATAAAGGTTCGTCCATAAGGAAGGCATTTGGCCGCCTGATAATCGCGCGCCCCATTGCGACGCGCTGCCGCTGACCACCTGACAACTGGCTTGGCTTGTGATGGAGATAGTCTTCAAGACCGAGCAATCCGGTCACATCTCGGATGCGTCGTTCGATTTCAACTTTTTGCACCTTGTACAGTCGCATCCCGAAGGCCAGATTGTCGAAAACACTCATATGCGGAAACAACGCATAAGACTGAAAGACCATCGCGATGTCGCGTGCACCGGGTTCGGCTTCGGTCACATCATGGCCGGCCACTCGAATGGTGCCCGAAGACGCCTTTTCCAAACCGGCTATCACGCGCAGAACTGTAGTCTTGCCACATCCCGAAGGGCCAACTATGACCAAAAACTCTCCCTGCGCCACTTCAATGCTGAGATCATCCACGGCCCGGAAACTTCCGAAGTCCTTTGTCACCTCCTGAATGGAAATCATTGACATTGGCGTCACCCCTTTACTGCCCCGGCCGTCAGGCCGCGAACGAAATGCTTCTGAAGTGTGATGAACACCAGGAGTGGTACGACCATTGTGACAAATGCACCGGCCGAAAGTAGATGCCAGTCTGTTCCGCGCGATGAAATCAGCTTCTGCAACGCCATCGTCAATACCTGACGGTCAGGGTTTCCGCCCAGGAAAACCAGCGCCACCAGGAAATCGTTCCAGACCCATAGAAACTGGAAGACGGAGAAAGCGGCGATAGCCGGCATGGAAAGTGGCAACACGACCTTGCGGAAGACCTGGAAGTGGCTCGCGCGTTCCATTCTGGCTGCCTCGATGAGCTCAGCCGGCAGGCCCGCGATATAGTTGCGAATGATCAGAGTCGCTATTGGCATCCCGAACCCCGTGTGGGTCAGCCAAATCGACAGAAGCGAACGGCTCATGCCCAAACCCGTCCAGGATCTCAGGAGCGGAATGAAGGCAACCTGAAGCGGAACGACGAGCATTGCCACAAAGATCCCGAAATAGATGTCCCGGTATCGGAAATCGATCCACGAAAAAGCATACCCGGCGTAGGCTGCGATCAAGAGCGTGAGCACAACTGACGGCAGTGTAACTGCCATCGTGTTGACGAACGCCCTTCCTAACGCCTCTGCTTCAAGAACCCGCCTGTAGTTGTCGATGGTCCATTGCGTGCGATCGAACGGATCAATCAGCGTGGTCCACCACCCGCTGGACTGAATGTCGAAGTCCGTTCTGAACGAAGACACAAACAATCCCACTGTCGGCGTAACCCAAATCACGACCAAAACTGTGATGGCCAGACCCGCCATCCAACCGCCGATGGTCGACCGCCGACGCAGGCGCTGCGCGCCCTTTGCGAAACTGACAAGGTTGCGGGGGGAGATTATCCGGTCCATCAGCGGTTCTTCCGGCTGAACTGCCGGACGTTGAGCCACATGAATGGAATGACGCTGATCAAAAGCAGCACGATCAGTACCGAAGCGAACGACCGGTCCCGCAGGACGAACGCCTGGGTGAAGTAAAGATTGCCGACGACGTCAGTGTCGTAGCGTCCGCCGGTCATTGAGTAGACCACATCGAATATCTTCAGGCTCAGGATAGCGATGGCAGTAAAGACGGTGACAATAGTGGTTCGAATCTGCGGGACAATGATCTTCCAGAAAATGGTAAAGGACGAGGCGCCCTCTAGACGCGCGGCCTCAACAGTCTCTTCCGGCACGCTCTTTATTGAGGCGGACAAATTGACCATTGCGAACCCTGCAAACATCCAAACCATGATCATGGACAATGCCAAAGTGTTCAGTTTGTAGTCGGAAACGATGATCCAAGGGCGCGGGATCCCGTCAAATGCAGTAATAATTTCGTTGACGATGCCGACTTGCGGGCGCCCGACTGGCTGGAAGGCATAAACCAGAGACCAAATCGCCGTCGCGCCAATGAAGCTGATCGCCATCGGCATGAAGATCAAAGATTTGAAAAAAGTCTCGACACGTTTGGGTAACCGGTCGGTCAACCCCGCGACGACAAGACCTATGATGACGCAGAATGTTGGCACCAGAACGAGCCAGAGCAGGGTGTTGATGAAGGCTCCGTGTGCCTGGCTGTTCGACAGAACGCGCTCGTAATTTGCTAACCCGACGAATTCACCGGTCCTTCGGTGCTGGAAAGACTGTATGATCGTCATGATCGTGGGCACAATGTATGCACCCATGATAAAGATTAACCCCGGCCCCATAAAGGCCATCGGTATAGCAATTCTTCTTAGTGGAGGCGAAAGTCGCGCGATGCCCGCCTCCATCATCCAAAAGATGGCAGCCAAGGCAACCAGAATCATCAGGGTCCAAATGGCAGACTCTACCAGTGTCATAGCAATTGAATCATGCGATGCACACCAAGTTCATGCATGGCGGGAGCGGGCGGACCAGGGGGGCCGCCCGCTCCCGAAAGTACCTTACTCCAACGCCGCGTCAATGGTGGCGAGGATTTCGTCAAGATCTTCGCCGTCGTTGGCTATCCAGGTCGAGAAGCCCTGCCACGCAGCAAGCTGCTTGGCTGTCGGAAACCTGTCGACTGCATTATAGCCCTGTTGGGGCGTTTCACGGAACCACTTTGCATGGGTCGCGAGAAGTTCATTTGGCAGGATCGCCGAATCGGCCATTGCGTTGACCGGCAGGAATCCTGACTGGCTCAGGAAAGCATCGGCCCCACTCGGTGATGCAACGAACTCCACCAAAGCGCGCGCCTGAGGAGTATCGTTGAGAATGCCCAAGAAACCACCATTGGTGACCGTAGCCCTCGGCATGTCGGGATTGTTGGTCGGGAAAAGGAACGTGCCAACATAATCGTCGACATTTTCGCGATAGGCTTCGGGGAATGACCCAATACCGAAGCTCGGAATGTGACTCAAGACACATCCAGGATCATCGCCAAACATCGGTGTCGATTGCTGCTCCCATGGCGTAGACAGGATGCGATCTTTGCCGCCGTATACAAAGTCCTGGTTGAGCAGAATGCGGCCAGCCTCTTCGAAAGCGGTCTTGATCCTTGGATCCGAGAATGGCAGTTCGCCGTTCGCCCACTCGTTGAATACGTCCTGGCCATGGGTATTCATCACGATATCCTGGATCCAGTCGCCAAGCATCCATCCGGTCGCTACCGAAGATTCGACGGCTACGCACCAAGGCGTCAATCCATCGCCAACCATCTGCTCGCTGAGTGCAACAAGGTCATCGTAGGTCTCAGGCACTTCGTATCCACCGGATTCCCAAATGGCCCTATTGTACCAGATCGAACTGTTGATCAGACCCCAGGGCAT
>JAPOVX010000189.1 GCA_026707935.1 Paracoccaceae bacterium
CGCGATCTGACCCTGCCGCGCCTTGCGCCACAGCGCATTGGCGACCTCGGAAACCAACAGGCGCGGCGCGTGCAGCTCCTGCCCGCTCGCCGCCAGTTCCCGCGCGGCATCCGAATCTGGCTCGTCGACCAACAACTTGACCGTCACACTGGCGTCAACAACAAGGCGCATCAGAAGTCGTCGCGGTAGCCGCGGTCGCGGTCTTCGCGGATCAGCACTTCCGCCGGGGTCTGCCTGCGGCCCCTGGTCTTCTCCCGCAGCCGGTCCGACGCCGCGAGGAACGCGGCCCGCTTCGCTGCCATATCGTCGTCTGCAGCGTGTTCGAGGATGTGGCGCACCTCGCCCTCCAGGGAGCGGTTGTTCGACGAGGCCCGGCGCTTGAGGCGGTCCACCACGTCGTCGTCGAGTTGCCGCACATTGATTGCCGCCATCAGCCTGCCTTCAAAACTGCTATCAAATTGATAGCGTATCGTGGCGATGCCCGCAAGCCCCTTGCCGGGAGGACATCGGATGACAATCGGCGCCATGCGGTGCCTGGCGAATGATGTTGTCCGTTCGGCCCTTGTTCCGCACCGCGCGGGCACAATTCTGGCCGGTTGAGACCTTAACCCGCGTCAGCGGATCCAGCGGATTGGCAGCTTCGACGGCGAGGAGACCGCGGACGGGAACCGGACGGACATTGGTGGCAGGGTGCTGACCGGCACGTTCGGCACGGACACCGGCTGGGGCCGCCTGCTCGCGGGCGTGGCGGTGTCGCTCAGCGAAGGCGAGAGGACGTTTGAGCAGCCGGGGGTGGACAAGGGCAGCGTCGCGAGCACTCTGACCACGGTGAGCCCCTACGCGCGGTTCAGGGCATCGTTGCCACAACTGTGACAATTGCGACTGTGATCGAACTGTCGTTACAGGAAGGCGGCGACAGAAGTGAAACACCAAGACGGACACAAGCACATACGATGGGAGAAAGTCATGGGAGCCCGAGATTTCCGCGCATCTTTGCTGGCTGCCCACGGACGATCGCAACCAGTCGGTCCTTCACTTCAGGAAATCTGCCTCAACCCGGAAGGAACCCCCGGAACCTGGAATTCCGGCATGTGTTCGAAGACGACAAAGGGATTCGCTACCCGGCGTCATCCGCAAGCCCGGCCGGTTCGAGAACGATAACGGTTGGTCGCAACGGAAGATCGCGAAGTCCGAGTTCGATCGCGGGTCCGTTTTCCCGACGGATGGCAAATTCGTCGGAAACTCTTCCAAGGAAGGATTCAAGTGAACTCCTGGAAAACCAGTGCATCGGAATCACGACCGAGGACCTCAGCCGTTCGACCAGGCGGACCATGTCACGCAACGGCAATGTCAAGCCGCCGTCCACGGGCGCCATCAAGACGTCGACACGCCCAAGCGCCGCAAACTGCTGCTCGGAAGGATACTGGTGTAGATGCCCGAGATGTCCGATGCACAGCCCGGCCACCTCGAAAATGAAGATCGAGTTTCCCTGGGTTTCCACGCCGCCATAGGGCGAGCGGATGTCGGTGGAGACATTGCGTACGAGCAAGTCTCCGAGAACGAGATGATGATCGATACCTTCCCCGAATTCTTCGCCCCAGCCTCGAAGAACATGGGGAATTGCCGGATCCGGATACGGCGTCCAATGGGATTCATGCGCGTGATTCATGGTCACCACGTCCGGAATCATGGCACTCGAACCGATGTAGCCGGTGTAATCCGTGACGACGTTCAATCCGCCATGGGTCCGGATCAGGAAACTGGAATGCGAAATGTAGTGAATGCGTACCGAAAACCTGGCCAGGGGCGCCGACCAGCTCGCCCTGTGAATGAAATTGACCCCCGGCGCCGCATCGGCGATCGCGATGCAGTGACTCGACCGTGGTTCCTGCGCGGCGAGCGGCCCTGCGCCCAGAACCAGGAACAAAAGACAGATCAACTGACGCATGGACAGGATACTATCAAAACAACTCGGGTCTGGGTAGATAAGAACCGCGAAAGCGAAAGAAACTTGGACAGCCAATTGAAGCCGGCCACTTCGCCGTCGGGAAGCGATGACTAGGAATTTCCATAGGTTAGGTCGGACTATCCCCGGCCTGGAACGCACCGCAATGTTCTGATTTCGAACGGGCGCAAGTTGATCGTAATCCGGTTTCCGGTCACGTCGACTTCGCCGGTGCCGTTCTCCAAGAAATCGCAGTTGTCGACGCGGTCGACTACGACGCCAAAGTCCAGTGTCACGGGCCCCCGGATCCTCTCGGCCTCGTAAAGCCTGAGGACAAAACCTTCGGCGTCTTCGGCAGGTTTCAGCGTCTCGACAACCACATTGGGCGCATCGCAACTCACGAATGGTCGACCCGCTCCAGGACCTGAGGTATCCGAAACCCGGTGCGCAACCGGCGGATTGTTGAGGCCGTGAGCCTCGTTCCGAACGATTCTGCGGCCGTTGCCGGCATGCGGAAGCAGGCTGTAGGTGAAACGGTGGAGTCCCTGGTCCGATCTGGGGTCCGGCATGGTCGGTGAGCGGATCAGCGATATACGCATCGTGTCTCCGCAGACATCGTGGCCATACTTGCAGTCATTCAAAAGGGCGACACCATAGTTTCCGTCACTGAGATCGACCCACTTGTGCGCGGCAACCTCGAAACGGGCAAAGTCCCAGCTGGTGTTGCGGTGGGTCGGACGCTCGATCTCGCCCCACTGGATCTCGTATGTCGCGCTCGGCGCGCGTATGTCGACAGGAAACGCCGCTTTCAAAAGCGTGTGTCGCTCTCGCCAATCAACGCAGGTCTCGAAATCCACCCGCCTGCTGTCACGCACGAGCGAAACCTTCTGGACGATCGTGCTGTTTCGGAATGGCCTGACCAGCCTGAAAGCAGCTCGCAGCGGTCCGTTTTCGACCGGCTCCATGGCCTGGAGTTCCCCGATGCGTTCCCCGCGGTCCTCCAGAAAGGCGTCAATGTCCCAGGCATCCCAGGAAACCGGACGGTCTTCGAAAGCCCAGAGTTCATTGCCGATCCCGCCCGGCTTGAGCACCTCTCGCCTGAGCAGTTTGTCGTGAACGCGCCGAACATGTGCTTGCACATCGAACTCGATCAGCAGGTGTTCGTTTTCCAGGATGAATCCCTCGGCCGTCGATCGGGCGATTGGCCCGGTTCGGGATGCAGGGACGGCATCACCGGTGCCGAGATACGCGCACGAATACGGCGGCATCTCGGGCAGTTCGACCAGCATACCGCTGCCGAGGGGCTGTGCACGTAGCGCCGAGCCGGTGACCAGGTCCACCAGCTGCTCGGTCCTGATACCCGGAGCATCGAGTTCGACGAACGCACGTTGCGTACACGGGGCCAGGTTGACAACAATCCAGCGCGCGCCCGCGGGTCCTCGCGCACCGATGCGTTCGAGGTTACGCCGTATTTCTGCAGAGGTCTGCCGGTCGATCTCGTCGAAATCCCCGCGCGCGTCCTCGAAAACGCCTGAAATCGCCGTACCCGCGAGAATGTCGTGAAACTGGTTGGCGCAGAGAAGCTCCCACGCCCGGCTCAGGTCATCGGGCATGCCGGACTGTCCGGCCATAACGCGCAGGGCTTCGGCGTTGTGCAGCGCGATTTCGGCCTTCCGATTGGCCCGCTTGATCCATCCCTGCGTCGTCAGGACACCGCGGTGCCCCTCCATGTAGAGCTCGCCGTCCCATTCCGGCAAGACGGGACCGGCAGCTTCCAGCGCTGCAAAGAACTCCCGCGCGCTGGAAAAACGAACCCGCGGCGCTCCCGGTATCCGGGAAAATGACTGGGCCTTGCGAACCAGTTCTTCGTTCGGACCGCCGCCGCCGTCGCCGTAACCGTAGCAGATCGGCAGTTCCCATATCGATTCCTTGGTCGAGCTGTTCGTCCAGGTGCCGAAGACTTCGGCAGCGCTCAGGTCCGACTTGTAGTTGGTCGGAAACGGAAGGTGCCGGACGGGGCGGGGCGTCGTCAGGAAGTGGGCGATCACTTCGCTTCCGTCCACTCCGCGCCAGCGCGTCGTGGACGACGGCATCCTGTTGTACTGGTTCCATCCGAGCTTGTTTGTGACAAAGTACCGCAGCCCCGCAAGCTTCATCAGCTGTGGAAGGGAGGCCGGATATCCGAAAGTGTCGGGAAGCCAGAGTACCGGGCTTTCCGTATCGCCGAATCTCTCTTGGAAGTACCGTCGGCCAAGCAGCAGTTGCCGTACCAGCGCTTCGCCACCGGGGATGTTGGCGTCCGGCTCAACCCACATCCCGCCGAGAATCTCCCACCGGCCTTCGGAGATGCGTTGCCTGATCTCCTCGAATATTCCCGGAAAGTCCTCCTCGGTGAATTTGTAGAGTTGCGGCTGCGAGTGCGAAAACCTGAATTCAGGAAAATCCTCCATCAGCCGCAGGACATTTGCGTAGGTTCGCGCGTTCTTCTGTCGGATTTCCGGGATGGGCCACAAATAGGCAATGTCCATGTGCGCATGCCCGATTGCGTGGAGAGTCACCGGGAGCGGAGGACCCGCCTTTGCCAATCCCGCCTCCAGCCTGGCGAGTGCCCGGGGAACGGATTCACGAAAGGCACTGCCAATCGGCTCGCGGGTATCGAGAGTCAGAAAGGCCGCGTCCAGCGCGTTGAGAATACGGTATTTTTCCGGGCGGTTCTCGTCGATCAGTTCCGATGATTCGAGCGCGACGCCCGCCAGTGTCACGAAACGCTCGAGGGTCTCGTCGAGTTTGACGATCGCGCAGGTCTCCAGCATGATCCTGGACTTGTCGTCCTGGTCCGGCGGCCAACCGGAAAGACCGGTCCAGCCATGCAGCGCGATGCGCCGTGTCCGTCCATCGCAGTACTTTGGATCGAGCCGGACGATCCGGTGAAAGCGGTTGGTCGACGCGATCGGGCGGCCGTCAACATAGAGCAGCGCTTCCGGGTGAAGGAATGCGTCCTTGCCTTCACCGATCGGCAGGTGCAGTCCGACAGGATCGCCGAAGGCCGCGGGAACGCGTAATTTCGATCGCAGGACGAAATGAGTGTCGCTGCCCGCCCAGTAGCTGTTCCAGTCCAGCCGAGGCCAGGACATGTCGTCACCGTCGAGATCGGGCTTCGATCCTGCATCCGGCAATCGCACGAACCGGAATTTCTCGATCGGCTCCCGCGACAGAAACCTGAACTGGCGAATCATCTCGATCCGGGAGCGGATCTTTTCGGCCGTAAGCCGAAGTTCGTGGTTCATGATCGCCCTGCTGCATCGTGCCCGGGCCCGTACAGGACGCAGGACACGCGGTGACCGCTGGTACCCACGGCGTGCATTGGCGGGAGTTCGTCCGAGCACGCCTTCATCGCGTACGGGCAGCGCGGGACGAACCGGCAACCGGTCAGGCGCGCCTTCTGCTGCATTGCCTCTTCCGGCAACTGGATCTCGCCTTCCCATCGCGCCCCGGGATCCGGCCGCGGGACCGATTCGATCAGCAACCGGACGTAGGGGTGTTTCGGACCAGAGAGAACCTCTGTAGCCCAACCCTCTTCGACCAGGGTTCCCTGATAGAACATCACGATGCGGTCGCCGACCTGGTAAGCGGTCGACAGGTCGTGGGTAACGTAGATGAACGAGATCCCGTCCTCGTCCCTCAGCCTGGTCATCACGTCGAGTATCGACGACCTGAGCGACACGTCGACCATTGACACGGGTTCATCGGCGACGATCAGGCGGGGTTTCACGAGATACGCACGCGCCATCATGATACGCTGGCGCTGACCCCCGGAAAGCTGGTGGGGGTATTTCCTGAGGACATCGACGCTTTTCAATCCGACGGCATTGAGTCCGTCCTCGACCATGTCGCGCGCCTTGGCCCGGTCCCCGGCGAGCCCGAAGTTCCGGATGACCGTGTCGAAGACGTGCCCGACCCGATAGAACGGGTTGTAGCTGCTGAACGGATCCTGGAACACCGCCTGGACATCACGGTAGTAGTCGCGGTGGTCCCCGGGCGAGGCCGCCACGATGTCCCGGCCATCGAAGCGGATCGTGCCACTCGTCGGTCGGACGAACCCGAGAACGAGGTTGGCGAGGGTCGACTTCCCGGACCCGGATTCGCCGGCCACGGTCACGATCTCCGGCTTGTCCCTGTCGATCGTCAGGCTGAAATCGTGCAATGCGACCACGCCGGTTTCCGGGTCGCCGTAGACCTTCGAAACATTGCGGAGTTCCAGCAGCGGGTCAGGCATCAGCGACCTCCGTCATCTCCCCGGCGCGTATGCACGCGACGTCCTGGCCTGGGCGAAGCTCCCGGCGAGACGGCCGCGCCTGGCTGCAGGCATCAACGGCGAGCGGACAGCGCAGCCTGAATATGCAGCCCTCGGGCGGGTCGCGCGGATCGTGGGTGATGCCGGCGGTTATCTTCAGCGGCTTACGGCCGGACAGTGTCGGGACCGAATCGATCAGTATTTTCGAATAGGGATGTCCCGGGTGCCGGAACAGCTGGTCGACCCTTGCGACTTCCACGACATGGCCGGAATACATGACGGCAATCCGGTCGGCCATTTGGGCCATCAGCCCCATGTCGTGTCCGATCATGATCATGCTGACACCCAGCCTGTCCCGCACCCGCGCCATCGTCTGGGCAACGACACGCTGCACCACCACATCGAGAGCCGATGTCGCTTCGTCGGCGATCACTACGCGCGCGTTGAGCGCCACCGCCATGGCGATGCAGACTCGCTGCTTCATCCCGCCCGACAATTGATGGGGGTACATGTCGCGGACTTTGGTGGACAGTCCCACCATCTGGAAAAGTTCCGCGATCCGGTCGGCGAGATTCCGCCGCCCGGTCCTGCCCTCATGGGTCACGATCACGTCGGCAATCTGGGCACCGACACGCATGGTCGGGTTGAGCGAATTCATCGCTCCCTGGGGGATCAGGGACAATTTTGTCCATCTCCGCCGCCGCAGTTCCGGCTCCGGCAACGCCAGAAGGTCTTCACCGTCCAGCCAGACTTCCCCGGTCACGACCCGGCCGGGTGGCGCGACAAGACTGAGGATTCCCATGACCGCAGTCGATTTTCCACAACCGGATTCCCCGACGAGTCCCAGGGTCTCGCCGGGCCGCAGGTCCAGGTCGATACCGTCGACCGCCCGGATGTCTCCGCGCGGCGTCTCGTAGAAAACCCGGAGATTCCGGACCGAGAGCACGGGAGCACGGCCGGACCGCCGGACCGCCGCGTCCTGCTCCTCGAAATCACGGTTGCGCGCCATCGCCGTACCTCGCGAGGGCATGTTACCGGGACGCCCGTCGAAGACGGGGGTTCGACACTTCGTCGAGCCCGATGTTGATCAACAAGAGGCCGATGAACATGACTGCCAGGAGGATCGTCGGGGCGAGCCACCACCACCACATGTTGCGGAGCAGGGCAGCCGAGTTGATCGCGTCGTAGATGGTCCCGCCCAGTGTCGGTACCCGTTGCGGCCCAAGGCCGAGCGTTTCCAGGCCGACGGCGGCGAGGATCGCCCCGGTCGTGCCCGCGATGAAGCTCGCGAAAAGATAAGGGATCAGGTTCGGCAGCATTTCCCGGAACATGATCGCGATGTTCGAGGCGCCCGACAGCCGCGCCATGCGAACGTAGCCGGCCTCGCGCATCGAGAGCACCTGGGCGCGGATCAGGCGGGTCGGCGATGGCCAGATGAACAGGGCGATGAGCAAGGCCATCGTCATGATGTCGATCTGGCGAAGCAGCGCGTTGATGACCACGAGAATCATCAGCGCCGGGATCGTGATGGTTATGTCGGCCAGCAGTCGAACCACGTCGTCGAGCAGGCCGCCGATGAATCCGGAACTGAAACCGAGAACGATGCCGACCGCCATTCCGATCGACGCGGCGACGATCCCGATAAGGAACGTGTTCGGCGCACCGACCAGGATCAGTGCAAGCATGTCCCGGCCGCTGTTCTCGGTTCCCAGGGGGTGCTCGGCGACACCCGTCCGGCCGCGCAGGCCCTCGAATCCAAAGGGTGGAAGATTGAGAGGGGCCGATCCGGTATAGGCGAGATCTGTATCCCAGAAGATCTGCCCGACGAGCCCCATCAACAGGATGACGAGAATCAGGCCGGCGCCGGCCAGGAGCTTGGCGTTTATCCAGGGCGTGTCCCACTTGTTGAAGCGCCCCATCCCGCCTTCTTTGAGGACCGAACGCTCCACGATCACGCTCCGGAGCGATGGCTGATGCGCGGATCGATCAGCGGATAGGCCAGATCCACGATCAGGACCGAAAGCGCGGTCATCAGGATAATGATGTAGCAGGATCCCTGAAGGAGCGCGTAGTCGCGGCTGAGGATCGCGTCGTAGATGAGCAACCCCATGCCCTGGTAACCGAACACGATCTCGACCAGGATCTGTCCCGACAGCAGGGTTCCGATCTGGAAGGCAAAAGCCGTGACCTGGGGCAGAATCGCATTCCGGATCATGTAGCGGTACAGCAGGTACATGGGACGCAGGCCCTTGGCCCGGGCCAGGTTGGTGAAGTCTTCTCCTTCGATCGTGATCATCATGCCGCGCATGCCCAGGGCCCAGGCGCCGAAGCTGACGAGGATGATCGAAAGCGCCGGGAGCGTACCGTGATGGATGACGCTCGCAATGAATTCCCAGGAAATGCCGGCAGGAATGTCCTGGTCGTAGATGCCGCGCAGCGGGAACCACCGCAAGGTGAACGAAAAGATGTAGAGCAGGAACAGGCCCGCGAGGATCGTCGGGATCGACGTGAAGATCATTCCGACCGGAATCAGGTAACGCACGAAGGCAGGCGTTCCCGACCAGAACATCAGCGCCCCGAGCAGGTTGCCGATGACAAACGACAGGGTTACGGAAAGCAGGAGAAGCCCGAGCGTCCACGGAAGCTTGTAGGAAATCAGGTCCGCGACGGACGCCGGGAACGCCGAGTACGAATAGCCGAAATCAAGCGTCAGGCAGTTCCACAGGTATCGGAGATACTGGATCCAGAGCGCCTCGTCCAAGCCGAAACGCGCCCGCCACGCCTTGATGATGTCTTCCGCTCCGGACACATAGGCCGATGTCTCCATCATCTGGCCGACCATCGCGGAGACCGGATCTCCCGGAGTCAGGCGCGGAACGAGCCAGATGACCGTGGCCGCCAGCCAGATCGTGAGCCCGAACACGAGCAGGCGGCGCAGCAGGTACGATACCGGAATTCTCCCCAGGAGTAAGTGCGCCATTGATCGGAGTCCCGGAAAAGGACTGGTCAAGGCGGCAATGCCGCCTTGACCGTCAGGATGTGCGAAACCCTAGTTCGCCTTGGTCAGATTGTGAATGATCTGATGCGTATGCCCCCACCAGTGCGACGGATGGTTGTAGAAGTTGTCGGCGGTGGGCCAGCCGCTCCAGTACATCGTGTTGGTCGGGAGGATCTTGATGGCCTGGACCAGCGGGATGAACGGTTTCTCGTCGTGCAGGATCCTGTAGGCCTCGACCGTCAGTTCGACGAGCCTGGGGTCATCAAGGCTCAACGAACCCATTTCGGTGACCAGTGCCGTGTACTCCTCGTTGTCCCAGCGGGCAGCATTGTTGAAGATGCGCTCACCGACCGGCATGATGTGGGTGTTCGCGTACCGCGACATGGACCGCGTCGGCTCGTTGACGGAGCCGCAGGAAAGCCAACTGTACGAGAGTTCGAATTCACCTCTCGGGGTGACCTGCCAGAAAGCCCCGTATTCGACCGGCCTGGACACCGCGTCGAGACCGGCGCGCCGCAGTTGTTCGACGATCACATCGATGGTTTTCGTGGATTCGGTGCCGCTGGTGTGGGCCACGATGTCGACGGACAGGAGCTCGCCGTCCTTTTCGTACATGCCGTCGCCGTCGAGCGCGTAACCCTCCGCTTCGATCAGCGCGCGTGCCGCATCAACGTCGGCATTGACTGGAAGCGTCAGTCCGGCAGCCAGGACCGCGTCAATGTAGGGGTTCATCGTTCCGTATTCGACGAACATCGTGCGGGACACCGAGGTTGCGCCCTCGTAGGCCACGTTGATGATGGCCTCGCGGTCGATGAGCAGGTTGATTGCCTCGCGCATGTTCTTGTTGTCCCACGGCTCGACGGTCGCGTTGAACTCAATCTGGCGCGGGCAGAGGTCTTTCCAGCCGGGCAGGTCATCGCTCCACCCGATGATGGCCGGGTTCAGGGCCTGGGCGGCGTCGAAAGTGCCGTAGGAAACCGACTGGGCGATATCCAGCTCGTTGTTCACGATCAGCTGCGAACGCGCTTCCTCGCTCCCGGCATGCACCCACACGAGTCGCGATGGCTCGGGCAGGTCCTGAAATCCCGCCTCGGCTCCCCAGTAATCCGGGTTGAGATCGTAGACCAGGCGATCCGGCGCAGCGCTCGTCAGCGTGTACGGGCCGGTTCCGATCGGCGGGTTGAAGGCGAAGGTGTCCGGATCCTGGCCGACCCAGACGTGTTCGGGCATCATCAGCACCGAGCCGAAGTATCCCACCGAGAAATTCGCCGACTGGAATGTCGGCGTCGGAGAATTCAGGTTGAAGCGGACGGTCATGTCATCGACCTTTTCGATGCTTTCGACCGCGACCTGCATGCCGCCGGCGTCGCGCAGGCTCTTGTCCTCGTCGGAAAGCAGCATGTCGATGGTGAAGACAACATCGTCCGCGTTGAACGCCTCGCCGTCCGACCATTTCACGCCGTCGCGCAGGGTCAGGGTCCAGACATCGAGGGAATCGTTCGGTTCCATGCTCAGGCCGAGCCATGGCTCGACCTCGCCTGAGTTGTAGTTGAGGATGAACAGCGGTTCCAGAACGGCCTGGTGCAGCCCGACATCCCGGATCTCGTCAGGGCGGAAGATGTTGAAATTGGTCGGGTCCTTCATCGGGCGCGACGAGTCGAATATGACGGTATCCTCGCGCGCGACGTCCTGGCCGTGGACCATTCCTCCCGCCAGTATCGCCACCGCGGCGACCGTCAGGACAGACATTCTTGAATTCATCAGGATTTCCTCCTTATCTGATCTGGCGTTTTTCACGCCGGTTTGGCGGTTTGGGCGCCACTCCGCGACAGGCTATCGCCCGGCACGAACGCACGCTCCGCAACCGCGAAGTTCCTTGTCTCGCCACCCGGGGCAAACCGGGCAATCGGGCCGAACTTTCCGTGTCCGCGGAACGACCCGGACCCGCTTCCGACCCCGGGGATCCGCAAAGCAGGACACATGGTCACCGCACTCCCCTGACATCCCCTGGACATGCAAACCCCGCTCCCTGCCCGGATCAGTTGTTTCCGACCGTCAGCGGTGGCGACGTCCTGCGAATGTCGTCATTGTCGGGACGCGGATGGTTGCGCCAGTGACCGGACGGGTCTCGCCCGCGGCAAATGATGGCCTCGACTCCGCCGGCCCAGACGGAGTCCACGATGCGGACATCGGGCGGACAGTAGCGGATCGTCAGGCCGCACCGGCGCCTGCCTGACCGGTTGGCGTGGGAGCCGTGGACGAGCATGTCGGCGTGCAGCGACACCTGTCCCGCGTCGAGGCAATTGATGTATGGCTCGCCCAGGTCATCCGCTCCTTCAGTCTCGATGTGGAACAGGGCGTCGCCGGACGAATTCCGGATCGGGAGGCTCCCGTTCCTGTGGGTGCCCGGGATGAACATCATGGCCGAATTCTCCTCGTCGACATCGTCGACTGCCAGCCAGACGGTAACCGTTCGCGCGGGAGACAGTTTCCAGAACGAGGCGTCCTGGTGCCACGGGATCTTCTTCGGGTCGAATGGCCTCTTCGACAGGATATGGCTTGCCCAGCAAACGATGTCCGGACCCACGATGTCTTCGACGGGGTCGAGAATGCGCGGATCAGTCACGATGTCCCACAACCCTGCCAAACGGGCCTGGTAGCAGTTGATTCCGTAATCGCCGTCGGGCCCGTGCGCGGCCATCAACCCGTCGACATACGCGCGTATGTCCGCAATTTCCGGCGCGTCGAAAACCTGAACGGGGCCGACAAAGCCCAGGCGGTTGTAGTGTTTGAGCTGTCCGGGTGTCAGCCAGCGCGGCGATGTGTTCGCGACCGGCTTGAAAGCAAGGTCCAGTTGTTCGAGCATCGCGCCATCTGCCAGTGAATTTTCCACCATAGCGAGGAGCGGCCGTTACAAAAGACTTCTCGTTGACTTTTTCTTGTCTTTTCTTGATATCTGCAGGCCAAACCGGAGGTAATGCGGGTTGGGCATTCGACGCTTCCTCTTGCGGAACTACGTGCCGGAAGGCGAGCATTACCATTTTGCCCAGAAACGCATCGACGAAAAAACCCCGCCCTTCCTGCACGATCACGACTATTTCGAGATCTTCATTGTCACGCGGGGTACCATCGTTCACTGGTTGAGGTCCCGCAGCGCTCTGCTTGAGCAGGGCAGTATCGTTTTCATCCGCCCCGGCGACTGTCACTCCCTGAGCTCGACGGAGGGGGGGCCGGGGGCGGAGATCATTAACATCATCTTCGGCGACGACGTGGCGAACCACATCGGCGAGCGCTACCGCGAGGACTTCGCCGGGCGGTTCTACTGGCATGATCGCGCCGACCCCGACTCCTTTCTGCTCGCCGGGCCCAGGTTCGAACGGGCGGTCAACGTCGCGAGCGAGCTCAAGTTCGGACGGAATTCCCTTGCCAGAATCGAGGAATTCCTTCTGTCGGTGATGATCAGGGTTGTCGATTTTCCGGTCGACAATGACCCCTCGGTCCCGGCGTGGCTGGTGGCCGCATGCCATTCCGCCCGGCGTCCCGAGGTTTTCCGCAAGGGAGCCCGGGGCTTCGTCGAGGCGGCCGGCCGCGGCCATGAACACGTGTGCCGGACCGCCCGAAAACACCTCGGCATGTCTCCGTCGGCCTACACGAACGAGCGGCGGATGGAATATGCGGCGCTGATGCTGGGCAGCACCGACACGTCGATCGAAAACATCGCGCACGACTGCGGGATCGAAAACCTCAGCCATTTCTACCGCCTGTTCCGCGCCAGGTACGGCGTGACGCCGCGCAGGTACCGGCTCCACCACCTGAAAGACCCCGTTCGGGAAATGCAGTCACACCTGTGAGTCGGGCTCCGGTACCCTCCGACCAGGCGATCCCGAAACTAATCGGTCGAACGAAGCAGGACCGAACCCGCGCCCGCCACGCGCGATCCGATCGTGACGTGTATCAGGAGCCATGACCACATCAGCAGGGACGTGGCCGCGACCAGGACGATCAACGGCAGAGGGTGTGCGCCAACCGAATGAACATTCCACGTTCCGGGAATGGCGCAGATCTCGCGCTGGAAACGGGATTTCCCAGCCTGCGCTGCACCCGGTTGCGCAGCAGGGCGACGACTACGGGGGATCAAGAGTGTCCAAGACCGCGAGAACCGATCCAGGGGGTCGCGGCAACCGGACTTCCGGGTACTCTCCGACAATGATCGCGTGGGCGTGATGGCGGGAATGCCGACCGCGATCGCAATGACCTTCCGAAAGCGTGACAAATGTCACAACTCGACCAGCGTGTCGTTCAGCCAGCGCGTTCGGAATGGCGTTCCATGGCAAAGTTCATCACGCTGCCGGGCCGCCGCGCTCTGGCAGACAGTACTCGGGACGATCACGTAGATTATTCGCCGGACATACCCCGTGGGTCGCAGTGGTCAGTCCGCAGAACGGCGCGAATGCCCGGTCCGGAGGACAAAACCCCGGGTTTCTTGCGGGTTCGAGCACCTCGTCAGCCGGGTGAGGACTGAACGGGGACCGCAGGCGTGGACCATTCGCCTTCACCCGCAGCCCGATTCCATCCGCGGCGAGCCCGGTGAACCGTTCGCGTTCGGAAAAAGCAACGCCGACCGCTGCATGGCCTGCAAACAAGTGGTTTGATATTTTCTTG
>JAPOVX010000102.1 GCA_026707935.1 Paracoccaceae bacterium
AATGGACCCCGGGCCAAAGGGTGTACTTGACGAGGAACCCGGAATGGACCGGCGACATGCCGTATTTCGACACGATCGAGGGCATTGTCGTGACCGAAGATGACTCGGCCGCCCTGGCTTTCGAAGCCGGCGAGCTCGACTGTGCGCAGATCTCTTCGGAAGCCCTGGCGCGCTACCGCAAGGACCCGCCCGCCGGCAGCGCGCTGACGGTCGCCGGTGCCCTGCAGTACATGTGGCTCGGGATGAATACCGAGCACCCGAAGTTGCAGGACGTACGGGTGAGGCAGGCAATCCAGCGGGCCGTGGACCAGGCAAGCATTATCGAAGCGGCCTATGCCGGGACGGCGGAACCGTCGTTCGGTGTTGTCAGCCCGGGGCTTGTCGGCAAACGGACCAGTGCCGGTTACTCCTATGATCCCGCCATGGCCAAGAGCCTGGTCGACGAAGCAGGAGCATCGGGCCTGAACCTCACGCTGAGAACCCTCAACAACCAGGAACGCGTTCTCGCCGCGACGATCATCCAGGCCAATCTCGCCGAAATCGGCATCAACGTGACGGTCATGCCGCTCGATTCAGGACCGTTCTGGGAAATGGGCCAGGAAAGCAAGGGCGATACCTGGAAAGACCTGGAGATCTGGATCATGCGTTACGGGTCGGGGCCCGACCCGTATGAACCGTTCCAATGGTTTGTCAGGGACCAGGTCGGAATCTGGAACTGGGAACGCTGGTCCTCGGATGAATTCGAAGACCTGTTCGCCCAGGGCATCGAGGAAGTCGACCCCGGCAAACGCGCCATGATCTACACCAGGATGCAGGAAATCATGGAAGAAACAGGCGCCTATGTCTGGCTCACGCATGAACCAGAGGTGTTCATTCATCGTGATGACGTCGCGACTCATTTCGCGCCATCGGGCGAAATGCAGCTGGCGTATTTCGCCGGGGCCTGACGCCGCTGCGCCGCCGGGTCGGTCAACCCGGCGGCGCCACCCGTTCCCGGCATGCTGATCTACTTCGTCAAGCGGATCGGACTGGCGATCCTGATCGTCTTTGTCGCGGTCTTTTCGCTCTTCGTGATGCTGCACGCGATTCCGGGGGATCCGGTCAGCATTGCTCTCGGCCCCAGGGCCACGCCAGAGATTCAGGCGGCTTACGCGGCCAAGATGCATCTCGACAAACCGCTCTTCACGCAACTCCTGATCTTTTTCGGGAACGTGCTGCAGGGCGATCTCGGGACCGACGTGTTCAGCAACCGAAGCGTCACGACCATCCTGATCGAGCAGCTGCCCTACACGATCACGCTCGCAGTCGCGTCGCTCGGTTGGGCTGCACTTATCGGCATCCCCATCGGGTGCCTTTCGGCAACCCGGCGCGGCAGCTGGGTCGACCGGTTGACCGGGGTCGTCTCGATCGGAACCATCGCCATTCCATCGTTTCTCGTGTCGATCTGGGCAATTCTCCTGTTTGCGATCTACCTCAAGCTGTTTCCCGTCATAGGGGCCGGGGACGAAGGCGACATCGTGGACCAGGCCCGGCATCTCGTCCTGCCATCCTTTGCGGTCGGTCTTGGATGGGTCGGTTATCTCGCGCGCATGGTTCGAGCCTCGATGCTTGAGGTCATGGGCGAGAATTACATCCGTTCCGCACGTGCATTCGGCTTGCCCGAACGCAAGATCATCTATCGTTACGCGCTCAGGGTCGCCATCCTGCCGACGATAACCCTGATGGGGGTTGGATTCGGCGGACTGCTTTCGGGAACGGTGTTCGCCGAAATCATCTTTGCCCGTCCGGGGATCGGCAAGATCATCTACGACATGGTCCTGAACCGGAACTTTCCGGTTGTCCAGGGAGCCGTCATGGTCACGGTCGCCCTCTACGTCGTCGTCACGCTGATCTCCGATCTCATGGTCGCGTACCTCGATCCCCGCGTTCGCGACACCCTGTGAAGGCAATGGCGGCGATATCTCCAACGTCGATCGGAAACTCCATCCGGCAACGGGAAAAGCTCTTTCTTTTCCTCAGCAACAGGCTTGGGGTGCTCGGATTCGTACTCGTTGCCATGTTCTTCATCAGCGCTTTGTGCGCTCCCTGGCTCGCGACCCACGATCCGAACCAGCTGGACATCCCGGCCCGTCTGTCGGGGCCGAGCGCGGACCACTGGCTCGGTGCCGACCAGCTCGGACGGGACACGTATTCCCGAATCCTGTACGGGGGCAGGGTCGCGCTGAAAGTCGCCGCAATTGGCGTGACCGCGTCGCTGGTGATCGGCCTCGTTCTCGGGATGATCGCGGGTTACGGTCCCCGTTGGCTGGACAATGCCCTGTTGCTGGTCTTCGACACGATTCGATCGTTTCCAACCATCGTTCTTGCCCTGGCGGCGGTTTCCCTGCTCGGCCCCAGCCTCAACCTGGTTCTTTCCATTGTCATCATCACGAGTATCCCTGGTTATGCGCGCCTGGCCAGGACCAGTACTCTCGCGCTCAAGAACACCGAGTTCATCCTTGCCGAACGCGCGATCGGTGCGCGCGCGCGCAGGGTTTTGTTCCTCCATGTCATGCCCAACATCATCGGACCCTTGCTGATTCTCGCAGCCATGGATGTTCCTGTGGTCGTGACCATCGAGGCCGGGCTCAGTTTCCTTGGTCTCGGTGTCCTTCCGCCCACGGCTAGCTGGGGGACGATCCTCAACGAGGGGTACCTGGTCATTCGCACATCGCCCTGGCCAGTCATCGCGGGCGGCATTCCGCTGGTCCTGACGACCCTCGGATTCACGCTCCTTGGAGAGACGCTTCGGGACATTTTCGACCCCAGGCTTCGAGGCAACCGCTAGATCATGGAAGCGACGAACGACGCGCTGGTCGACATCCGCAATCTCAGCGTCGATTTCCAGACGGTGCGCGGCCGGGTTCATGCACTGCGCGATGTCAATGTCCGGGTTCCTCGTGGGAAGGTCATCGGAATCGTCGGCGAGAGCGGCTCGGGGAAAAGCACGCTCGTCTGGGCCGTCATGCGCCTGCTCGCGGGGAACGGAACAGTCACGTCCGGGTCCATCACCTTCAAGGGCCAGGATATCCTGCAGTTCGACGGAACCGCGTGCCGGAGATTTCGCGGCGAAGACATTACAATGATCTTCCAGGATCCGATGACTGCCCAGATTCCCGTGCTCAACTACAGGCGTCAAATGACCGATGTCCTGTATCGCCGGAACAGGTTGTCGCAATCGGAAAAGACCGGGTTGGCAACCCGGTTCATGCATCGCGTCGGAATTCCGGACGCAGATGAAAGGATCCGTCACTTTCCGCACCAGTTCAGCGGCGGGATGAGGCAGCGGGCAAGCGTTGCGATGGCGCTCCTGACCGACCCGGCGCTGCTGATTGCCGACGAGCCCACGACCGCGCTCGACGTGACCATGGAAGCCCAGATCATCCACCTGATCAGGGAAGTCCAGACGGAGCACGGGTGCACCGTCATGGTTGTGTCCCACAACCTGGGGTTGATTGCCGAACTCTGCGACGAAGTCGTCGTGTTGTACGCAGGCGAAGTGATCGAGCATGGCGACGTCGAGAGCATCTTCTTCGACGCGCAGCATCCCTACACACGGGCGCTTCTCGAGTGCGATCCGTCCCACGACCTCAATCGGACCCGGTTTTTTCCGACCATCCCCGGTGACGTTCCGGACCTGCACCAGGCTCCCGGGGGATGCGTGTTCGCACCGCGCTGCCCGCATGGCGGCGAGGTTTGCCGGAGTGCGCGTCCATCGCACATCGAGATCGACTCCACCCGAAGCGGCCCGGAACGCCCTCACGCCGTGCGTTGCCACCTGCATGATCCTGCCTCTGGACTGCGGCCTTCGGAAATCGAAGTGGAAAGGACATTACCGCCGGGCGAAACAACCCAGGCCAGGACCGTAGCGGAACCTGGTTCCGAACACCTGCTCGAGATCAGTGACCTTTGTGTTCGCTTCAGGGTGATGAACAGGGTCCGCGCACTCGCGACTGGGACCCGGGATCCCTTCGTCGATGCGGTTGCCGAGGTATCCCTCGCAGTTCGGGCAGGCGAGACCCTTGGCCTTGTCGGAGAAAGCGGGTCGGGGAAAACGACCTTGGGGCGCGCCGTGCTGGGCTTGAACCACGTTCACTCCGGAAACATCAGGTTTCGAGGCACGGACCTCGTCGGTCTCTCGCAAGCCGGCTACAGGAAACAGAGACGCGATATCGGGATGATGTTTCAGGACCCGATCGGCTCGCTCAGTCCGAGGCAAACCGTCGAACAGCTGTTGACGGAACCGCTGATCGTCCATGGCGAAGGCGGCAAGTCCCTGCACGAAGAGGCCAATCGGCTCTGCGACATGGTCAGTCTGCCGCAGAACTTCCTTCCACGCTACCCGCACGAGCTTTCAGGGGGCCAGGCTCGTCGCGTGGGCGTTGCCCGTGCGCTCGCCCTGAATCCTGCCTTGGTCATCGCTGATGAACCCACTGCCGGTCTGGACGTTTCGGTTCAGGGGGAAATTCTCAACCTGATGATGGAGATTCAATCGGACCACGGCCTGGCATATCTCGTGATCAGCCATAACCTCCCCGTCATTCGGCAAATCAGCGACACACTCGCGATCATGTATCTTGGCCGCATCGTCGAGAGCGGTGACTGTTCGCACGTATTCGAGACGCCCGCTCATCCGTACAGCGAAGCGCTCGTTCGGGGTGCGCCGCGACCGGACCCGACAAAACGCAGGCAGTTGGTCTCGATCGAGGGAGAGGTGCCGAGCCTGACCAACCGTCCGCGTGGCTGCGAATTTCACCCTCGCTGCCCATACGCCGAGGAATTGTGCCGGACGACCGCACCGCCCCCGAAACGACTCGGCGACGACCGGGTTGTTTCCTGCCACTTTCCTCTCACCAGTTGAACGACGCGAGGCGCTGCCGGTTTTTCGGACCGGCAAGAATTTCATGTTCGAATGCCGGAGCGATTGCGCATCCGGCTCAATGGTTGTATTTGTGCGGTTGTCACTCACGGGGAGTTCCAGCCGGAACTGAGAAACGCAATGCGCGTTGACCCGTCGAACCTGATCCGGATCATGCCGGCGTAGGGAATGAGAAGATGGACCGCATCGCACAAATTGCCATTCCGATTCCCTCGCCCCGAAAGGAGGGAATCCATGAAGAGAATTTTTGTCACCTGTCTTGCGGCTGCATTCTCCTTGCAGGCCGCATGGGCCGAAACCCTGACGATCTACACGTACGAATCCTTTGTCAGTGACTGGGGACCGGGGCCGGAGGTCCAGAAGAGATTCGAAAGCCAATGCGGCTGTACGATCGAGTGGGTCGCCGAAGGAGATGCCGCAACGCTGCTGACGGCACTTCGCCTTGAAGGCGATGCAGGCCGGGCAGATGTTGTGCTCGGGCTCGACACCAACCTGATGGCTGAAGCTGTCCAGTCCGGCGTCGTGCTGGAGCATGGTCTGGGCCAACTCGGGTTCGATCTGCCCATTGCGTGGAATGATCCCGTGTTTGTACCGTTCGACTACGGTTACTTCGCCATCATTTATGACAGCGCAACCCTGACGGACCCACCAGCTTCGCTCGCCGAACTTGCGTCCGGAAGCCCCGGCCGGGATCTGATCATCCAGGACCCGCGGACGAGCACACCGGGACTTGGACTTCTGCTCTGGATCAAGGCCATTCACGGAGACGATGCGGCCGAGGTCTGGGGAATCCTGTCGGAACGTCTCCTGACGGTAACCCAGGGATGGAGCGAAGCCTACGGCCTGTTTCTCGCAGGCGAAGCGCCCATGGTCCTCAGCTATACGACGTCGCCGGCGTATCACCAGCTGGCCGAAGACGAGACCAGGTACAAGGCAGTGATTTTTCCGGAAGGCCATTACATGCAGATCGAAGTGGCCGCAGTCGCGGCGTCAACCGACCAGCCGGAGCTCGCACGGCAGTTTCTTTCATTTGTCGGTTCACGGGATTTTGCCGAAATCATTCCGACGACAAACTGGATGTACCCGGCAACGGATGCGGGAGATGCCCTGCCAGACGTGTTTCGCAACCTGGACAAGCCGGACGTGACGCTCCTGCTTGCGCCCGAAGACGTCGCGGCCAACCGCAAGGAATGGATCCGTGAATGGCTGGAGGCAGTCGGCACGAAATGATCGTCGGCCAACGGTTGCTGCTTTGGCCCGGCGCCCTTGCACTCATTGCTTCGCCGGGCCTTGCCATTGTTGCCATACTGGCACTTCTCGGGGTGGCCACCCGAAACGAAACCGGACCCTTGCTTGACGGGTACAGCTGGCACGTTCTGCGTTTCACCGTCTATCAGGCAACGCTCTCGACGGTCCTGGCGTTGCTGTTTGCGCTACCGGTGGCTCGTGCATTTGCAAGGCGCTCGCAATTCCCGGGCCGCACGGCACTCATCAGGTTGTTCGGACTACCCCTGGTCTTGCCGGTGATCGTTGCGGTCTTCGGCATCGTCGCCGTTTGGGGCCACAATGGCGCGGTCAGTCGCACTCTAGTTGCTGCCGGACTGCCGGGATTCGCGCCGCTCTACGGGCTCTCCGGCATCCTGATCGCGCATACGTTTTTCAACATGCCACTTGCGGTACGCTTGCTTCTCCCTGTGTGGGATTCGATCCCCGGTGAAACCTGGAGGCTTGCCAACCAGTTCGGCATGTCCGGCTGGCAGGTTTTTCGCCTGATCGAATTCCCGCGAATTGCTCCGGTCATTCCCGGAATTGCGATGCTGATTTTCCTCCTGTGCTTTTCCAGTTTCTCCATCGTTCTTGTTCTTGGAGGAGGTCCGCGAGCAACCACGCTCGAAGTCGCGATCTGGCAGGCACTGCGCCTCGAGTTCGAAATCGACCGCGCCGTAGCGCTCGCGGGGCTTCAGGTCGCCGCCTGCCTGATCGCCGGGATCGCATTTTATCGCATGGCAAGATCAACGGTCTCCGAACCAACGGAGGGACGTCGAATCCTGCGCCCAGACATATCTTCGACCGCCAGCAAGTGCGGAGACTTTCTGTTGCTGTCTGTTGGAACATTCTGGATCGGAGCCCCGCTGGCCGCTGCCGTCACAGCTGGAATCTCGGGCCCGTTGCACGATGTTCTTGGACGGCAGGAGGTCTGGGCTGCAGCGGTGCGTAGCGTGGTCATCGGCCTCTCGGCAGGCTTCCTCGCACTGGTTTTCGGAACCATGCTGGCAGTGACTGCACGCGATCTCGCCGTCCGGGCACAGCGCGCCGGCCTTGCCGACTGGGTAGAGATCCTCGGCAGCCAGACCCTGATCGTTTCACCGGTCGTTCTCGGGGCCGGCCTGTTCGTTCTCCTCATTCCGCATGTCGCGGTTTTCGACTGGGCGATATACCTTGCTATCGTACTCAACGGATTGATCGCGATTCCATATGTGATCCGCCTGGTCGGCCCGGTTCTCAGGCGAAATGCAGAGCATCACGATCGGCTGTGTGCAAGCCTGGGACTTTCCGGATTGAACCGACTTGTTCTCGTGGAATGGCCGGCCCTGGCCGGTACCGCAACGACTGCCATGGCGATATCCGCCGCGCTCGCAACCGGGGACCTGACGGCAATCGTCCTGTTTGGTTCCGGTCAGTCCGATACGCTCGCCAAGTTGCTGTTCAGTGCACTCGGGACATACAGGATGGGTGAAGCGGCCGTACTCGCAATGTTGCTCACCGCAACTTGCCTGGCCGTCTTTGTCGTCGTCGAAGGAGCAGGTCGCATTGGCCGCCGGGCTTGAGTTTCGAGATCTCCGCTCGGAGATCGGCGGATTCGCCATTCGGACCAGTTTCGAGGCCCCATCCGGTTCGGTTACGGCTATTCTCGGGGCCAGCGGTGCCGGAAAAAGCACACTTCTCGCCCTCGCCTGCGGATTCGAGCAGCCCGCTTCCGGCCAGATTCTGGTCGATGGCCGTCCCGTGACCGGACTTCCCCCGGCCGAGCGGCCGATTTCGATCCTGTTCCAGGAGCACAACCTGTTCCCGCACCTGACTGCGTTCCAGAACATAGGCCTCGGCCTTGATCCGGGCCTTCGATTGACGCCTCAGCAGCGGAACGACGTGGCCGACGCACTGGATCGCGTCGGCCTCGGCGGGATGCAGCAGCGTCTGCCGAAGGATCTATCGGGCGGGGAACGCCAGAGGGTTGCCATTGCCAGGGCACTGGTCATGCGGAGACCGGTGCTACTGCTCGACGAACCGTTTGCCGGCCTCGGGCCGGCCCTCAGACGAGACATGCTTGACCTGGTCGATGCACTCTGCAGAGACACTGGAATGACAGTCGTCATGGTGACCCACGACCCTGCAGACGCGAGACGGATTGCCGGATTCACCGCCTTCATGCACGAGGGAACAGTGCGAACCTTCGGACCGACCGAAACGGTTTTGGGCCGCCCGGATTCACTCGATCTTCGCAGTTATCTCGGAGTTGAAACCGACACTTGAGGAAACAGGTGCGTCACGCCGGTCCGAAGGGCATTCCGTCGCAATCCACGGTCGTGCCCGGATCATCCGGCCGCCATGCACCTGCGGCAGGGATCCATTTCCGCCCATCGCAGGTGATGGTGCTGCTTCGCCAAGTCAGGTATGTTCGGTTCCGATCCTGCCGGACGTCCGGCCTCCCCCCACCCTCAACGTAGCGGAAGCAAGCATGATCCATGTCAACCCTGACGACGACCGGACCTCGAATCAAGCAAGACCAAGGATCGCTGTCGCGGGATTCCAGCACGAGACCAACAGTTTTTCTCCTGTCCCGACAAGGCTTGAGGATTTCATCAGACCGGGCGGATGGCCGGGTCTCACGGAGTCATCGGCCGTGGTCGGCACCTTCTCAGGGGTCAACATCCCGATCGGGGGATGCATCGATCGCATCCGGGACAGGGCCGAGATCGTGCCCATCCTTTGGGCCAGCGCCGAGCCGGGCAATCTTGTCCAAACGGAGGCGTTCGAGACGATTTCGGGCAAGATCCTCGACGGGTTGACTGCCGCGATGCCGCTCGACGGCGCATATTTCGATCTTCACGGCGCCATGATTACCGAAGAACACGAGGACGGCGAGGGCGAACTCCTGGCGCGTGCCCGGAATCTCCTTGGGCCCAACGTTCCCGTCGCCATCAGTCTCGACCTGCATGCCAACCTCACTCCTGAAATGGTCGCCCATGCCGATGCGATCACAATTTTCAGAACCTATCCGCATCTCGACATGGCGGAAACCGGCGCCCGCGCCGCCGATCTCCTGCTGGAGATGATCGGGACCGGAATGAGGCCGCATACGGCCTTCCGGAAACTGCCGTACATGATCCCCTTGCAGGCCCAGCACACGAAATCGGAACCTGTCCAGGCGCTTTATGGCAGCCTGCCCGAGAACGGTTCATGCGCGTCCGGAAACGCCGAGATCGCGATGGGATTCCCACCCGGAGACATCGCGATGTGCGGACCGGCGCTTGTCGCGACGAACGAATCGTCCGACGCGGCCGAATCGGCGGTCGATGATCTGGAACGCCGCTTTCTCGCGGTCGAGACGAGATTCCCGGTCGAGCTGACGTCACCAATTGCGGCAATCAAAAAGGCGATGGAGACAGGGCGGCGCGGGCGTCCTGTCGTGCTCGCGGACGTCCAGGACAACTCCGGCGCCGGCGCAAGTTCAGACACCACGGGCCTCCTGTCCGAACTCGCGTCGTCCGGCGCGAGGCACGCGGCCCTTGGCGCCATCTGTGACCCAGAGTTCGTCGAGTTGGCGCACCGTGCGGGAGTGGAAACCGAAATCACTGCATCCCTCGGTGGCAGAACCGGAGGCCCGGAGAATCCGTCCTTCAACGGCAGATTTGTCATCACCGCGCTCAGTGACGGTGCGTTCGACTGGCGGGGCGAAATGATGAAGGGCGTTCACGCGAATCTCGGACCCACCGCAGCAGTGCGTCTTGTCGACGACCGGTCGGATGTCCAGGCGGTCGTGACCGGGCAAAGGGTACAATGTCTCGACCGCGCCCTGTTCAGCCATCTCGGGATCGAACCGGTCGAAATGGCCGTACTGGTCGTCAAGAGCACGGTACATTTCAGGGCTGACTTCGAAGGACTCGCCGCTGAAATCATCCCGGTGAAGTCTCCCGGGTACAACCCGTGCCAGCTGGATGCGATCCCGTATACCCGACTTCGGGAGGGCGTACGGTTTCTGTAGTGGTCCGAACATCCGCAGTGCGTGCGCTCTCCCCGTCATGAATCCCGATCTTCGTTCCCTCGATTTCAACCTCCTCCGTCTCTTGGAGTTTTGCACGGCGAAACCTTCGCTCCTCTGCGCCCCGGGTTGGCATACCCCCAGTTTGTACAGACATTTCAAGCGTGTCCCGTGCCCCGTTTCCGTTTCCTGTCCAATCGCATTGACAGACCGCAGTTCCGGCGCAATGGTCCGGAATTCCCGACCGGCGCGCGACGCGTTCCATGAAGCGAGAGGATATCATGCGAATTGTTGAAGAATTCCACAGAGAGGTCCGAGCAATTGAAGGGACCTGGATTCAGCTCTCGGACGGAGTGCGTTTGTCCGCAAAGATCTGGTTGCCCGAGGATGCCGAGTCGGACCCGGTTCCGGCCATCCTCGAATACTTGCCGTACCGCTACCAGGATGGAACGGCGGACCGGGACGCGCTGACACATCCATATTTCGCAGGCCATGGTTACGCGTGCGTTCGCGTCGACATGCGCGGCGCAGGCAATTCGGAAGGCGTGTTGCTCGGCGAGTACCTGAAACAGGAGCAGGATGATGCTCTCGAGATCATCGACTGGATCACCAGCCAGGCCTGGTGCTCGGGTACGGTCGGAATCATTGGAATCTCGTGGGGTGGATTCAACGGTCTCCAAATCGCTGCACGGCAACCGCAAGCCTTGAAAGCGATCGTTTCGATCTGTTCGACCGACGACCGTTATGCCGATGACATTCACTACATGGGTGGATCCATGCTGTGCGACAACATCGCCTGGTCAACATACATGTTTTCGATCAACACGACTCCTCCCGACCCGAGACTTCATGGAGACAATTGGAAAACCGTCTGGTCAAGGCGGCTCAAAGGCAGCGGACTGTGGCTCTCTGACTGGCTCGAACACCAGCATCGGGACGAGTTCTACAAGCACGGTTCGGTGTGCGAAAACTACGATGACATCAAATGCGCCGTGTACGCCGTCGGGGGGTGGGCGGACGGGTATTCGAACGCGGTCTTTCGCCTGCTCTCCAACCTCAAGGCTCCCGCCAAAGGGCTTGTTGGGCCCTGGGCGCACAAGTATCCGCATTTCGCCGGCCCGGGACCATCCATCGGATTCCTCCAGGAATGCCTGCGCTGGTGGGATCATTGGCTCAAGGGAATCGACACGGGAATCATGGACGAACCGCGCCTGCGCTGCTGGATGCAGGATCCGGTCCCGCCGAGGACGTATTACGCACACCGGCCAGGTCGGTGGGTCGCGGAGGACACATGGCCCTCGAGCGAAATTGTCGATCGACGTTTCTTCGTCAACAGGTCCGGGCTCGGAGAGACAGGCGAAGCTCCGGCAGCCATGGAGATATCCTCCCCCGAAACGGTCGGAATCGCCGGAGGGATCTGGTGTCCGCATGGCGAAGACCCGGACCAGCCGTCAGACCAGCGAAAGGAGGCTGGCGGGTCGCTGAACTTCGATTCCGGTTTCCTTGAAGCGGATCTGGAGATTCTTGGTGCCCCGATTGTCGAGGTTGACGTCTCCAGCCGACAGGAAACCGGCCAGATCATTGCCTGTCTGAACGAAATCCTTCCGGACGGCGCCATCACCAGGATCAGTTACGGAATCCTGAACCTCGCGCACCGCAACGGCCACCGAAACCCCGAACCGCTTGTCCCTGGCGATACATATCGGGTCCGTATCCAGTTGAACGAAATCGCGCATCGGTTCGCGGCCGGAAACCGGATCCGTTTGTCGATCTCAACCGCATACTGGCCGGTCGTCTGGCCATCGCCCGAGAAATCAACCCTCCGTATGGCTGCCGGGACGGCGACCCTGGACCTCCCGATCCGGACCGGAAAGGCGTCCGACCAGGACCTTCGGGAATTCGAACCTTCCGAGTCGGCTCCTCCCCTGAGGAAGACCGTAAGCAGGGAACCGTCGTTCGAGTGGACCGCCGCGGAAGACCTGGCGAACGGAGTCGTTGTTTCCCGGCAGTGGTTTGATGAAGGTGAGACGACTTTCGATGAGTACGACGGTTGGAAGGTGGATTCGACCCATGAAGAAATCTACACGATTCATCCGGATGACCCCAACTCGGCTAAGTGTGACATCGTCTGGACCGAAAGGTTTTCCCGCGACGACTGGAACGTATCGTCGCGCACTCAAACAATCGTGACATCTTCGGCGACGCATTTTCACCTCGAGGCGAGGCTCAAGGCCTGGCTCGGGGACGACCTCTTCCACGAACAGGAATGGGAAGAATCGTTCCGGCGCAGGCTCGTCTGACCGCGCCGGCCGGTGTCCGGTCGAGTGGTGCGGGCGGGGGGACTTGAACCCCCACTTCCTGTCGGAAAACGGATTTTCGTACCGCTACAGGTTTCCCTGCCGCCCAGGTCAGGGCGTTTGACGGTCTGGACTATCCCTTCACCGTAGCCGCAGCCCCAGGTGCCGCCCGTCTAGTCTCTACACCTGCCCGTTGCCGGGATTGGCTCGGGATCAGCATCGGCCGTACCGGAAGCCTTCCCCGAATTTGAGCGGTTCTACTCCCCGGGTTTCCCCGGGGGCACCCAAGATGTCTCAAGTCCGTTGCGTCTACCTATTCCGCCACGCCCGCACGCCCCGCCAACCGGAATTGGCGGAACAAAACCTCCATTAAGCTAGATCGTCTTCGATGTCGAAGGCGTTTGGCCTGACGCAGCCGTCCTCGTTGCAACACGCACCGGTTCGGACTTCGAAATGCTGGCCGCCGTGCGGTCCAGTCACCGCTCCCGAATCCTGTAGTATGTCGTATCGCCGGTTTCAGGCGAAATGCCCTCGCATGATGCCGTTCCGGCAGGCTCGAGGTCGCACTTTGCGACTTGCCTGTAAATGTATGATCGGTCCGAACAACTGACGTCTGAGTCGTCGCTGATCTCCAACTGCCCCGCAGAATTGAAACGTGCGGTGGTCCCGGACTGGCAAATCGTCCCGTTGTCGAACCTGAAGGTCTGGTTGCCGACGCCGCTTGCGTCAAAGCACATGCTCCAGCTGGCAACATCTGAAATCTCGCCGGACTCGACGTCCCGGATTTGATACTCTGAGTCGAGATCCCAGCATCCTTCAAGCATCCGGACATCCTGCTCTTCCCATTGCCCGGGGTTCATTCCACCCTGGTTGTTGGGTTCAACCGGTTCAAGGAAAGCTGAATCTCGCTGCACGAAAGGGAGACACCCAAGCCTGGCAAGTTGCCGTTCAAGACCTGCGACTTGTTCCTCCAAGGAAGCCTGGCGGCCAAGCACCGCTTCCAGGCGGGTGTTCGGCTCACGTGCCGCAAGGACCGGGCAGGTCGCGATTCTCCACGCGAACACGGGCGAGAGGACTCCACAGGCGCCGAGAATCATGACGGCAGAAACTCCGACGATGCCTGCCAATGCGGCGGCCATGAACCACTGGAGAATGCCCGTCCCTGGTGGGTAGCAAAATTTGAGAACTTCCGGCCTCAAGGTATCGCCGTCGCGATCATGGACACCGATCAACCGGAGTACTTCGCCTGCATGTCCGCCACTGACCGGCCGACCAGTTCGGTCAGAACCTCGAAATCGACGTTTGCCAGTCGTGTCAGGTAGAGGCAGGAAACCGAGTGCCGGTGCTTGCCCAATGTAGCCATCAGGTCGCCGTACGCCGAAAACCCGGG
>JAPOVX010000260.1:0-2304 GCA_026707935.1 Paracoccaceae bacterium
GAAGCCCCGGTAAACGGCGGCCGTAACTATAACGGTCCTAAGGTAGCGAAATTCCTTGTCGGGTAAGTTCCGACCTGCACGAATGGCGTAACGACTTCCCCGCTGTCTCCAATGCAGACTCAGCGAAATTGAATTGCCTGTTAAGATGCAGGCTTCCCGCGGTTAGACGGAAAGACCCCGTGCACCTTTACTACAGCTTCACACTGGCATCAGGCATACCATGTGCAGGATAGGTGGGAGACGTCGAAGTCGGGACGCAAGTCCCGGTGGAGTCACCCTTGAAATACCACCCTTGGCCTGCTTGGTGTCTAACCGCGGTCCGTCATCCGGATCCGGGACCCTGTGTGGTGGGTAGTTTGACTGGGGCGGTCGCCTCCCAAAGAGTAACGGAGGCGCGCGAAGGTGGGCTCAGAGCGGTCGGAAATCGCTCGTTGAGTGCAATGGCAGAAGCCCGCCTGACTGCGAGACTGACGGGTCGAGCAGAGACGAAAGTCGGCCATAGTGATCCGGTGGTCCCGAGTGGAAGGGCCATCGCTCAACGGATAAAAGGTACGCCGGGGATAACAGGCTGATACTGCCCAAGAGTCCATATCGACGGCAGTGTTTGGCACCTCGATGTCGGCTCATCTCATCCTGGGGCTGAAGCAGGTCCCAAGGGTACGGCTGTTCGCCGTTTAAAGAGGTACGTGAGCTGGGTTTAGAACGTCGTGAGACAGTTCGGTCCCTATCTGCCGTGGGTGTCGGAGACTTGAGAGGAGTTGCCCCTAGTACGAGAGGACCGGGGTGAACGATCCACTGGTGGACCTGTTGTCGTGCCAACGGCAGTGCAGGGTAGCTATGATCGGACAGGATAACCGCTGAAAGCATCTAAGCGGGAAGCCCCCCTCGAAACAAGGTCTCCCATGAGGGCCGTGGAAGACGACCACGTCGATAGGCCGGGAATGTAAGCGCTGCAAGGCGTTCAGTTGACCGGTACTAATTGCCCGAATGGCTTGATTTCGATCCAGTAAAGGCCAGGTTTTCGCCCCCATTTTTTCCGGGGTGGTGACGGCAGCTGGCTAGCTGGAATGGAAGATACGGGAAGACGACAAACCAAGTCTCGTGCGAATCCAGTTCTTTCCTGGTTTGGTGATCATAGCACGCGTGAAACACCCGATCCCATCCCGAACTCGGCCGTTAAGCACCGTCGCGCCGATGGTACTGCGTCTCAAGGCGTGGGAGAGTAGGTCATTGCCAAACCTGGAAAGGGCTGGACTCGTCTCTCCGATTGAACGATGATATCTGCTGCTGCAAGGCTTCGGCAACGTCCAGAATCCGAAACGCAGCCCGAATTGTCGCGGGGTGGAGCAGTCCGGTAGCTCATCAGGCTCATAACCTGAAGGTCGTAGGTTCAAATCCTACCCCCGCAACCAAAAAATACTCCGTTATTCCAACCGGATAGCGGGGTTTTTCTTTTCTATTTCCTTGATTGACCCCGTTGACGTTAGCATAACGTAAGTGGAGTCGATGCACCATGTCGCCTGACTCCAGCCCTCGCGCGGGGTCGTTCGTTAGTTCGATCACAAGGTGGAAATTCGAGCAAATGCAGCTCAGCGTCCTGAACGAGCCCTGTTGGTGTGGCGGCGGTACTGCGACATCTGCAGCGAAACCGATCTGCTCCCGTGCTCCATAACCGAGCACACACACACACACACATACACGTGGGTGTAAGTAGGTTCGATCACGCCGGTATGGGGAAGTAAGATCATTGTATTGCGGGATGACGGGACTCGTATCAGCGGCCGCAAGGATGGATCCTCCCATGGGTTCCTCAAGCTGCCTGTCGCCGTGTGAGCATCCGGTGAAGGCCGCATCTTACTCATCTTGTTTCGGCTGTCGGCGGGGATGCGCTATCCCTTGATCGAAGTCCGCCCGATTCGCCGCGAGTGCCTGTTACCTGCATGTTGAATCAGGGCGATTTCTATATGATGATGATCGCTCTACGAGCTGCCAGACTGCCACCGGGAAGACAAAAAGCGTTTGCCGGGTCGAGGGTTACGTCGCGCCGTGGGGCATGGAGTATCGCGAACCAGGCAAGAAGGTCGTGTCAGCTAACGTGATCGTCATTGAAAGCGGAATGTCAGATACTCGCTCGTGTCTGCCGGACAGCGATTAAGCATTGCATCACATGCGACGCTCGATGATAAAGTACGAATATGAATGGCGACAAACAAGCAACGGTAGAACACCTGAATTTGATCCAGGGCGTCGTTACGCGAATGGCAGGTAATAGTTCGCAAATGAAGACCTGGGCCGTGTCTTTGG
>JAPOVX010000260.1:2314-13602 GCA_026707935.1 Paracoccaceae bacterium
GTCTTTGGTCACGGCAGCCTTCGTGTTTTCTGGATTATCAGATGACCCTCACTGGCTTGTCCCGTTGGGAGGATGTGTCCCCGTGATCGCGTTTTGGATTATGGACGCAAGATATCTCCACATAGAAAAGTGCTACATTGAACTTTATTCTGCAGTGATGGAAAAAAAAGGAGTCAAGGAATTTGATCTTGACTATCGACCATATGTTACGAACGTCGCTTCGGTTTGGAAAATAGCTTGGTCATGGTCGGTTTGCAGTTTTTTCGGCGCGCTTTTGATAGTTATGCTCGTACTATTTGGAATTCTAGCTAAGTAGAGGCAGCCAATGGCTCGCAGAGTCTTTTTCAGTTTTCACTATTCTCCAGACAATTGGCGAGCGAGCCAAGTGCGAAATATTGGTGTGATTGAAGGTAATCGCCCGGCAACCGACAACGATTGGGAGAGCATCACAAGAGGCGGCGACAAGGCCATCAAGAGGTGGATTGCGGATCAATTGAGTGGACGGTCTTGTACTGTCGTTCTTGTAGGAACGAATACAGCTAGGAGGAAATGGATCAACTACGAAATCATCAAGTCGTGGGACGACGGGAAAGGTGTTGTCGGCATACATATCTATGGATTGCAGAATCGGGATGGAAAAGTTTCGCGCAAAGGAATTAACCCGTTTGATGATATCGGTTTCGGGAATTCTGGAATGAAGCTATCGGCTATTGTAAAGTGCTACGACCCTAGAGGCACAACTAGCCGCCAACGATACGATTGGATTAGAAATCATCTGTCAAATGCTGTGGAAGAGGCTGTGGCGATTAGAAATAGGCATTAATCAAGAAAGGGCCAAATTGGTTTGAAACCACTAAGGTAAACACCCTGCCCATTTGTTGTTGTTTCGTGGTTTCCAGTGAGAAAACTCAAGGATGAACACCTGATGTCAGTTCTCAGTCTTTGGTGATTGGAAGAGGCGCTCATCGGGCTCAGTAGGCTGATCGGCCGGACGATTGAAGCGATCTTCTAGAACAGAAATACTCAAATGTCGGTAAAAAACTGCGACGTAGTCAAAGTCGTCCAATAGGTCCTTTTCTAAATTCGGCAATCGACTTGCCAGTTCAATTGCAGCGCCACCAGTGGAAGCCACCGGTACAATTACAGCGTCAGGCTGTAGTCGGCGAAAAATGTCAAACTCCTCAAGAACACCGTCCATACCACCGATAAACACTGCTGCGGCGAAACGATTTTCTGAGAGCATCCGTTGTCTCATCATGAGTAGACTCTTGTTACGATCACCCTCAATCTCCTCGGTGTACGTTACATTTCGAAAACGCTCATTGTCTTCGGAAAATTGATCGGAAAAGTGTTTGGATTGATAGAGACGAACCCAACTCCCGTAGTCAACGCCAATGCTCTCCGCGACAAGGCAAATCATTGGTGTAATGGCGGGATGTCCACCCCATACAAGAATGCGGCGGCCGAGAGTGACGTGCACCAATGCGGATACTGCGGATGCAATGGCGACTGTATCTGCCGTTTCTGCGAATTGCGGACTACGTCTCGGATCGGGAACGCTAGCAGAGAGAAATATCGCTTGCTCCATTCAGTCCTCCCAAGCCGCAAACGACCATGCGGCCTCAGAGAGCTTGATCGCCCTAACTGCCCGTATGTTTTCATCTAGCCAGTCCAGATGAGAGCTCCAACTGTCACGGATGCCGATATGGTCATAGACCAAGACCGGCAGTTCGCGCTGGCCTGCGTTGCGAGCCTTATCTGCTATTTCGTTCAAGATCTCCGCAGTGGGAATACCGACGACTGGGTACGCCCATATACGACGATCGTCTGGTAGTCGGACCGCGATAGCACGGTGTGCACCGATGCCTTCTACCCTGGCGCCGAACTTTTGTATGTCGGCGCGTAGACGGCCGGTAATTGATTGATAGCGGGAAGCAATGCTGCGACTGCGAAGACGCTCAACGGCAAGAGCGATTACGTTGGCAATTTGCGTGCGGATAGGGCCGTCTGCGACTGGCAGGTCTTCGGACCTGAGATAAATCGTCTTCGCCAATTCCGTTAGCTTGCTCGGCTGGTGTTCCGGCCAAACCACACGAAGAACATGGATTTCCTTAGCCAACGCCCGCGCGATTTCGTGCCGTGTCCATTTGCTGTCGAAGAACCCTGGGGTTTCCAGCATGACGATAACGTCGGAATCGCAAAGACGGTGCCACAAAACGTCTTGGAAGGGGTCGCCTTGCCTTATGTCATGGGTGTCCAAAAAGACATCAAAACCGCGCGCGGTCAGTAGGTCATGAAGCTGCAACGCGGCAGCCCGCGATTCAGTCCGGCGATAGCTTATGAATACTCGTCGTTGACGGCGCAGCAACCCCACCGCTTCAAGCATCACAGAAGTTAGCTCGGTCATAGCCATGTCGTCGTGTCGACGGCGATGCCCGTTTAGAGCTTGCAAGAAGTCGGGAACATTAGCATTGAAGTCGTCTGCCGGGCCGACGGTGGGAATAATTGGCACATTCTCTTGCGTGATCTGTTCCACTATATCTGCATCAACATGTGCAGGACTTCCGAAATAGGTTGCCACGAATGCAGCAGACTTATCCCGTCCTGCGATGCTCTCGGAATCGTGAAACGTTACGTCGTGGCCGATGTGAAGACCGAAGTCGGTTACAGTCTCTTCGATAGCATGAACGAGCGCCGCGCGCTGGCACGGCAAGATGAGACCAAGGACAGCAAACTCATATGCGCTCACAGTCGTCGTCACCTTACAGCGGAGCGGTTTGGTTTGTGTCGCAGTAGCATGCTGTCGCTGATGTCGTCGAATGATTTAAGGAGCCATCGACAGTCCAAAAGTTTTGGAGTGTAGCAGAAACCATGTTGTGGTTACCGTTGCTTTGTAAGATCAAATTCATCAGAGTATTCTGCTTTTTGAAAAGCGTTCTCTATGAATTTGGCAGGATTGGTAAGAAAGTGTTCCTCATCAATGAGAGAGATATAAGAACCATCCAGTTGATCATGTGACTCGCAGGTGTCACACGCGTATCCTTGGCCGTTACGATTATAGCGGTTGTTGTTGATAATGGGATATAGCTTGGAAGTATCGTATTGTCGAAGTGAGCAGCCGTCAGGGTTTGTTGAGTTGGTGACTAACCAACTGTAACCACCATTGCACTTTTGAATTACTCCGACGACCCCATTTGTCTTGGATGTGCGTCCTTTCCGACTGTATTCTTTCAAACAATATTCGATCTCCCAATCAATCCACTTGCTGCCCTTAAGGTTTGGTGAAACAATTACAATTGTAACCGATGTGCCGTACATCATATCGGTAAGTTTATTTCGTATGAGTTCAGTAGACTCGTCCGTCAAATCAGGAGAGTTGGAGGTTTCGCCCTGGTAGTACGTTGCGTCCTCACCAAGGGCTTCAATGATCTCATCCCGTAGGTCTTGAGCTTCACTATACTTGTAGGAAATGAATGTTTTTCTGGCCATTTGTAATTCCGTCGGTTTCGACAATTGTCGAAGATTGGTTTCTGGAGGTCGGTCGGATTATTTCGGGCGGCGTAAGGGTGTGGAGGCAAACGTGGCGCAAGTCGTGGGGTCGAGTTGAACATCTTTTTGCAGCATCTCCCCAACGACACAACGAAAACGCAGTGACGGACCTGATCGAAGATACCCTTCTCGCGTTCGATGTTCCAGTCGGTAGTCGCAAGAAGGTGCCCGCCGACTTCAAGAGGGGTCGATGTCATAGGACGGCGGACTGGTCCGGGGGCGCACACATGTGGAATCGCGTTCAATATTGACCCACCCCTGATCCGATGGAAACGACCGCCTCGCAACGATTCTGCGAGGCAGAAGAGAAGGCGTCCGAGGTGACGAAACTGTGGGCCGACGGCAGCTGCCAGGGTCCGAAGCTTGTCTCGAAACTGGGGGAGCATGGCCTTGGCGGTCTGTTTGAGATCGTGGAAAAGCCGAAGGATATCAAACGCTTCACGGTGCTGTATCGTCGCTGGGTCGTGGAGCGGACGTTTGCCTGGATGTCCCAGTGTGGGCGTCTTGCGAAAGACCACGAGCGGAGCCTGGCGAGTTCTCTGGCGTGGTGTCAGCTGGCGGCTTGCCGGTTCATGACGCGGCGGGTGGCACGGGAGGCATCCCATTGAAACGAAACGTGAAAATCACGGAATTGAATTATGATTCAAGCTCTTAGCTCGACTTTGTACGTTTATGCGGCGAAGCACAGGGCCTCGACCATGCTCTGGATCCTTTCGGGCGGGACGTTTTTGACGGTGTATTCTGGAATTGAGCTGTCGCCGTCGTTTTGGCCGCGATTGAACGGCAGGATTTTGTGCCGCTTCCGGTTTGATGCGGAGCATTGCAAAATGCAATCGAGCCAGAGTTGCGCGCGCACGGCGGCGATGGCGTCGGAGAAAGTGAAGCTGGATTTCCAGTACCATGCGGCCCGATAGGGATGCGGTGTTTTGGCGAGGAATTCGCCCGCCCACAGGCAGACCAGGCTGTACAATCCTAACAGCACCGGCGTTGTCCGTTCGATCGCGTCATCGGACCACTGGCGCTGGGTTTCGACGCCGAGATGGGCGCGCACGTCCTGGAAGGTGACTTCGACCTGCCAGCGGCGCACGAAGATGCCGATGATTTCGGCCGGGTCCATGCCTGGGTCGGTGCTGAAGAAGGCCTGGGGGTCCTGCTGGCCGACCGGGTCGCGCACCAGGACCCATCGGATGACTTTAGGCGGCGTTCCGGGACGATGCCAGAGTGCTGTTTCGGAGAGGATTTCGAGTGTCTTGTCCTTCACGCCTCCGTACCAGCGCGGGAGGGTGATCGGTGTCCAGCGGGTGGCGGGGTCATTGAGACGCGTCTGGAGTTTGGGCCTGGGTTTGCCCTTCTGCCGGGGCCGCTCCCGTTGGCCCGGAGCCCGCGGTTCGGGCGGCGCGAAGAGGCTGGCGTCGAGCCTCAGCCGGCTGATGAGGGTGGCGTGCCGCGCGATGCCATGGGCGAGTTCGTGGGTTCCGAAACTGCCGTCGCCGACGAAGATGATCGCGCGTTTCGGGAACCAGCGAATGATCTGGAGCATGCCCTGTCGCGCCCAGTCAGTGAGGGGTTTGTGACGCCGCCCCTGCTGTTTGGCCCATCGTTCCGATGGGGCGAGGATGGTCAGGATCGGCAGGGCCTGGATGCCCGGCAGCCAGGGCAGCGGGGTCAGCAGCATGAAGCTGAGCCACCGCAGGCCGCTGGTCTTGACGAAGTGGCCGCGGCTGGAGCGCACGGGGTCGCGGTAGATGCCACGGGCGCGGATGCGGGCTCCCCAGCGCCGCTCGATGGTGTCGTCCAGGCCGATGACGATGGGTTCTCCCTGTGCGACCAGGCGTGCCACCGATTGCCGGGCGAGTTGTTTCGCGAGATCCCGGGGGTTCCAGCGGGCGCGATTGAGGACCTGGTGATAGGACGCGAAGTTTTCGACCATCGCCCGCCCGGTGATGCGCAGGCAGGCGGTGACGGTCCGTTTGCCCGGCGCCAGCAGGGCGCCCATGACGAGTATGAGCACGAAACGCCATGTCGGGGCCGTGAACGCATCCCGGAATGGTTCGAGCCACGTCTCCAGGATATCCGGAACCGGATCGCCCGTGGTTGTTGGATCCTCTTCCGGCAGTTCTGTTTCAGAGTGCATTGATTTCACCGGTATTTCATTGTGGATCGAACACGGAATGGGGTGACCGTGGGGACGGCGTACCGGCGTGAACCGGTCACGGGTTCCCGTCGACTTCGGCGGCCATCATGGCGGCCAGCACGGCCAGGCGTTCACCCGCCGGCATGGCCGCGTAGCGCCGGCCCCAGTTGGCGGCCTTGCGCTTGATGCGTTGGCGGTCGGTGAAGTTGCGGCCGGCGCAGCTCGCCCAGTGCACCCGGTCGGGCGCAAAGTTGAACCACACGACCTCGGTCCGCACGATGCCCTGGGTCATTACCTGGAGCGCCAGGCGGCGCCAACCCGCCAACCGCTCGTCGTAGAGCGCCGAGGGATGGCCCGAGACCATCACTTGGCAGGGCAGGTCCGTGAGCAGGTCCAGGAGCGCGATGTGGTCGGCCTCCGCGTAGTCGAAGCGCTAGCGCCGCCGCGACCGGCGGGTCGCGTGCAGATACGGCGGATCGCTGTAAACCAGTTCCGGACCCCGGAACGGAAACGCGGCCAGGAAGTCGTGGGCACAGCCGTGCACCAACTCGACCGGATAATCGCAGGCGAAGGCTTCGAGCGCCCGCGCGTCGCGGTCGATGCCGATCGAGCGCTCAGCGGGCGGCTTGCGCTTCATGATGGCACCGCCCCCAAGATGCGTCTCCAGATACAGGACATGCGGGGGCATGAGACTCACGATGGCCTGACACAGACCGGGTGTCGCTTTCGATCCGAAACTTCCCATGGGCCGCTCGCTCAGCAAGAGAGCCCAATCCATAGAGCCCCGATTCTATGGAGTCAACACACGATCAGGGACGGAGCGGACGGAGGCCACACGGCGTTTCCCGTCCAGCCGCCAACAGGGAACGGGGCGTCACGCCGGTCGAATCGATGCCGGGCTTGCACGCATGGGCCGCCGAATGCAAAACATCCAACCCCGGCACCACAGCAACAGGACGCTCCCGAGCCTCACCGCCCCATGACCGACCCCGACCCCATTCTGGCGCGAATAGAGGCCTTCGACAGAGAGAATGGTGGGGGCGTGACCGTCTGCAGGAACCGTGGCGGCTATACGCTCACACTGACGGCCACGGAGGCCCCCATCGCACGGCTCAAACCGGAAGGCTCAGGTGACACCATGCGTGTCCTTTACTGGTCCTGGCAAAACCGATGGAAAGATGTCGGTGGCATGGGCGGCCTCGTGCTCCCGCTTGACGAGGCCCTCGACGCAATCGCAAACACCGAAATCTTTTGGACATGGACCTGAGGAAAAACGTACAAAGTCGAGCTTAGATTTACGAGCTAAGGCGACCTCCGAATGCCGGCTTCACCGAAAAGCAAGGCCAGTACCTGAATTTCAGTAACGCCTAAACGAAGATCAATCGCCGCCCGCCCGACGAAGCAGACATGCAGAGACATTTCCGCGTTACCCTGCCGAGCGTGCACCAGATAGTCCTCAATCTCGACCGGGTTTGGTTGATCGACCGAATTTCGGGGAAATTCCTAAGTATCAGGGTTCCCTTCGACCCTAATACTCTTCCGACACTGAAATGAATACACCTCAAAACGCCAAAACCTCTGTGACGAGGCATTAGGATGTGATTCTGCACGTTTATTGACGGTTCATAGCTCCTTGTTAGAATGAGGTAAGGATGAAAACTTGAAGTCAACTCTCAGAATCGGTTAGTTGAAAGTGTGCCGCTCAGGCTTTTCGGGCTGATCGGCGGGGCGACCGAAACGATCTTCTAGGACAGAAATATTTAAGTGTCAGTATACCTACTCGCCCCTGTTTTGGCGAGTGATATTTGGTTGTCTTGGAGTTCCGGTTGAGGCGTTTCAGTTTCGCGAATTCTTTCAAGAAAGGGTGTTTATCGCGTCAGGGCTTTGACGTCGGGTCTATCGACAAGATCGGGCCATTGCGCAATCGTCGGACCTGCGCCCGGATATCTGACGGTCTGCAATGGATTGCAGATGCCGTTTCTGGAAGCGGGACTTCCAGTGTTCATAGCTCTTCTAGAACTGAGCCGCGTTCCGCGGCGGGTGGCTCCTTGCAGGTGTTGTGTTGTGCGCCCTGAACAACCGTTTTCGCGCGTTTCATCGTCTTCATTTTGCGCATTGAGGCGTTTCCATCTCTCTCTCGTTTGGTGACATTCGGTCGTGGATGCACTGGTCGCTACAGGTGCCGGTGTTTTCCATGACCAATCACACTTCAAGGGAGAAGACCCATGACACCGTTACGCAAACGAATGATCAACGACATGACCGTTCGCGGCCTGACCGAGAACACGATGCGTTTGTATCTCCACTCCGTCTCTGGGCTCGCATGTCACTACAAGCGCAGCCCCGAGAAGATCTCTGCAAAGGAGGTTCAGGACTACCTGCTCCACCTTCACGAGGAGCGCGGACTGACCTGGCAGAGCTGCAACTGTGTGCGGCACGGGATCCGGTTTCTTTACCGCATCACGCTCGGTCGGCCGGACCCGCACTTCTATGTGCCCGGCGCCAAGACGCCTTCGAAGCTGCCCGAGATCCTCAACCACGACGAGTTGGTGCGGCTGTTTTCGGTCACCACCAACATCAGGCATCGTGCCTTGTTGATGACGGCCTATGCCGCGGGTCTTCGCGCCAGCGAGATCTGCCATCTTCAGGTTTCGGACATTGATTCCGGGCGGATGTGCCTGCGCATCGACCAGGGCAAGGGAAACAAGGACCGCTATGTCCCGCTCTCGCAGCGGCTTCTCACGCAATTGCGTGACTACTGGCGTCACCAACGTCCGCAGACCTGGCTGTTCCCCAGCCGGTACAGCGACCGGCCGTTGACCCGTCGCGGAGCAGGACACATCTTTCACCGAGCCAAGGAGAAGGCCGGGATTACCAAGTCAGGAGGCATTCATTCCCTTCGACATTGCTATGCCACGGGGCTTCTGGAGGCGGGGGTCGAACTCCCTGTCATTCAGCGCCGTCTCGGTCACAGGTCGATCCGCTCGACCATGCGCTACCTGCATCTCGCCCGCGAGAAGACAAGCGCCACGCCGTCCCCGCTGGATTTGCTGGAGTTCCCGAAGGCCGTTCCGGCCTGAACCATGGCACATGCAGACCATGCAGCGCCGGCCGTGCGGCCGGCGCTGGAGGTGGCCGACATCCTGCGCGCACGCGCCGATGCCTACGGTGCGGCGCATCCGCTGTCGCCTCAACAACACCGGGTCGTGAACGACCTGATACACTGTCGCACCGCCGCGCTCGGCGGCTTCAAGACCCACTGCGACGAATGTGGCATGGTCACGATCCAGTATGCGTCGTGCCGGAACCGGCACTGCCCCAAGTGCCAGTCGCTCGCGCAGACCCAGTGGGTCGAGAAGCAGTGTGCCAACCTGCTCGACATCGGCTACTGGCACGTGGTGTTCACGCTGCCGCACGAACTCAATCCTCTCGCGCAGGCGAATCCCGCTGCCATCTACAAGCTGCTCTTCAAGGCCGCGTCCCGCACCTTGCTCGAATTCGGCCACAATCCCCGCTGGCTCGGCGGCGAACTCGGCATCACCATGGTGCTGCACACCTGGGGACAGAACCTCGGACAGCACATCCATGTCCATTGCATCGTCACCGATGGCGGCCTGAGCCCGGACAAGGATCGCTGGCTCTCCCCGACCCGGAAAGGCTTCCTGTTCCCCACACGGGCACTCTCGAAGGTCTTTCGCGGGAAGTATCTCGACTTCCTCACCACCGCCCGCCGCAAGGGCGAGCTCCGCTCCAATCCCGACAGTGACGACGATCACGCATTCGCGCGTCTGACAGCCGCGCTGAGGTCCAGGGATTGGGTGGTCTATACCAAGGCACCGTTCGCGGACACGGGCCAGGTGCTGGGCTACCTCGGACGCTACACCCACAAGACGGCGGTCTCCAATCACCGTCTCGTCGATTTCGACGGCGAGCACGTCCGCTTCCGCTGGCGCGACTACGCGCACGGCAACAAGGTCAAGGTCATGCAGCTCGATGCCGACGAATTCATCCGCCGGTTTCTCCTGCATGTGCTGCCGCACGGCTTCACCCGGCTGCGCCACTACGGGTTGCTTGCCAATCGCTTCCGCGCCACCAAGCTCGCCCGCTGCCGGGAGCTGCTCGGCCAGCCTGAACCCGAACCGTTCGTACCGGAGAACACCCAGGCGATGATGCTGCGCCTGACCGGGAAGGACATCACCGTCTGCGAACACTGCGGGCACAGCCCGCTGCGGCAGGTCCCCATTTCCATGGCGCCGCCCGAGACCGTGTGGCAAATCCCCAGGCCAAGGCCGCCGCCATGACAATGAAATCTCACAAGGTGATCCGGACCCAATCCCGGTTCGATGCTCGACCCGGGCAGGCTCCTGCTGCGCGCATCGTTCCCGAAGTGGCGAAAGATGCCTTGCCGGGTCACGGGATCGCGGAAATTCCCGTCCCGGAACCGGTCTGGACCATCGCGGCAGCATCGATGCCGGGAGCGAAGCGCTTCAGACCGGCGCGATAAAGCTCGCTTCGGCGAATAGAAATCCCATAGAAACTCACCGTCAGCGAGCGCGGCTCAGCTCAATGCTTTTATCGAACGTGCTACGCACGATCCATAAAAGCCTATTCAAAGCGTATTCATTGTGGGCAGTTTTGCTGGGATGTGCACTTCACTTGATTTCGAGTGCCTCGATCGCCTTGCCCTTGAAGACCATCCCGATGGCGACGAGCGGGTTGACACCCTAGTGGCCTATTGTCTTGATGTAGCTGGTGATCCGGTTGTAGGCCACAGAACGTTTGCGATCCGGTTTCTATGGCGAGGCCCGGTGCCGAATTCCAAGCTGCTTGAGTTCAATGGCGTTACCCGGTTAAAATTCGCTCGTCACCATCTAGATCGCGCTCGTCGGAAAGGCCGCCGACATGGTCAAATTACACTGTACAACACTCGAGCTTATGGACGCGCGAACTGTTACGGGTTTTTGGACCTGAATGGGTTGTTGGCGATAGGCGTTTCTCAAGATTGGAGGAATGATGGCATTTTGGTCCGGTGAAACCTTGGCGGGTCGCTTGCCCGACCTTGTAGATCCATTTGACCGGGAGGCGATTGATTGCGCGGCCTACACGCTGAGCGTTGGTCGCGAGATCTACATTAGTCCGGATCGCGAAATGACAGATCCAACGCGACACACCAAACGCCGTCTCACGGACGGCGAGGGCTTCACCATCCCACCTGGACAGTTTGGCTTTCTGACTACCAAAGAAGTGGTGACTGTGCCGGAACAAGCGCTCGCCTTTATTTCGATCAAGGCTCGGCTGAAGTTTGGTGGGTTGGTTAACATCTCCGGATTTCACGTTGATCCAGGCTATCATGGCGAGTTGTTGTTTTCGGTACTCAACGCAGGCCCAAAGCCACTGCATCTAACCGAAGGACAGCCGCTGTTCCTGATGTGGTATGCCGATCTGGATCGTGAAACGGAGAAAAAAAAATCGAATAGCGGGTTTAGCGGCATCGACCCGCAGTTGATTAATGGCATAAGTGGTGAAATTCTCTCGTTGCAAAGTTTGTCAGAGAAGCAGCGCGAACTCGAAATTAACTTGGTTCAGCAAATTCAGGATCAGAAGG
>JAPOVX010000087.1:0-7290 GCA_026707935.1 Paracoccaceae bacterium
CGGGACTGTATCCTGGCACGTTCGATCCGGTAACGCTCGGCCACGTCGACATTCAGAAACGGGCTTGCAGCCTCGTTGATCATCTCGTTGTCGGCGTCGCCATCAACGCCGACAAGGAACCGTTGTTCTCGCTCGAGGAACGGGTCGAGATGGTCACGAGCGTCGCCGATAAAATCGCATTGGCATCAGAGACAAGGATTTCGGTTCATCCTTTCGGCAATCTTCTGGTTCAGTGTGCGCAGGACGTTTCGGCAAGTATCATCATTCGAGGACTCAGGGCCGTTTCCGACTTCGAGTATGAGTTTCAAATGGTCGGAATGAACCGCCTGCTTGATGAAAGTATCGAGACCGTGTTCCTGATGGCTGACGCGGAATACCAGGCGATCGCGTCACGCCTTGTGAAAGAGATCGCACGACTAGGTGGCGACGTCTCCCGGTTCGTCGATTCCGAAATTGCCGACGCTCTTTACAGGAGGCTGCGCTCGAACGGAAATTGAACCGCGCAGAATCTTCCTTGGCCGCACGATGCATTGGCCATGTGCGGCCACGGGATTCGCCGAACGGTCACGAAATGACCGGAGATCAAACGCAAAATACGAACAGGTTTCCCGCCGGGTCTGCTTCCAAGTGCGGTTTGCGATCAAACTGGCAGGGTCTCGTTCCGGATCGGATTTGCCTGCAAACGGCAGTGTCGCCACGCCTCGGGCCTTGCAAACCGGTGAAATCCACTTCCGCGCGGTTCAGCCGGCCAGAACGCGAACATGTCGCTTCTTCCCGGCGGAAAGGACGACACCTTCGGAGAGCCTTTCATGGCTGATTCTGAGTGCAGGTTCGGAAAAGGCCACGTGATCGACGCGCGCGCCGCCGTCCTGGATAAGCCGCTTGGCTTCTTTGCCGGACTTGACGAGTCCTGATTGTACAAACAGCCGAACGACCGAAACGTCCCGATCTTCGGCATCCGTTATTTCGACATAACAAACGGGCAGCCTGTCATCCATCTGTGATCGGTCCCGCTGTTTCCCGCCACCATTCGAGCGTTCGGAGCCAAACAGTGCGCGCGCGGCTTTCTCAACGTTTTCCGCGGCGGTACGACCGAATGCCAGGGTGGTGACCTCGGTGGCAAGCATCGCCTTTGCCACGTTCAATTCCGAACCCTCAAGTGTCGCCATCCTGTGGCATTCGTCGAGGTCGATTTCGGTGAACAGGAGCAGGAAACGGCCTGTGTCGGCATCGGCGGTGTTTCGCCAGAACTGCCAGAAATCAAATGCAGATATGCGCTCCGGGTTCAGCCAAACTGCACCCGATGCCGTTTTCCCCATCTTGCTTCCATCCGCTTGCTGGAGCAGGGGGGATGTCAGCCCGTAGACTTCCGAGCCGTTGATCCGTCGCGTGAGGTCGACGCCGTTGACGATATTGCCCCATTGATCGGAGCCCCCCATTTGCAACCGGCAGTCGAATCGCGCGTTCAGTTCCATGAAATCATATGCCTGCAGCAGCATGTAATTGAACTCGAGAAAAGTTAACGGTTGCTGCCGGTCCAGCCGTCGTTTCACGGATTCGAAGGAAAGCATCCGGTTGACCGTGAAGTGACGCCCGTAGTTCCTCAGGAATTCCACGTAATTGAGTTGATCCAGCCAGGCGGCATTGTTCGACATGATGGCCCCGTTTCCGGCGTCACCAAATTGGATATAAGCTTCAAATATATTCCGTATCCCCTTGATATTTTGTTCTATAATGTTTGATGAAAGCAGTTTTCTCGATTCGTCCTTTCCCGAGGGATCCCCGATTTTCGTGGTTCCACCCCCCATCAGGACGATCGGCCGGTGGCCGGTTTTCTGCAACCATCTGAGCAACATGATCTGAATCAGCGACCCCACATGCAAACTGTCGGCCGTGGCATCAAAACCGATGTAGGCAGATTGCGGAGTCTTCGCGAAAACGCGGTCGAGACCTTCGAGATCGGTGCAATCCTGCACAAATCCCCTGGAAATCAGGACGTTCAGGAAATCAGATGTGGGCTTGAATTCCATCTCCGGTTCATATCCCTTTCTGTGGGCAGTTGGTCCTATAGACCAAGCCATCTTGTGACGGAAGGCCGACAAACATGGATGACTTCGAACCGATCTGGTCGCTCGGCTGCATGTCGGGCACATCCATGGACGGGGTTGACGCGGCCATGTTGCTCACGAATGGCGAACGGATCTGCGCTTTTGGCAATCACTCCTATCGTCCCTATTCCGCCGAGGAAATCGAGGCGATCGCTGCAGCACAGGGACTCTGGCAAGGCGACCAACCGGACATCCTGCTCAAGGCGGAGGAGACGGTGCGTCTTGCGCATCTTGAGGTCATTTCGTCCTACTCCGGGGTGGAGGTCATCGGTTTCCACGGCCAGACCGTCGCGCATGCTCCCAGACGGGGAAAGACGCACCAGATCGGGGACGGCAAACGCCTCGCGGACGAAGCCGGGAATGTGGTTGTCTGGGATTTCAGAACCAGGGATATGGCTTGCGGCGGGGAAGGGGCTCCACTCGCATCTGTCTTTCACTTTGCCTGCGCGAAGTGGATTGGCGAAACGCGCCCGGTCGTATTCCTGAACCTCGGCGGAGTGGCAAACCTGACGTACGTGGATCCGCTTGCCCCTGAACCGGAAACACATGGTGCGCTCGTTGCATTCGATACAGGCCCGGCAAATGCATTGATCGACGATCTGGTGGCTCGCCGCAGGAATTGGGGATTTGACAGGGACGGAGATCTCGCCGCGACAGGCAAATGCGATCTCGCAGTCGTCGAAGAGGTGCTTTCCCGGCCGTATTTTGCCCGACAACCCCCAAAGTCCCTGGACCGGAACGAATTCAGTGATGTGCTCAAGAGTGTTGATTCTCTCCCGGATTCTGATGCGGCGGCGACGCTGACGGCCTTGTCGGCGGCGGCCGTCGCCCACGCCGAAAAATTCCTCCCCGCTCCCCCGGGCCGCTGGCTGGTGGCGGGCGGCGGGAGCCGAAACCGCACACTGATGTCCGAACTGGGGTCACGTCTCTCGGCACCGGTGTCGTCGGTCGAGGACGCCGGACTCGATTCAGACATGCTGGAGGCGCAGGCGTTTGCCTTCCTGGCGGTTCGTTCGATGCGGAACCTCGTCCTGTCGCTACCGTCCACGACCGGTTGTTCGGTTCCGACCACGGGTGGCAGAATTGACCGACCATGCCGCGACCCGTCCGGATGAAGGACCGGCGGACCCTTGTGAAAACAGGAATTGCCCACTGTGGAACCGGATTGAACAGCACGTGAGGAACCGGGCGAAAACGGTTTCGGGTTCGTTACGTTCCCGCAATTCCGGTCTTGACCGATGACACCGGACTATCGCGTGGTCTCGGTCAGCCGCCTGCGAACGTATTCATCGACGCACGTTATCAGCGTATCCATGTTCGGCTCTTCGAAAAAATGTCCTGCGGATGCAACGACCTGGTGCGAAATCGTGATGCCCTTTTGTTCACGGAGGCGACGCACGAGATCCTCGATGCTCTCGGGTGGAGCCACATTGTCAGCGGAACCGTTGATGATCAGTCCGGATGACGGGCAAGGAGCAAGAAAGGTAAAGTCGTACATGTTGGCGGGAGGCGAGACCGAAACAAATCCGGAAACCTCCGGACGCCGCATGAGCAGTTGCATCCCGATCCACGCGCCGAAGGAAAATCCGGCAACCCAGCAGTGTTTCGCGTTCGGATTGAGTGCCTGCAGGTAATCCAGCGCCGCCGCCGCATCCGATAACTCACCGACTCCCTCGTCATATGTCCCCTGGGAACGCCCGACTCCACGAAAGTTGAAACGAAGGACGGTGAACCCCATCCTGAAAAAGGCGTAATGGAGGTTATAGACAACACGATTATTCATCGTGCCGCCGAATTTCGGGTGCGGGTGCAGAATGATGCCGAGCGGGCTGTCTTTCTCCTTTTGAGGGTGATAGCGCCCCTCAAGGCGCCCTTCGGGACCCTGAAAGATCACTTCCGGCATCGACATCTCCGGATTGTGCCAGCCATCCTCCGGTTCGGGACAGGTTGACGGTTGCAAGGGAACAAATTAGAATGATTCTAAAATCTTTAAGAAGTCTCCTTCCCCGGAAACATGCCTGTTAGTGCTTTCGGTCGCGGGCGTCAACCGGGGCAACTCTGGACCAAGTCATGAAACTGAGCACAAAAGGCAGGTACGCGATGGTTGCTCTCGTCGATCTTGCCGGGGCCAGTCCGGCAACGGCAGTTCCATTGGCTGAAATCGCCCAGCGGCAGAAAATTTCGTTGCCCTACCTCGAACAACTGTTCGTCAAGTTGCGCCGGGCCGGCCTGGTCCACGCGATTCGGGGACCGGGAGGAGGTTACCAACTCGCACGGTCGTGTGAATCAATTCGGGTCTCCGAAATCCTGGCCGCCGTCGATGAATCGATGGACGCGCTGTCGACAGGCGCCGGTCAGTCCGGAGCAGTATCCGGAACTCGTGCTCAATCATTGAGCAACAGGTTCTGGGAAAGCCTTTCGGCGATGGTCTATGTATACATGCATCAGACGCGGTTGAGCGACATATCGTCAAATCATCTCGCGCCCTGTCCCGCCGTTCCCAACCTTCTTCAGATGGCCGACGAACAGTGAGCCGAACCTATCTTGACTGGAATGCGACCGCGCCCTTGCGCCCGGAAGCCCGGGACGCGATGCTCGGCGCGATCGGGGCTGTCGGCAATCCGTCGTCGGTGCATTTTGAAGGGCGAAGGGCGCGTGCGATCGTCGAACGTGCTCGGGCCCAGGTAGCAGAGGCGTTCGGAGCGCATCCCACAGAGGTCGTCTTTACCTCCGGGGCCACGGAAGCCGCCGCATTGGCGATGGCAGGTCGAAACCTTGGCGCTGCCCGGGTCGAGCATGAGTGCGTGCTTGCCTGGGCAGAGAACGTCCTGGAGACGACGGCAGATGGACGGATCGTTGTTCCTGATCCCGGCAATGCCTCCGCGCAGGCAGCAAACAGCGAAACCGGAATTCTGCAGCAACTGCCGCCGGGGCTGGCAGTGGCCGATTTTGCCCAGGCCTTCGGAAAGACGGCATGCGACTTCCGATCGTCAGGGGCGGAAATGGCAATCATCTCGGGTCACAAGACCGGAGGCCCGGCCGGCGTTGGCGCACTTGTGGTTCGCGAGGGCAGGGACGTGCCCCCACAAATCCTCGGCGGCGGCCAGGAATCGGGGTTGCGGGCAGGTACCGAAAACCTGCCCGGAATCGCCGGGTTTGGTGCGGCGGCGGAGGCCGCCTCGCGCGACCTTGAGGACGGGGTCTGGAATCGCGTCGCCAGTCTTCGCGATTCTTTCGAGATGTACATTGACGAATTGGTGCCGGGCACCATCTTCGTTGGGCGTGAAGCACCAAGATTGCCGAATACGAGCTGTTTCGCACTTCCGGGGTGGGACAGCGAAACGCAGGTGATCCAGATGGACCTGAAAGGGTTTTCGGTATCTGCCGGATCGGCCTGCAGTTCAGGAAAGGTTTCCCGTACCGGAAGTCCGGCGCTACAGGCAATGGGGTTCGATGCGCAAACGGTTCGAAGCGCGATTCGCGTTTCCATAGGTCCATCGACCCGGGAAACAGACTTGATGAAATTTGCCGAGGCCTGGAGTGCGTCCAGCCGCCGCGCGGTCAACAGGGCACGCGCTGCGTAATCGCCCCGGCATTTGAACACGGAGATCAAAGTGGCCATTGACGACGGTGAATTCAACGTCCGGGAAGGTGTCGATCAGGAGACCGTCGAAGCGGTGCGATCGGTCGGTACCTACCGATACGGATTCGAAACCGACATCGAAACGGAGTACGCGCCGAAAGGCCTGAACGAAGACATCATCCATCACATTTCCGATCGAAACCAGGAACCGGAGTGGATGACCGAATGGCGGCTTGCCGCACACCGGCGGTGGGTCAGCATGTCGGAACCGAAATGGGCGATGGTCAACTACCCCGAGATCGATTTCCAGGGTCAGTACTATTTCGCCCAGCCGAAATCGATGTCGGAGGCCCGGCCGACGTCGATCGACGACGTCGATCCCAAGCTTCTCGAAACCTACAGGAAGCTTGGCATTCCCCTTCAGGAACAGATGATCCTGGCAGGCGTGCAGGGTGCAGGCGATGTACCCGCTGAAGGACGCAAGGTCGCGGTGGATGCCGTTTTCGACTCCGTTTCCGTCGGGACAACGTTTCAGGAGGAGCTCGGGAAAGCCGGGGTAATCTTCTGTTCCATGTCGGAAGCACTCCGGGAGCACCCCGAACTCGTCCGGAAATACCTCGGTACGGTCGTTCCTCCTTCGGACAATTTTTACGCGACATTGAATTCGGCGGTGTTTTCCGACGGTTCGTTCGTTTATGTGCCCCCCGGCGTCCGATGCCCAATGGAACTGAGCACCTATTTCCGGATTAACGCAGAAAACACGGGGCAATTCGAGCGAACACTCATCATCGCCGACCGCGGATCCTATGTCTCGTATCTTGAAGGGTGCACGGCACCGCAGCGTGATACCAACCAGCTGCACGCGGCGGTCGTTGAGCTCGTGGCCGAGGAAGAGGCAGAGATCAAGTATTCAACCGTTCAGAACTGGTTCCCTGGCGACGAGGACGGCAAGGGTGGCATCTACAATTTCGTGACAAAAAGAGCCGACTGCCGCGGCAACCGCTCCAAGGTCATGTGGACGCAGGTCGAAACGGGTTCTGCAATAACCTGGAAGTATCCGAGCTGCATTCTTCGCGGAGCCGAAAGCCAGGGTGAATTCTATTCGATTGCAATTGCCAACAATTTCCAGCAGGCGGATACCGGAACGAAAATGGTTCACCTCGGCAGGAACTCCCGCTCGCGAATTGTATCAAAGGGAATTTCCGCCGGCCGCGCCCAAAACACTTACAGGGGTCTTGTTTCGATGCACCCGAGGGCACGGAGCAGCCGTAACCATACGCAGTGCGACTCCTTGCTGATCGGAGGAAACTGCGGTGCCCATACGGTGCCGTACATCGAGGTCAAGAACAACTCGTCGCGCGTCGAACATGAAGCAACGACGTCTCGGGTCGATGAAGACCAGTTGTTCTATTGCCAGCAACGCGGCATGAACGAGGAAGAGGCGGTCGCCCTTGTCGTCAACGGTTTCTGCAGGGACGTTCTGCAGGCCTTGCCGATGGAATTTGCCATGGAGGCACAGCAACTGGTCGCGATCAGCCTGGAAGGCTCGGTCGGATGAACAGGTTTCGTCAACCCTTCATCTATGGAGCCGTAACCGCA
>JAPOVX010000087.1:7300-13578 GCA_026707935.1 Paracoccaceae bacterium
GTTTTCTTCATAGGCTGGTCGACCGGCATGGGCGGTTCCTTGTTGCCGAACGCCGGGTTTTCGGTTCTGATGGGCGTCTTTGCCGGAATCCTCTATTGGCTGGTACAGAGATACGCCAAGCCGGGTTCCCGATTTGGAATGAGCAGTGAACGAAGGCAGGATTCACCTGCCGCCGGAAAAAACAACAAGCAGGTCTGACATGCTCGAAATTTCTGGTCTCCATGTTGCGCTCGAAGATGAGCACAAGCCGATCCTCAAAGGCGTAGATCTGAACCTGCCACCCGGATCGGTGCACGCGATCATGGGACCCAACGGGTCAGGAAAATCGACATTGTCGTATGTCCTGGCCGGCCGCGAGGGATATGAAGTCACTCATGGTACGGTCACGTTGGACGGCGAGGACGTGCTCGAACTCGATCCGAGCGAGCGGGCCGTCATGGGGCTTTTTCTCGCGTTCCAGTATCCGGTCGAAATTCCGGGCGTGACCAACATGACGTTCCTTCGAACGGCGGCGAACTCGCTGTCAAAGGCCAGAGGCGAACCGGAAATTCCTGCAGGAGCGTTTCTGAAACGCGTTCGGGCTTATGCGAATGAACTCGGAATCGACCAGGAAATGTTGAAACGCCCTCTGAATACCGGGTTCTCCGGGGGCGAGAAAAAGCGCAATGAAATTTTGCAGATGACCATGCTGCAGCCCAAGGTCTGTATCCTCGACGAGACCGATTCCGGATTGGACATCGACGCCATGAAACTCGTCGCGGCGGGTGTCAACAGGTTGAGGACGGCAGACAGATCGATTTTGGTGATCACGCATTACCAGCGTTTGCTCAATTACATCGAACCCGATGTTGTCCACATCATGGCGGATGGCCGCATCATCGAATCAGGAGGTCCAGAACTGGCAATCAGGGTGGAGGAAAACGGATACTCCGACCTGTTGAAGAAAGTCGCCTAAATGTTGACTGGACAACAAAAAACGGACACAGTCGAAGAATTTCTCGGAAACTATGATTCCCCTTGTGGCACGGGCTGGGGGAAGCAGGCGCAAGCCGCCGCAGAGGCCCGGTTCCGTAGTATCGGACTGCCGGCCCGTAAGGACGAATACTGGCGTTTTGCCGGCCCGAACGGTTTTTCCAGGACGGATTGCGAACGGGTTTCCGTTCTTTCGGACTCGGTCCAGCCGGCATTTCACGAAACGGACTGTCTGAACCTTGTCTTCATTGACGGTGTCTTCAGACCGGACCTCTCGGATCGGGAGGCGTTGAAACACGTCGATATCGTTAAGATCGCGGACGCCATGGCGCTTGACATTTCCTGGGCGAAATCGATTTTCGGCAAACTCGAATCCAGGGGACAAGATCCGGTTCGAAGGCCGTTTGCCGCCCTGAATTCAGCCCGAGCCTCCAATGGATTTGCAATTCTGGCAACCGGACGGGTCAGCAGGCCCGTTTGCCTTAGTTACCTGCGGGAAAATGACCGGTCCGACGCAATCGTGCATTCCGTTGTTCTTGTTCGTCAGGGCGGGTCCTTGACATTGCTCGAAAACGGTCCGGGCGCCGCCCGACTGAACTCGGTCCTTGAGGTTGAACTCGAGGCGGCGGCTGCGTTCGATCACGTGAGAGTCCAGGGACGCGACCATGAGCGCCGCGCGATTACGCACATGTTCGCACGCCTTGCGGAGGAATCTTCGTTCAGGAGTTTTACGATGACCGCCAACGGGTCGCATACCCGCAATGAGGCGTTTATCGAGTTGTGCGGAGATGACTCCCGTGTAACCGTTGCCGGGGTTTGCGTAGGCGATGGGGCATTTCTGCACGACGATTCGGTTTTCGTGGTCCATGACGCGGAACGATGCGAGAGCCGCCAGGTGTTCAAGAAAGTCCTCGGAGAGGGCGCCAAAGGTGTTTTCCAGGGGAAAATCCTTGTGAAACCCGGGGCGCAGAAGACAGACGGATACCAGATCAGCAAGGGCCTGCTGCTTGATGAGACCAGCCAGTTCCTGGCGAAACCCGAACTCGAGATCTACGCCGACGACGTTGCGTGTTCGCACGGGTCGACGACCGGAGCGATTGACGAGGAAGCGCTGTTTTATCTCATGTCCAGAGGAATTTCGCGGAAGGAAGCAGAGAGAATACTGGTTCTGGCGTTTCTCGAGGAGGCGGTTGACGAGATTTCCGATCGGGACATCGCCGAAGATATAAGAATTCGGTTGGCGGAGTGGATTGCGCGACACCGGTCATGAGCTCTCTGACATCGGAAATCCTGACTGCGTACCGACACCCTCGCTTGAGTTTCGAACGCCAACTGGCCAAGAACATCGGCGATGACCGCATCCTGTTTTTCGGTATGCTCGCGTGTTTCCTGGCATTTGTTGCCAGAATGCCGTCTCTGTTTCGCGATTCGATACCTTCCGGTTCACCTCCCTTGCATGCTGTCGTGCCTATTCATTTCGCGGTTTCACTCTTGATGGCTCCGTTACTCTTGTATTCGGTCGCGGCCGCGTCGCATGTCCTGGCACGCGCTTTCGGTGGTTGGGGGAACTGGCGCGATGCGCGCCTCGCTCTCTTTTGGGCCGTCCTGGCCATGTCGCCTCTAGTACTGGTCGCCGGAATCGTCGAGGTGGCGTTCAAACCTTGGGTTTCGGGAGCGCTGCTTGTCCTGATCGCGGTGCTGTTTTTCTCTTACTGGATGCATTGCTTGATTCGCGTTGAGTTCATTGAAAGGTCTGCGTACATGGTGGATGGGCAAGAGGCACCCGGGCCGCGCACCGGGTCCGATCGCGGCAGATCCACGTATGTCAGGCAGGCATCCTTCGGGAAACCGGATGGATGATCGGGTACCCAGCATGTTGAAGGACACGTTAGAACTTGCGTACCTGACCATCGTGAGACCGGGTCAAGGTGTTCGTATCGCAGTCCGGTTTCTGAACACCTCCCCGATCGTGCGGCTGGAATGCCTGCTCCTGATTGCGATTCTGGGAACGCTGGCAACAACTCTTACCGTTCAGCTTGCTCCGGCAATGCAGGACGGCGCGACGGAGCTGTTGATCGCATCGCCAATCAACCTGACGATAATCCAGATTGCCACGATGTTCATTGTCGCGGGGTTTATCTTTGGCGTGGGAAAAGTGTTCGGAGGAACAGGGAGTTTTCAGGAATGCCTTGGAGCAATAATCTGGCTGCAGGCCATGCTCCTGATTGTTCAGCTTGCCCAACTTGTTTCTGTGCTGGTTTTCCCACCGATCACGTCGCTGGTGACATTCGGAGGATTGGGAATCGCATTTTATCTCGTCATCAGCTTCATCAAGGAGATCCATGGATTCCGCAGCGGACTGGCGGTCGTCATGGGCGTCATCCTGACACTTTTCCTGATCGCATTGACGATTGTCGCTTTTCTGCCAATGGTTGGATTTCAGCCGGGAGTCGGTGGCTGAATGTATGATGTCGACACGATTCGCAGGGATTTTCCGATCCTCGAAAGGAGCGTGAACGGTAATCGGCTCGTGTATCTGGACAACGGTGCATCGGCCCAGAAGCCGAAGGCAGTCATTGAAGCCGTAACCAGATCGTATTCCAGCGAATATGCCAATGTTCATCGCGGCCTGCATTACCTGTCCAACCTGGCGACGGAAAACTACGAAGCTGTTCGCTCCGTTATCCAGAGGTTTCTCGGTGCCCGGCACTCCCATGAAATCCTGTTCACCAGCGGAACGACCGAAGGACTCAATCTCGTTTCATATGCGTGGGCAGCCCGGTACATGAAACCCGGGGATGAAATTGTCCTCAGCGTCATGGAGCATCACGCCAATATCGTTCCGTGGCACTTTCTCCGTGAACGCAATGGCATTGTGTTGAGATGGGTGGATATCAGCGATGACGGTGAACTCGTTCCGGAATCCGTGCTTGAGGCCGTCACCCCAAGGACCAGGCTCATAGCTGTCACGCACATGTCCAATGTCCTGGGCACCGAGGTTGATGTCGAAGCAATCTCTGCGGGAGCTCGCGACCTGGGCGTTCCCGTATTGGTTGATGGATCCCAGGCCGCCGTCCATATGCCGGTAGACGTCACTGAAATCGGATGCGACTTTTACGCGATCACCGGGCACAAGCTGTACGGCCCTTCAGCCTCGGGAGCGCTTTACGTTCGGGAAGACAGACTCGATGAAATGTGGCCGTTCATGGGTGGTGGTGACATGATCCGGGAAGTCAGACGTGACGGCATCACGTACAATACACCGCCGCACAAGTTCGAGGCCGGAACTCCCCCGATCGTCTCGATGATCGGCCTGGGTGCAGCCCTCGAATACCTCGAACACCTCGGGATGGAAAATGTCGCGTCTCACGAAGCAACCATTCGGGACTATGTCCTGGACCAGATGGAAGGCCTCAACTGGCTTGACGTGCAGGGACGCGCGGCAAACCGTGGAGCGATCTTCTCATTCACCATCGCGGGTGCAGGTCACCCGCATGACATATCGACCATTGTCGACCAAAAAGGGATTGCGGTAAGGGCCGGGCACCATTGTGCTCAGCCGTTAATGGAACGACTGGGACTGACCGCCACCTGCCGGGCCTCATTCGGTCTCTACAATACGCGGGATGAAGTTGACCGCCTGGTTGAAGCCCTCGAGATTTGCCATGACCTCCTCGGCAACTGACGGCCAATCGCGCGGGTCCGCCTCAACGCGCAAATCGCAATCCTGAACGATCGACCGGTTCTCGCCATCGCGCTGGCCTGCTCCGGGCAGTTTCGACCGTTACAATTCCGGTCTCGAACGAGATTCGGCTGTCCGTTCGGTACACTGCGCCTCGTTCGGCCGTCCGCGCCTTAATTTTGGTTCATTCGATTCTCGATCAGTTCGTCGACGACAGCGGGATCGGCCAGGGTCGACGTGTCACCGAGTGCTCCGTAGTCGTCCTCGGCGATCTTTCTGAGAATACGTCTCATGATCTTTCCGGACCTAGTCTTCGGCAATCCCGGTGCCCATTGGATGAGGTCCGGCGATGCGATCGGGCCAATTTCCTTGCGAACCCAGTTTCTCAGCTCGATTCTCAGTTCATCGGTCGGCGTTTCGCCCGTCATCAGGGTCACATAACAGTAAATCCCTTGCCCCTTGACGGGATGGGGGTAGCCAACCACGGCCGCCTCTGCCACCTTTTCATGCGCGACAAGCGCACTTTCCACTTCGGCGGTTCCCATGCGGTGACCAGATACGTTCAGGACGTCATCGACTCGGCCGGTGATCCAGTAATAACCGTCCGCATCCCGCCGTGCACCGTCACCTGTGAAGTAATACCCCTTGTAGTCAGAGAAATAGGTCTCGATGAATCGCTGATGGTCGCCATAGACTGTCCGCATCTGGCCCGGCCAGCTGTTCTTGATGCAGAGGACACCTTCTGCCTCGGTCGCTTCGATTTCCTTGCCGGTCACCGGGTCCAGTATCGCAGGCTCGATTCCGAAAAACGGATTGGTCGCGGACCCTGGCTTGGTGGAGGTTGCACCAGGAAGTGGCGTCAACAGGTGCCCGCCGGTTTCGGTTTGCCACCAGGTATCAACGATTGGCCGCGTCCCTTTCCCGACAACCTCGTTGTACCAGTCCCAGGCTTCCGGATTAATCGGCTCTCCGACGGTTCCCAAGACCTTGAGGGAGGAAAGGTCGCACTTTTCGACCGGTTCGGGACCGTGTGCCATGAGCGCCCGAATTGCCGTTGGCGCCGTGTAGAACTGGTTGACCTTGTGGCGTTCGCATACCTGCCAGAATCTCGAAATGTCGGGATAGGTTGGAACCCCCTCGAACATCAGCGTCGTTGCTCCATTCGCCAGCGGCCCGTAAACGATGTAACTGTGCCCGGTAATCCAGCCGACATCGGCGGTGCACCAGAAAACATCGCCATCGTGATAATCGAACGTGTACTGATGGGTCATCGAGGCAAAAACCAGGTACCCGCCGGAACTGTGAAGCACGCCCTTGGGCTTGCCGGTCGAACCCGACGTATACAGTATGAACAACGGATCTTCCGCGTTCATGGGTTCGGGGTCGCATGCGGGAGAGGCCGCGCTCATCAACGCCGCGTAATCGTGATCGCGTCCCTCCACGTTTCCAGGCCCCCCGGCGGTGCGACCGACAACAAGTACCGGAACATCTCCCGAGATTTTCAGCGCGTCATCGACATTGGCCTTGAGGGGTACGTTCCGACCGCCTCTCGGTCCTTCGTCGGCCGTGACGACGAGCGACGCACCGCAGTCCTGAATACGGCTCGCAAGGGCTTCGGGTGAAA
>JAPOVX010000018.1 GCA_026707935.1 Paracoccaceae bacterium
ATACAGCCATCAAACGCCGAAAATAAAGGCCATCACCCCCTTACCGAACGCTTACCCCCGGGATGTCGGCACATGAAACGCGGCAGGTCTTTGCTTCTGGATCGAATTCCGCGACCCTCATCATCCTTCGGCACATTTGTCACCGTTCCCGCTCCGGCCGGGTCCATGAGTGAACCGGTGGTTGAAGAGTGACGTTGGACAGCGCACATACGCCGCCGACAGCAGCTATTGCAAACCCAACCCGAATCGCCGGGCTCCATCAGGCGGCAGGTGAAATCGCCCATGGTGACGGAGGGCATGCTCCCGGCCGGGCGGACGTCTGCCCATGCCCTCCTGCACAAAGTTCTACCTGACAGGATCGCGATTACGAACTCCCGGTAAACAGCTTGCGCGGCTATTCGGACTCGGGTGGCAGGCAACGTCACCCTCGTTCCAAATAACATCGAAGGGCAGTTTCTGTTCAAGCGAATCTGACATTTCCCTAAAGGCCCAGAAACACCGCAACGCGGGACACGATACGCTTGTGCAACGCCGCGCGGTCCGTGCCCGGAGGGTCGTCGCAGAGCGGATAGTCGCCTTCGGCGGCCAGGATCGCCGGACCCCTCGGTTTGCAGGGCAGGAGGGCTGAGAAATGCGCCGCCGGGGCCATGATCTCGATCTCGGCGGCCGGCAGTTGGCCTGCGAACCCGCTCCCAGTTGCGCTGAAATCGGTCGCCGGCAGCCGGGATTCCACACCGCCGAGTCCGATCAGCAACACTTTTTTCACCAGATCGCGCGCATGTGTCCTTCCGAGACCGTAGGTCAGCGCAGGGTCGATGGCGGCGACGGCGCGAATCCGGTCGTCCTTGCGGCTGGCATTCCATTCACCGGGAGAATAGGCAGCAAGGTCGGCCCCGCGCCAGGTCAAGTCGGCGCAGTGCCAGAGCGAGGGAGACGCGGTCTCGCAATGAGCGGCATAACCCTGGAGGTCGGCGCGCAGGCCGCCCAGGGCAAGGGCTGTCCAGCCGCCGGCGGAGAACCCCACCGCGTAAACCCGGGAGAAATCCGCTTGGGCGGCAAGTTCCGGCTGGGCAGCAATCCAATCGAGCGCGGCCCGGAGATCCTGCGTCCGCGTCCAGTGCTTGAGGCCTTCATGGAGGTTGAAGTCCCGCGTCGTGCTGTTCGGGTGGTTGACCGAAATGACGAGTGCACCCGCCTCGGCAAGGCCAGCGGTCAGCCAGCTCAGGGTGCCGACATTGCCGCCAAGGCCGTGGCTCGCGAGAATCACCGGGAATGGACCCTCGGCCATCCGGGCGTTGTCGAGAACCGGAGTGCCGAAAAAGACGCCGTTTTCGCCGTAGGTAATTGCCTCACCACCGCCGCCGGCGGGATACCAGAGCACGCCTGACATCATGCTGCCATGATGCTCCACGGTGATGGCCACGCTTCGAATTCCCGCGACAGGTTCCGCCGCCGCGGCATGGAGGACCAGAAGCAGGAACGTGGTTGCCAACAGTTGTTTCATCGCTTGTCTCCCGTGTTGATCAGATTGAGAGGGACTATGGAAGCCGGAACAGGCATGCGCGTCCTCGAACCGGTTTCAGGTCGTCCGAGATCCGGTTTTGGGCCATAAAGTGTGCCATGTTGCCGAGCCTGCCCCTGCCTCTCATATCCGCCCTCGTCCTGGCGTTCGTGCTTGCCGTGCTCCTGCTGCGCCACGACCGGCCCGGCCCGTTCGCAGCCCTGGTCGGGCTTTGCGCCCTGCAATCGGCCGTGATCGCGCTCGCTCAACATTATGGAATTGCCGCCTTCAGGTCGTTGCAGCCAATCACGGCCGCGGCGATACCGCCGCTCGCGTGGGCGGCCTTTCAGTTCAGCGTCATCAGGCGTCCCCACCTCCTCCGTGACGTCGTCCATCTCGCTGGTCCCCTGCTGGCGCTGGCTGCATCCCTGATCCTGCCGACGCTTCTCGACGCGCTGATTCCAGCGCTCTTCCTGGGCTATGGCGGAGCAATCCTTCTTGCGGCATGGCGCGGTACCGACGCCCTGCCGCGCTTGCCGTTCACGGCCGGAGACACACCGGGTCTGGCCTGGAAGGTCATCGCGCTGTCGCTAATGGTCTCAGCGCTCGGGGACATGCTGTTCACGGCAGCGGCGCTCAGCGGACGGCCGGACTGGCTGCCCTGGATCGTCGCCTTGTGGTCTTCGCTCACGCTGCTCGCAGTCGGCGGCGTCGTGCTCATGCGAATCCTCGGGACAAGCAAACGCGACCCGGCTCCAAGAGTTACCTCCATCCCCCACGACTCGAATGCGGACGAAGAGCTTGTGGCCCGCCTCGACGCACTCCTCAAGGGCCGGAAGCTCTATCTCGACCCCGAGTTGACGCTTGGCCGGCTGGCCCGCGCGCTGCATGTGCCAATCAAGCAGCTTTCCGCCGCGATCAACCGGAATACCGGCGGAAACGTCTCCCGCCATGTCAACAGCTACCGCATCCGCGAGGCCTGCCGCACGCTCGAGGCGGGAGCGAGCGTCACTGAAGCGATGCTGGCCTCGGGCTTCAACACCAAGAGCAATTTCAACCGCGAGTTCCGGCGCGTGACCGGCGGGACACCCTCAGCCTGGCGCCGCATGGCAACTGGTGGGACGCCGCCCCTTTAGTTCCCAGCTGTTGATCTGCGCGGCCCTCCGATCTTTCGGTTCGAAATAGTCGCAACTGTTCGCGTGCTTATCGGCATCCAATAGCCAAGCCGAACGACATCAGCCGCGCCTGATGGCAAAGCGGCAGGTCGATGCGGCGGAATTCAGGACGACCGCGCCGGCGAGGTCCTCTGCACTGCACGCGTTCCGGGCGCGCCCGGCGTGACGCCGGGATTCTTTTCAGAGCGATGACTCCGGGTCACCCGTTGAGGCGGCACATGCACTCAAGACACATTCGTGTCGCATTTCAATGTTACAAGGGGGAACCTGAGGAATTTCGCAGCCTCATCCGTCGCGATGCACCAATTCCAATCGCTTCTGCCAGCGTTGTTGGCGGACGCGCCGGTCGTGTTCTACGCGACGTGCTTTCTCTACCGGTGTCGACGGCTTCGCCACCGCTCCGCCATCCGTACGCTCGAGCCTGTCTCACCGAATTCCGCTGCCAGCGTCTGAACCCGGGTCCCTTTTCTTCGTCTTGCCCGTACGCGCCCGGGTGGCTCGGCTTCCTCCCGGCATGTTTGCACGCCGCACCAATTGGCGCCGTCAGTGCAACGTCGCGTCGGCCGGTTTTGCGCCCAACTTGTGCTTGCCGTTGACGACGAGTCCGATGCCGTCGGTCGATACCGCGATTTCCGACCCTTCGTCGATCTCTCCTCCCAGGATCTGTTCGGCCACGGCATTCTGCAATTCGTTCTGGATGACTCGCTTCAGCGGCCTCGCCCCGTAAACCGGGTCGTATCCTTTTTCTGCGAGCCATCGCCGGGCCTTGTCGTCGATGTCCAGGGCGATCTTCCGTGCCTCGAGGCGTTTCGAGAGAATTCCGATCTGGATATTCACGATGCCATCCATGTCGCTCCTGCTCAGCCGGTCGAACAGGATGATCTCGTCAAGGCGATTGAGAAACTCGGGCCTGAAATGCATCCGCACCGCGTCCATGACCTTATCCCTCGCGGCATCGACAGCCTCCTCCGGTGACGAACTCAGGACCTCGGTACCGAGATTCGACGTCAGGATGATGATCGAATGCTTGAAATTGACCGTTCGTCCATGCCCATCTGTCAGGATTCCGTCGTCCAATACCTGCAAAAGGACGTTGAAGACATCATGATGTGCCTTTTCGACCTCGTCGAACAGGATGACCTGGTACGGTCTGCGCCGTATCGCTTCCGTAAGCACGCCGCCCTGATCGAAACCCACATACCCCGGAGGCGCACCGATCAACCGGGAAACGGAGTGTTTCTCCATGAATTCGGACATGTCGATCCGAACCATCGAGTTTTCATCGTCAAAGACGAACTCGGCCAGCGCCTTGGTCAGTTCGGTCTTGCCGACACCGGTCGGGCCGAGAAACAGGAATGATCCAATCGGGCGATTCGGGTCGTTCAATCCTGTCCGCGCCCGGCGAACCGCGTTGGAAATGGCAACCAGTGCATCACGCTGACCGACGACGCGCTTGCCCAGTGCCTCTTCCATCCGAAGCAGTTTGTCGCGTTCGCCCTCAAGCAGCTTGTCGACCGGAATCCCTGTCCAGCGTTCGACGACCGCGGCGATATGGTTCGGCAGGACGGCCTCCTCGACCATGAGGTTTTGCTCGTTGCGCTCGGCTTCCCTCAACTGTTTCTCCAGGCCGGGTATGATGCCGTACTGCAATTCTCCGAGCCGTGCGAGGTCCCCGACACGGCGTGCCGCCTCGTAGTCCACGCGGGCGCTGTCGAGCTGTTCCTTGATGTCCCGGGCCGAAGCCAGGCTGTCGCGCTCAACATGCCAGCGGGAGGTCAGCTCGCGCGACTGTTCCTGGAGTTCGGCGAGTTCCACTTCCAGCTTGGCCAATCGGTCCCGCGACGCGGTGTCCAATTCCTTTGCCAGGGCGGTTGCTTCGATCCGTTTCTGCAGCAGTTCACGGTCGAGGGCGTCAAGCTCTTCCGGTTTCGAGTCAACCTCCATGCGCTGGCGGCTTGCCGCCTCGTCCATGAGATCGATTGCCTTGTCAGGCAAGAACCGGTCCGAGATGTACCGATGGCTCATCTGCGCCGCGGTGACCAGGGCGGCATCGGATATCCGGATTCCGTGGTGGAGTTCGTAGCGTTCCTTGATTCCGCGGAGAATCGAAACCGTGTCCTCAAGCGATGGCTCGCTCACGTGAACCGGCTGAAACCTCCGCGCCAGGGCTGCATCCTTCTCGACGTGATTCCGGTACTCGTCGAGGGTGGTTGCTCCGATGCAATGCAGGTCTCCCCGGGCTAGTGCCGGTTTCAGCAGGTTCGAAGCATCCATCGCGCCGTCAGCCTTGCCGGCCCCGATAAGAGTATGCATTTCGTCGATGAACAGCAGGATTCTGCCGTCGCTCGCCGTCACCTCGGAGAGTACCGACTTCAATCGTTCCTCGAATTCTCCCCGGTACTTGGCCCCGGCGACGAGAGAACCCATGTCGAGCGACATGAGCTTCTTGTCTCGAAGGTTATCCGGCACATCACCGTTGACAATCCGAAGCGCCAGCCCCTCCGCGATTGCCGTCTTTCCGACGCCCGGCTCCCCGATCAGGACCGGGTTGTTCTTTGTTCGCCGGGTCAGAACCTGCATGGTCCTGCGGATTTCATCGTCGCGGCCGATTATGGGGTCGATTTTTCCGTCCACGGCTTCAGCGGTCAGATCGCGTGCAAAACGATTCAGGGCGTCATACCCCTCCTCCGCGGATTCCGTGTCAACGGTCCGGCCCACGCGGACCCTGTCGATTGCAGATTTCAGACCTTCGACAGCGACGTTTCCCGCCCGTAGTGCCGACCTCGCTTCCGACTTGACCGTGGCAAGCGCCATCAGCAAGGCCTCGACCGGTACGAACCGGTCGCCGGCGGATTCGGCGACGTGCTCCGCTTCGGCGAGTACCTTCTGCATTTGCGGATCGAGATAGATCCGGTCACCTGATCCCGAAACCCTGGGCTGCCTGCCGAGATTCGCTTCGCATTCCCGCAGGACAACGGACAGGTCGCCACCGGATTGCCTGATCAGGTTCGGAACGAGGCCTGTTTCGTCCTCGAGCATTGCCCTGAGCAAGTGATCGGGCAGGTATCTCTGGTGACTTCGTTCCTGCGCCAGAATCTGGGCAGATTGAACGAGGCTCCGAGACCGTTCGGTCAGCTTCTTGTCTTCCATACCGCGCTCCCCGCGCACCGGTTCGTTTCTTCAACCGGAAACTTCTGTCAAACACCAGCCGCCCTGCCTTGACGTCGCCCGGACCGGAGGCGTGCTCCGGACCCGGTCCTGCCGTCCGCAGCGATGTTAGGGAATCCGGGATCGCTTGCGGACACGGCAAGGTGGGCGGATGATCTACAGATAGGAACCGACCTCGCGATCAACAAGGGCAGGCGGCCGGGTTATCGTCGCCTTGACAAGAGGCGGCAAACAGGGAAACAGGTGCCTTGATGACGGCAGAATCCGGATTGCCCGAAGCTGATGACCGGTTGATCGTCGCTCTCGATTTCCCAACCGGTAAAGACGCGCTGTTCCTGGTCGATCGACTGGACGGACTCGTCTCATTCTACAAGGTCGGTCTCGGGATGCTCGCCGGAGGCGGGCTGGAATTGGTTCAAGAACTCATGGCCAGGGGAAAACATGTATTCCTGGACCTCAAACTTTTCGACATTGGTGCCACCGTCGAGATGGCAGCGTCCGGGCTCGGAGGGCTGGGGCCGACGTTCCTGACGGTTCACGGTGATCCACATGTCGTCTCGGCCGCCGTTGCCGGGCGGGCCGATACCGGAACGAAGATCCTGGCGGTCACTTTTCTCACGACCGTCGACAGGGGCGACCTCGACAACTGCCTGATCAGGAGCGGCAGCCTCGAGGGTCTCGTCGTCGAACGCGCCCGACTGGCGATCGAGGCGGGAGCGGACGGTGTGATTGCTTCACCACTCGAAGCCCGGTTGCTCCGGGAACGGATTCCCGAACCGCAATTCCTGATCGTCACCCCGGGAATCAGGCTGGAAGGGGGGGCGGTCGACGACCAGAAACGTATCGCGACACCGGGCGCAGCGTTGCGGGCCGGTGCAAGCCACGTCGTCGTCGGTCGTCAGATCACTCGATCGGGAAACCCGGTCGATGCCGTCCGGCGCGTCTTGGAAGATGTCAGGGACCGGTGAACCGGCGAAAATGACGTGATGCAGATGAGAGCCCGCCGAGTTTTCGGAATTTGTCTATACGGGGTCGCGCGGTGGGTCTGGTGGACATGGACGCATTTTGCCGAGATTGCCTGACCTGGACTGCGCGCGCGCACCGCTGCGTCCAGTGCAACAGTCAAAGACTGTTGTGGCACGAGGAATTGCGCCAACTCTCGATGGCGCATGTTGATTGCGATGCTTTCTATGCCAGCGTCGAGAAACGGGACAACCCCGAACTTCAGCGCAAACCCGTGATCGTCGGCGGAGGCCGTCGCGGCGTCGTGTCAACGGCCTGTTATGTCGCCAGACGCTTTGGAGTGCATTCCGCGATGCCGATGTTCCAGGCCAGGCGACTGTGTCCGCAAGCGGTCGTAATCCGGCCCCGTATGAAGGTCTATGTCAGGGTTTCACGACAGATTCGCGAAATGATGGAAGCGATGACGCCCCTGGTCGAGCCATTGTCCCTGGACGAGGCGTTTCTCGATCTTTCCGGCACGGAGCGCCTCCACGGTGAACCGCCCGCGTCGCACCTTGCCCGCCTCGCACATGAAGTCGAACGCCGGGCCGGCGTAACCGTTTCCATCGGGCTGTCGCATAACAAGTTCCTTGCAAAGGTTGCTTCCGACCTCGACAAACCCCGCGGGTTCTCGATCATTGGCGAAGCCGAAACCATGGCGTTTCTGGCTGACAAGCCGGTTTCGCTGATCTGGGGCGTCGGGAAGGAAACGGCGCGAGTTCTTCGGAGTATGGGAATCCGGAACCTTGGCGATCTCCGGGAATTCGACCGTATTGAACTGGTCCGCCGGACAGGGACCATGGGTGACAGGCTGTGGTCACTCGCTCATGGCAAGGACAGCCGAACGGTCATGACCGGCGAGGCAGCAAAAGGCCTTTCCAAGGAGACGACGTTTCCTGATGACATCAAGGATATATTCAAGCTGGACGGCCACCTGTGGCGGTTGTCGGAACAGGTTTCCGACCGGGCGAAGGCCAAGGGAATCTCCGGACGCACGGTCGTTCTGAAGGTCAAGAAAGCGAATCACCGAATCCTGACTCGTCAAAGGCGGCTGCCAGGCCCGACACAGTCGGCGAACCGGATTTACCAGACCACGCGCGCGCTTCTCGACCAGGTGGTCGAGAACGCGCCGTTTCGCCTGATCGGCGTTGGAATCAAGAACCTCTGCCATGATGCCGCGACGGAGAACCTCGAGGTCTTCCAGGAAGATGAGACGGCCAAAAGGCTGAAGGCCGAAAAGGCTTCGGACCTTATCAGGAAAAAGTTCGGGAAACGGGCCATCCTCAAGGGGCGTTCTCTCCAATGACCCGACCGTGGACCAGTTCTTGGTTCACGGCCATCCAGCCGATTTCTTTCCGGTCGACCTCATTCGTTCCGATCGGTCACCGTACTTTCCTGGCCGCGCATTTGCACAGCCATCGACACCCGTTAATCAGTGTCAGTCTAAGGATCTGGGGACTCGTCATGCCCGAAGGGACACAAGTCCATCAGCGCCATTTTTGCTGGCTAAGTAAATTCGCGGAATCATGGCGATTGATTGCCTCTGGTTCAGAGGAGGAAGAATTCGACGGGGGCGCGGCGAAATACTCCTCATAGCTTCGAAATGGGGCAAATGGGCGACAAGAAAGGGATAAATTCAGAGTTGAAGAATACCGGAATCAGCAGTTCAGGGACGATCGCGTGCGGAACGTTTTAGCCGGGAGAAGAATGACGCATCCGCTCGTAGGAGGAGAAAAACAAATGCTAGTAGTTCCCGATTGCGCTGAAGTCCAATTCAACCAGCGGGTCGCCCCAACCATCTTCTGTTCTGATGAATTTTATGAAACTCATTTCCGACAGACGCATCAATTCCCGCCAAAATGTTCTGTCGGTCACATTCCTGTATGCTTGGTTGACATATGGAGATTCGCGTAGTTCCGAAAATTTGATTTGACGGGACGGATTTTCAGAAAAAGGGTCAAGTGGTTCTGTTTGGACAATCAAATAGTCAAGCAGATTGTATTCTCTCTGATTGAGAGCTCTTCTCCGTTCTCCAACTTTCGTATTGAATGCTCGAACAAGCATCGCACGATAAACAACTCTATTTAGTTTGGCTTTGATAAAATTATTGATTCCCCTAAGCTCTTCGGAGAATCCGCGCAGTCCGAATTTGACAAAACTGGTTACATCGAATGGCTGAGATTGCCTGCATTCCTGCAATGTAGTTTTGTACTCCGTTTCATTTCGATAGAAGTAGTTCGAAAGTCCGTAAAATCCAAAGATGTTATAACCACCTTGAAACAAAATTCCGGCCTCAACCAAGCGTGAAACACGCCCATTTCCGTCGCCAAATGGGTGAATTGCGACGAGGAAAAAATGCGCCATTAGTGCCCGTATTACCGGGTGGAGATTTTTCACGGCTCTTGAATTAATGAACTCGACATATTCATCTATCAGCCGAGGGACATCCCCGTGCGGCCCACCGCGGTGAACGCCTCCAAGATCAGGAGATCCAACGACAACGGAGAAATTTCTGAATTTGCCCGGTGAATTGTGAAATTCGTCCGAGCTTTCGGTAAGCATCTTGTGCATCCGAAGGATATCTTCGACATTCAACGGCGCACGGCCTGGGACAAACCTGGTTCGAATCCACTCCTGGGCAAGCCCCGCGTTCCGGATTTGCTGCTGCTCTTTCGTGGCTCGCAGCCCAGAGGTTTCGAAAGGCTGTTCGGCGATTTCAATCTGCCGTGACACCTCGGCCTCGGACAACGGATTCCCTTCCAAAGCGGTTGTCCCGTGAACTGCCCGTACACGGTTAAGCTGATCCAGTTGATTCCGCCAATCGGGAGGCAGGATCAAATTCTGAGCCGATTGCCTGTGGGCCTCGATTGTTATGACATCCGAGAGGATGCCATCGGTGTTTAACTCGTAATCAAATGTAAAATCGTCCCAATCCATATTTGGCACCTTATTTGACACCTTTTTTGACAACTATTTTATCTAATAATCAATACTATAAAATAATTTCAAGCTTTAATTTGACAAACTGATTGACACGTTCTTGTGCATGCTGGGAGACTTGGGAATGCGAAAGTGAAAAAATCAAAACGTTTTTCCTCAAAACCTGCTCGCCGATCCTGAAGTCGCTTTGCGAAGGCCAGTCCGGGCGGGTGATCGCACGTTTGGCTCACCTGGGTTTCGACGCCTTGTCAAGGCTCGCCATAGCTGAGTCGCTTCCCAACCGATCAGCAAGGCGCTCCATAGCCTGCGGGAAATGACTACGGTGCGAAACTGGAAATTGACAGCCGAGTTCTCACTCACCCTTCAACAGCCGGTCTCGCCGCACGGCCACATTTCACCTTCCATGCCTGCACCGGAACAGACCTTTTCGACTTCACCCAATTTCGCGGCGTTCGGGCAGTTTCAGCCCGAAAGGACGCACACGTCCAATCAATCGTGCAATACGTGCCGGAAGAAAGATATGTCCAACTCACGGTGTCCCGCCCCAGAGACCGGAGTTACACCGACGATCCGGCGCCGCCACATCATGCTTTTGGCTCCCTCCCATGTTTCCAAGGCCTGAAGCAGTTGCGCAGTGTTTCTGGAAAGGATCGAATGGATGATCCGGAATAACTTGGCCCTTCGTCCTTGATCAGCGAAACCGGCGCAGAGCCGGACATTGTCGCGTCTCCCGTACCGAAAGATCGCCGTGTTCATGGCCCGTTCCGCCTATACCAACGTTCTTTTCACCACACACATTGTTTCCGGAAAACTCCATGGCAGTGTCAGCCCATGGCTCATCAGATAGGCGCCGCTTAGGGTCAATGGCCCCGACTTGATCGCCTGATCACCCCGCGACAATGCCGGCGCGTCCTCGTGGTTGACCAGTTCAATGCGGTAGTTCCTGCCTGCGGACAGTCTCGTCAACCGCAACGGCCGTGGGGTGATCTGGGCCGATGCTTCGGTCTTTCCCGCGAAAACGACGAATTGACCGCCGCCCTGCTCCAGTTGCTGCCCGGCAATGACCGCCCGGTCGGAACTGTCGAGTCGAAGGATGTCCGCGCTCCGCATCCAATCGCGGTTTTCCTTCCACCACCGTATGACCTTGCCCAACACGCGTGTTTCTTCGCGTGTCATTTCCCGCGGGTCCAACTCGAACCCCATATGACGCTGGGCGGCGACCCAGGCGCGGAAACGGATGTCGATGGTACGCCCGGAGGTGTGACAGGTGCGCGGGCCGACATGGGAACCGGTCACGGCCATGGGAAGGAAAATCGCCGCATTGTGCTGCATGGTCAGTCGTTCGACCGCATCGTTGCTGTCCGATAACCAGACGCGATGGGTCCTGCCAAGGATGCCGAAGTCGATGCGGCCACCGCCGGAGGCGCAGCTTTCAATCTCGACGTCAGGGTACGCCTCCCGCAGCCTGTCGATCAGTGCATAGGAACTGCGTGTCTGCGCCGCATCCGGCATGGGAAGGACGCGGTTGTGGTCCCATTTGATGTATTCGATCTCGTAGTCCGACAGAACGGAGCTGATCCGGTCGAAAAGGAAATCGCGCACGACGGGCAGGGCCATGTTCAGCACCATCTGCTGGCGTCCGAGGATCTGGTCCTCGCCGCCTAACGTCCAGTCAGGGTGCGATCGGAAGATGTTGCTGTTCGGGTTGATCATTTCCGGCTCGAGCCAGATACCGAATTCCATGCCCAGCGCGCGGACATGCCGGACGAGCGGGGCAAGGCCGTCGGGGTGTTTTCGGGGGTTCACCTCCCAGGCCGAAAGCGCCCGCGAATCGTCGTCCCGGCTGCCGAACCAGCCATCATCCAGCACGAACCTTTCGGCTCCGAGACCGGCGGCACGGGTTGCGACCTCCTTCAGTTCCGGCAGGTTGTGGTCGAAATAGACCGCTTCACAGCAATTGAAATGAACAGGACGGGGACGGGCCGGATTCGAGAAATGCACGATCCTGTCCCTGAGGTGACGCTGAAACGCGACCGCACAGCCGTTGATTCCGTCATTTGAAAACACGGAATGGAGTCTTGCCGTTTCGAAGCACGTGGCCAGCTCGTTTTCCGGCCGGGTTGCGTGGCCAAACTGGATCTGGCGGCGTCCGTCCGGCATTTCCCCGGCCACCATCCGGTGTCCGCCCGACCAGCCGCAGTGAAAGCCGTAGGCGTAACCCTGCGCATTCGTCGCGCCCCGGCAGGATACGACAAGGCCCGGAAAGTGCTCGTGTCCTGTCCGTCCTGTCCGGTTTTCGCGATAGCGGATGCCCGCAGACCAGGGCGTGCGGTTCATCGGGAACTCTCCGCACCAACGCCCTGGAAAGTCGATCATTTCGTCACTGGCCCGTGGTGCAGGAAAGACCGGTGCGGACAGCCAGTCCAGATACATGGGCCTGGAACTCGCCAGCGATGCACTCGCTTCGATCACATGGGTGATCGGGTCAATCAAGAGGCTGGCGGTATAGGTGAGCGTGCCGGTCTGATCGGCGAAGACGAGTTAAAGGCTGTTCCCGCTGGCCCGGTCTGAAGCGTAGCAGAACTTCGCCACGAACGGCCGTCCGTCGCTGTCACGAATCATCAGCCCCGGTTGACGGGAAAGGTACGCGTCGCCTCCGGGCAGATCGACAGTTCCGGGTTGGTGTCCAGCATCCCTCCGGCGACATCAATGGCATGGGAGCGTTAGACCGTTTCCAGGTCTTCGTCACCCTGGAGGCACGATCCCCGGTAGACCACACCTGCCAGGTGGCCTTTCCGGGAACCCGGAACCAGCGTCTGACGGGAATCGTCGAGACGCCAGGCTCGAATCACTTGACGGCGCCGAGCGTCAGACCGGCAATGAAGTGCCGTTGCATCAGGAAGAACATCAGGACCGGTGGAATGGCGGCAACGATGCTGCCCGCACTCATCAGGTGATACTGGGCTATGAACTGCGAGTTGAAAGAGGTGATCCCGGCGGTCACCGGCTGGGCATCAGGTCCTTGCGTGAGCACGATCGCCCAGAAGTAGTCGTTCCAGATGAAGGTGAAAATCAGAACGGCAAGGGCCGCAATGGCCGGCTTCATCAGCGGCAGGACCACATACCAGAATATGCGCCACTCCTTGACGCCTTCGACACGGGCGGCTTCAATCAACGCAAAGGGCAAAGCCCGAATGAAGTTTCGCATGAACAGCGTGCAAAAGCCGGTCTGGAAGGCGATGTGAAACAGAACGAGGCCCAGCTTCGTGTCATACAGGCCGGCACTCACCGTCAGGTCGCGCACGGGAACCATCAGGATCTGGAACGGAACAAAGTTACCGGCGATGAACATGAAGAATATCAGCAGGTTGCCCCGGAAACGGTAGATTCCGAGCGCAAACCCGGTCATGCAGGACAGCGCCACGGCGCCCACCACGGTCGGGACCGTGATGAGTACAGAGTTCAGCATGTAGCGCGGCATGTCGGATTCGAAGAAAACCCGGCCGTAGTTCGTGAACATCTCGAACGAGGACGGGACACCCCAGTAGTTGCCGCTGGTAAAGTCGGCCAGCGGCCGAATTGAAAACAGGGCAACCGCGATCAGCGGCAGGAGCCACATGACGAGCGCCAGCGGCACCAGGGATTGATAGGTGATCTGTGCCGCACGGGATCTTTTCTCGATAGGTGTCGGGAACATGGTGGCGCCTCTCTACCTAATGCCGCGCTCCGCGCTCGTCCTGGTACATCGACCACAG
>JAPOVX010000086.1:0-12797 GCA_026707935.1 Paracoccaceae bacterium
TTTCGGTCAATGAAGCGCCTGCATCGCGGCAAAAGCCTGGACACGCGTGCCGTATGATTGTCAGAACGAACACGCGGTTTCGGATTCGGTTTGCCAACCGATCGAGAATTCTCTCCGCGCCAGCCGCCGTGCCATTGCGGATACTGCTCAATGACCAGCCCCCTTGTTGCTGCACCGATGTTTCCGGCTGCCGTGCCGTGGCTTCGGCCGCGTGCCACGACCCGAGAATCGTAACCCTTTGGCGTATTTATTGTGGCATCGTAGGGGACCAGGCGGCTGACACCGTCGCACGCGGTGATACAGGGGTCCGACGCCTCCGGCCAGACGGTTCCGACGACTGGAGCGCAAGGGCCCGGAAAACGGAGCCGGTTCCAATGTCCAACGGTGTCCGAAGACCGTGGGGATAGACCCTGTCCCACGCAGGAAACAGCCAGGGCAATCCACAGCGACTCGATCTGGAATCCAATAATGGCGACATGTGACATGCCATTGCTCCAGGGGTCCACTCAACGCGTGTCCCCGAGGGTGTTTTCAGTAATTCGGCGGTTGTTGGCATCCGCGCGGGAGGCGTTAGCCCAAACCCGGCCACTCAGGCGGAGTCGCCGGAGGATGGAGTGAGGGCTTTTCAAGGTCGACGAGTGCCATTACATTTCATGTGCCGAGTCGACAGCGGTGCTTACATGTTCCTGGCATCGAGATTCGGAACGCACGAATGAATTGGCGTGCGTGCGCACCCTACATCTGTATGCCACAGGAGGCCCAGACAATGTCATCCACCGAAGACCGCATCAAAAAGATAGTAAACGACAATCTGGACGTGGGCCGTGAGCCCAATTTCGACGCCAAGCTCGTCGAATCCGGTGTGTCCTCAGTGGACTGCATCACCTTCTTCAAAATTGTAAATGAAGAATTCGGCTTGGGGCTGGTCGCTGAAGAGTGTCGGCAATTCGAGACCCTAAGGGATCTTGTGACCTTTATTGATGCACGTGGATGACGGGAATATCGTGGGCGGTGTGTTTCTCCGCCCAATAGTCCCTGACACATCATGAAGCAGGTTCGGCCGAGTCCGACCTTGAACGCTTTATGATCGTGCCGCAATCCATGACGAAAAAGGCTTGCCGTCAGTAACGGGCAGTACTGTGACGCTCAGGCTGCCCGCGGCTGGCTGCAAGCCGGTGCGAGATCATTTCGTGCGTGTCCCTGAAACGTGACTCCGGCGACGGGCAATCGCATTTTCGCGGTGACGTGCCCGCGCTGGGATCCGGACTCCGGGCTGCCTTGGAATCTGGCCCGGTGTTTGAGGCGCTTGTCGCCGGCACGGACGTCAGGCACGTGCAGCCGTGGCGGGGTCATGCTCGTTTGGACCTCAGGATGAACGTCATCGCCAGGAAAGATTTTCCAATCATGACGGGCAAGTACGGGATGTCAGTCTGGACGCGTACTCGGAACATACCTGGTCGAATTGAACTCCAGCGGTTCAAACGCCCTGCCGCGCAATCCCAGTTCCGGCCGGCAATGCTGCGAACGCATGGAGACTTGCTGCCATCAAGAGGTTTGATTGGGGTCCGAGTTTAGCGGGATTTCAGCGGTACAGAATTAAGGGACCGGTTGGGCGGAATAGGTCGCTCAAAACGGATCTGAACGACGTATCACGACAGTTGCTCATTCGCAGGGCAGAATGGCACGGCTGCCCTGTTGCTGAAAAATATAGGTTTCAAGCTATATGGTTTTCCTCCTATAGTGCAACATGGATTGGGAAGTTGGGTTTCATGACGCGTTCGAATGGGAGTTCGACTGCCTTTCCGAATCGGTGCAGGATTCGATCTTCGCCAGGGTCAAGCTGCTGGCAATGTTCGGCCCGGATCTGAAGCGGCCTTGCGCCGATACATTGAAAGGTTCCAGGCGTGCGACCATGATTGAACCGAGATGCGATGCTGATGGTGGTTTGTGGCGTATCGCCTTTGCCTTCGATCCTAAGCGTAAGGCAATGCTGCCAGCGGCTGGAGATTAAGCAGGTGTCAACGAAAAACGCTTCTACAGGACGCTGGTTGCCAAGGCAGACGAGCGCTTCGACCGGCATCTTGAGACGCTGGAATGGCGACAGCAATGGGCAGATCCCTGAACGAGAAACTTGATGAACTTCCTGCCGATCGGCGGGAGCGGACCCCCGCCGAGGCCGACCGGGTCCACGCCGAGTATCTGACTCTGCAGCAACTGCGGAAGGCCAGGGAGATGACGCAGGTGCAGCTGGCTCAGGTTCTGAATATCCGCCAGCCTACCATTGCTCAGATGGAAAAGCGGAGCGACCTGATGATTTCGACGTTGAGGAACTACATTGAGGCCATGGGCGGAACACTGAGTCTGGTGGTTGAGTTTCCCGACCGGCCACCCGTTTTCCTCGAACGACTTGGAGACACAGAATTCTAAGTGAGTATCAAAATCTCCCGGATCAAGCTGCGGCCTTCTTCGGGGCGATTCCGGGAACGATTTGACACTCCATGTACTTGTGGCCGCATTCACGGACAAATTGTTAGCGCAATTGATGCTGAGTGCTGCGAGAATGCACAGTTGTCCAGTTCACCAGAGCCGAACCACGGCATCGAGGACGTCATACACGGCTCACCGAATAACCTGACATCGCGCCAGCCTGCCGCCCAGTTCGACCGCCCCACCGCCGCTGCATCAACAGGATTCCCAAGTCGACCGTTCACGGCTGTCCCAGGTAAGGAGGTCCCGAAAAACGTTCGAATTTGAACTCAAAGTGACTTGGTTCAGGCCACCCAATTCCAAGTCGTGTGACTTGATCACCGGTTGATGGAAATGTGGATTCCGGTTTTCATTTTCCCGACGGGTAAGTGTTTCAGCCATTCATGTGACGCATCGGGGGCGAGGGCGCCATTCTCATTTGCCCGCGAGAAACTCCAGAATGGCCTTGTTGACTACCTCGACCTGTTGCCAATGCGCGAAGTGGCTCGCGTTTTCAATCAGAAGCAGTTTCGCCCCAGGAATAAGTTCAGCCATTTTTTTGGTATGTGCCTCGTCGATGGCTTCTTCGTAAACCCCGGCCGCGACCAGGAAGGGAACGGTGATTCCGGCCAACTGTTCTTCGGTAAACACGGGTCCGCTTCCCCACATCGCGAACACCTTTCCTGAAAACCCTTCCCATGCATCTGGCGTCGGTGAAATGCGCGCGTACTGGGCAGCCGCATGACCGACGTAGGCACCGACCAACGCATCGGAAAAAGCGGACGGCCGAATGGCAGACGTGTGGTAATTTGACCCGAGCGCGAACACCCCGGTCAACCGGTCCGGATCGTTGATTGCAAGGTGGAGACCGATGTTTCCACCGTCACTCCAGCCAATGATCGAGGCGTTGTCTATGTTCAGGGCGTCCATCACGCTCGTCACGTCGCTCGCCAGCAATTCGTAACCATACGGCTGGTCGTTGTCGGTCGAACGCCCGTGGCCGCGGGTATCGATCGCTATCACCAGGTAATTTTCGGCAAGGGCGGAAATCTGCCCGCCGAAATCTTCGGCTGCCCCGAGGCCCCCGTGCAGCAGCAGAACCGCTTCGGATTTGTCGGTTCCGTATTTGGCGTAGTGAATGCCGGCTCCATTCACGTTCATCTTGCCGGTCGAGTCCGGATCCGGAAGGGGTTGGGGCGGCGTCAGCGTACGCCAGTTGTCACCTGTCATCACGAAACTCCTCTGCGAAAACCATGGAACGACTCCGAAAACCGCAACCGCATAAAATGATTGTTTCGGAGCGACTTTGCGTGTCGGGCATGATCTTCTTTATCGCCTGACCGTCAATGCCAGCCTCGAACGGAAATAGATTGGAATCGTTCGGCAATCTCTCAATGTATTTCCGCTTCCAGTGGTGCATTTTTCTGGTTACAGAATCACTAAATTCTGACCTTTATGAAATCCCCTAGATTCATTTCACAGCGTTTGTCCCAATACGACTGTGGTGTGCATACGTTTCCCAAGTAATCTCGTAACTGTCAGCTTGATTGCCCCATGCGGTCCACCCCTCGCGGGTATCCCGGGCAAACATCTCAAGAAAAGGCTCGCGACTGCATGCTTCAATCACGTCGAAAAGTTCATCGGGTTTCCGGCTGTGTTCACGCTTTTGCGACGCTATTAGGTTCACTTGTCGTCGTCCTGGATCTAATGTCCTCGCATTTTTCCCCCGCACTCCAAACAAGACGAGTTCTGTAACATTGCGAAAATAAAATCCGACACCGCGTCCGTCAGAACCTCCGTCACTTCGAATCTTATGCCAAACAATGTTCGACTTGTATTGAAATCCCCACGCATTCATTACTTCTAACCCATCTGGCACCAACGCGTTTGGCACCCAAAGATAGAGGTGAGCAGGTTCCTCCACGATTCTTGCTACTGGCAACGACTTAATTGTTGCCAGTTCCATCGTCTCATAACGGTTAAGGCGACGGTGTTCGGGAGCCATTTTGCCTGTCCGATTTGTGAAACGCCAAGGTGGGTCGGCCAAGATCGTTCGGAACTTTCGTCCGTTCATGGCCAAGTCGAACTCTGCTGCGGAATCGATCACTATAGCTGTCACTGGCTGGTTTTGACCTCTGTGTATGGTAGCCTCTAAGGCTGCCATATTCAAGTTTTTGATGGCAAATAGGTGTCATTATTTATTCTGCGGTTTAAGATTTGAGGCTTGCGAATTGATTCGGTTGCTGTCTTGATTCCTGCGGAGATCCTCTGCAAGTCTCATGGCTCTGTTTGCCGTGACAACAAGAATGTCGGAGGCACGAAGAAGAGCCAATGACCGACATGCGGAACAGGAGAAAGAATACCTCTCACTACCAGGATGCGGGCACGGTGGAGCCGTTGCTCGGACTTGGCCTAGAGGAAGCGGCAACACATCCTGGAGTCTTGACGAATCGCGCTAGTGATTGGGTCCATCACGTCCGTGTCGGAGGTGAGGTTGATGTCCGGGTGGCGTCGGGTGAAGCACTTGGGGCGTTGCGGGAGCGCATCGATCACTATCTGGCACAGATCGAACCGTTACAGGCGCCGTTTTCAGTGACCTTCCCAGAAAAATTTGACAGGAGTGGGGACGCTCTAAAGGGATTAGTTTCCTACGCTGTTTCCGAAGCCTTCGAACATGACTTCGGTTGGGTCGCGGGTGAGTTGACGAACATGCGCCCTAGACGCGATAAATTTCGGCTTAGGGAGAACGCTTTGGCGGGGTCTACCGTTCCCTTCAAGAGGGTAGTATTCGGAACTTCCTGCTCTTGCATGCCCAATTCGCGGGTTGGAGGATGACGCAGCGCTACCCAAAAATTTCGAAGACCCTTGAGACGCGGGTGGGCGCCGCCACCTTGAGGAGGACTTACTGCTACGGTGGTCGCTGCAGCAAGAGCAAGGATTTGCTCGACGACTATCCTAGATTTGAGTGGAGGTCGATGTCACGGGGTGTCGAGTGGATGATTGTGGTACCGGCGAATGAGGTCCTGGCGCGTAATTCTGTGGCCACGCAGAAGGATGGCGGGTTGAAAGCACACGAGGCGAAGCTTCTGTGGCTCCATCAGAAATTGCCGGACCCGAAGACCAGCATGGCGACGAAGGTGGAGGGGAGCATCACACGTTCGTCGGCCATTGACAGTGCTGCAGTACCTGGATGCGGAGCGTCTGCAGTTGCAGTACGGCTTAGACGCGAAGTAAGGGAGTTTGTGGTGTATGGCGCGCTCAAAATCCTGAGCTTTTGGGGCGGTGCAGCGCGGATCGAAATCACTGCGGACCAAGTCTTCGGCAGCACCGAACCGGCCTGAAATTTCGATCAGTCCGATGCAATAGAAATATCTGCGCGATGCGGTCTGGGCCAAGGAGCCGGACAAGGTGGAGGAAGAACACCTCTACGAATGGTTGAATTAACTGGGCATGGCAGGCGAGATTGAAGAGGTGATCCAAGAACCATCAGTGCGCAACGCATTGCATGATTCGGCCGTGATGTCCGTCAGCTATTTCCGAAAAAATCTCAACAGGATGCGGTTTGGAGAATACCGGGCGAAGGGCATGTTGGTGGCATTGGGGTTGATCGAGGGCGACGCCAAATGGGCGATCTGCGACCGCATGAAGTAGAGTGGCCTGTGCAGGTCGCTCACAGATCCCGACAACACAATGTCACTGCGGCGCTGCTCTTTAAAGTATCAAATTACTGGCCTGTTTGCCTGGAGATGAACAGCCTGAACTGGAGAAATATGGATGCATCCATGTCAGAGTACCGAAAATGAAATACAAGCCCGGTAGCTTTTCAAAAAACTTTGCTTGGCACGGGACTGGGCTACGCAAGCTGCATAGTGTCATACGCGTTGGGTTCAACAACCGACTGGCGCCCGTTGACCGCAATCAGTTTCGTGAGGCGTCTGGCCTTGGTTCTCCCCTTAGTCTGATACCTATTAACTTCTTTTTGCATAACCGGGCAGGACAGTTATCTGTCGACGAACTGGTCTTCCAAGCAATCAAACGCCCGTACTCGTTCCGGTTCAGCCTCCTCGCCCTTTTTGCATTACACGCGAACCGCGCAGGTTCAGGAAAAAGCGTTGTTGAGCGTCCCGCAATGTGGGCGAACGAGTATGTTCGTGAGAGCCTATGGCATAAAGGTTCATGGCGTTCCTCCGCTTTGCAGCACGCCAAACTCGACCAATTCATCAACGATCGGATGAATGCGCAGAAGGACGTCCGAATAAAATGCCGGAACAACTATCGCCATTTATTCGAACTATGCGAACTTTGGCCGACGTCGCTCAAGTTTATCGACACCCTAACTGAACAGTGGATAGCTTTGGCGTTTTTCCTAGCTTGGGATCGGCACCTCCTAGATGGCGGGCAAGGGGATAAAGACTCTCTCGTCGCTATCGTAGATTCAGATGAATTATACAAATTGCTAGGAGTGACACGCAAATTGGCAGTCCAACAAGCCGAAAGTTATGCCGATCTGTATGTTTCAGTGGGTTGCCAAGATCGATTCCGCGAAGTGAAGAATATGCTTTTTCCTGGGTTAACTGCAATCAAACCTGAAATTCCCGAGGAAAGTGGTCTTGAATGGTTAGACCAGGAGGAGTTGGACGTGGCCGTCCGGCGACGTTGGGCCGAGCGAGAAGAGCAGGATCGCGATCGAAAAAAAGCGGCTGCGCTTAGGCAAAGGTATGGCAATATTTGTCAATTCTGTGGATTGAAGCTTCAAGTTGCCAAGGATTGCCATTATTCTGAGGCCGCTCACATTAAAGGCCTCGGTAAACCGCATGACGGACCTGACAAAGTGAGCAACATGCTCGTCCTTTGTCCAAACCACCACATCCAGTTTGATCGAGGAATATTGAGCCTTCACAAAGTTGGCACTACATATCGTATTAGGTCGAAGGTAGCTGGGGATCCACTGCACAATAAGCCAATTTATCTGTGTCATGAAATTGATGATGCCTGCGTAAGGTATCACTATACTTGGTCCGCATCACGAGAAATTTGAATCTTGATTGTTTGGTCGGCGAATAAACACTTACGGGAAGTTAACAGTTGCGCAAACGGGCATTCGTCACTTTATGAACGTGTGGGATGACATGTTTCGATAATGGTCCATGTGCTTCAGACGTCCATCCTTGACTGCCTACTTCTTCAGAGACAAGAGGCAACACGCGAGTAAATTGGGGATCAATGGCGGTATTCTGTTTCCGAAAACATGAAATTGGATTACGACAAGCAACATGCCCAAATTTATCAATGATTCTGAACGACTCAACGAATTTCGGTGGAATGATCGTTGATTGGAGTGTAGTTGCAACTATCGTTGCCCCATTAATCACGTTATTTTTTGGAGCAGCGGTAAACCGAGCAATTGAGAAGCGTCCACGATTGGTCGCATATCTTGGTCATGTTTCCGCCCACCGCATTCAACAAGAAAACGGCATTCCGCTTGATGTATTTACTCACTCTGTCGTTTTAAAGAATGCAGGACGCAGTCCGGCACATAATGTCAGGCTAACGCACCAAATCCTTCCTAACTTTGATATATTCCCTGGCGTCCAATTCGAAACTAGCGTTCTTCCGAATGGTGAGATTGATATTGTGGTGCCGATTCTGGTTCCTAGCCAAGAACTGACCGTCTCCTACCTCTATCATCCTCCTACAACCTGGAACAAAATCAACGGACCCATCAGGTCAGATGAAGGCATGGCCAAGACCCTGTCAGTTCTTCCTACCGTTCAATTTCCGACATGGGTTAATGCAATCGCTACTGGATTGATGCTCCTCGGAATCATTTCACTATTGTATTTGTTCGTGCATGTGCTCTTGTTGGCCATGTAAGTCGACAAATGACGGTGAACTATTGCCACACGAAAACGCGCAGGTACCCGCAAAGCACAGAGCAGTGTTTGGGCGACATGAGGCAGAATGAAGAATTTCGTTCAGAAGGGTGGAATGTGCGACTGACATTGTCGACGCGCCGGTTTGCCGTGGGACAATATTAGGTTCGGCTAACATTTTTGATTGAAACGTACCGCCATGATATAGAGGCAAGCATGGATTTCTCAAAACTCGGTAGCGCGAAAAAGCCTAGAGCACCGACCAATCCTATCAAGATTTTTGAAACGCTGCCAAGTCTTGAGGGAACACCTAACGATCTTTGGCGCGGACAGGATAAGGCGCTTTCCGAATGGGAGAAGGTGCGCGAAAGACGCGATGTCTTGATTACACTTAATACGGGTGCTGGGAAAACAATTGTTGGACTACTTATTGCCCAGAGCCTCGTAAACGAGGATTTGGAGAACATCACCTATGTATGTTCAACGATCGATCTTGTTAATCAAACCTCAAGGGAAGCGATGCGCATTGGCATTAACCACACGACTCGTGTTCGAGGAACGTATTCTAATGATTTGTTCGAAACTGGCAGAGCTTTCTGTATCACGACCTACGCCGCGCTCTTCAATGGTCTAAGTTCTATTCGTCGCAACTATTTTCCTAGCGCAATCATTTTTGACGATGCCCATGTCGCGGAGTCGCTGCTGCGAGATGCATTCACGTTGCGTATCGATGTACAGGATGACGAACCTCTCTTTAATGATATTGCTAATCTGTTTCGCTCCCATTTCAAAGATCTCAACATTCGAGGCCGATTCGCGGATAGTTTGGACGTCTCCAAACAATACACGACATTTGTGGCTCCGGGCGGTCTGTATGAGCGTAGCGAACAACTGCTAAACATATTCTACAAGCACGGCGTCAAGAATCACCAAGAGTACAAATACCCGTTCGCATGGCTCGAAGATCGTCTGGACTGTTGCGCTGCGGTTTTCACAAGGGGTGCGTTTGAACTGACACCACCTTTCTTACCTTCGCTCGCACTGGATATATTCGAACAAAACGTCAGGCGAGTTTATCTTTCGGCGACCCTTCAGAGTCAAACTGAATTCATCCGTGCCTTTGGGCGCCTGCCTGACAAGACAATTTCGCCGACCAACGATGCCGGAAATGGCGAGCGGCTCATACTCGTCGGAGGAAAAGTAAAAGAAGGATTCGGTCGTAAATTCGCGAAGAAGTTGGTGAAAGGACGTAAAGCCATTGTTGCTGTACCGGACTACGCGCGCGCAGTCGAATGGAATGATCTCTCTGATCCGCCTACAGCAGAATCATTTAGCGATGCGCTCAATGAATTCCGCGAAGATCAAAAAGACGGCGCATTCATTCTTGTGTCAAGGGTCGACGGGATTGATTTGCCACACGACACATGCCGTATCATGATAATGGACGGTGTTCCGTCCGCTACGTCACTGTTGGAGCGATACCAGTGGGAATGGCTAAGGATGGATAATGTCCAAGCGAGTCGGGTAGCAAATAGACTGGCTCAACTGTTTGGCCGGATCAATCGCGGCAGAAATGACTATGGCGCGTTTCTCTTGCAGGGAGACGGGCTGAACAAATGGATTGCACGTGACCGTAATCTCGCGCTGCTGCCGCCACTCCTTCAAAAGCAGATATTAATTGGCCGTGAGATGCAGAGCAAGTTCAAGCTAACGAAAGGCGATGATGTCATCGAGCTCGTAGATCGAGTTCTAGGTCGGGACGAGGGTTGGCTCGATTACTATCAGCGTGAAGTCAAATTGGCAGAGCTAGATAAGGATCAGCTCCAAAGAGCTCAGCAGGCCGAACCTGTCTTTGTAGCGGCCGCTAAATCCGAAGCAATGTATGCGGCCGCAATGTGGAGTGATGACTCAGCGACGGCTAGACGCGAACTAGAAAAAACGATCGACATGACAGCGAACGACGATGCGAAGTTGAGCGGTTGGCATTTGGTTTGGCTAGGGGCCGCGTATGAGCGCAGTGGTGATAGTGACTCAGCTTATCAATCTTATGCTGTAGCAATGCGGCGACTCAACCGGTCGATTACTCTGCCGAGACCCTCAGGTCTTATCACGAAAGGAATCGAATCCAGTGACCTCAATGAATTTGGCAAGTCACTAAAAGACCTTCTCGGTTTTCAAGAAGGAGCGAATTTTGAAAGTGTACTGAATAAACTAAAGGATACTCTAGCGTTGATTGACTCCGGAACACCCAACCAAGCCGAAGCTGGCGTACGTCAGCTCGGCGAGCTCTTGGGTTTCAATGCTATTCGTCCAGATAATGACGAAGGAAGTGGTCCAGATGTCCTATGGTTGGATGAAGTTAGGCTGCGTATGATTGGGTTTGAACTCAAGACCGAAAAGAAAGACCCGGCGACATACTTCAAGAAAGATGTTGGTCAAGGCCATGACCATCTTGAATGGATGAATCAGAGTTTTAACGACTACGTTTCTCTCGGCCTTCTTTATGTCGGCCCTGATGGATCGTTGGATGCTAAAGCTAATCCATCGGAAAAAATGGCGCTCTGCTTACTACAAAGTGTTGTTGCTTTGAGGAATAGAATTTTTGCTCTGATCGAAGATCTTCGCAAGAAAACCCCTCTTGAAAGGTTGATACACATCCCGAAGATCACGGAAGAAGATCATTGGGACATGGAAGCGTTACTTGGCGAGCTACGGTACAAAGGTATGGCTGAACTTTGAACCGTACTGCGGACTCTGTGACCAAAAATATGTGCCGGCCGGATTTAGCCATGTCAAGAAGCTGAAGTTTTCGAGGATGTTGACTTTTTTCAATTCGGATGGAAACGGAAAATGTGCCGCCGACGGCGTATATTTTGTTATTGGATATTGGTCCCTGTCAATACCTTAGAGGGGGATAGAGGGTCATGCAGCGGGCGACATACTGTTGAATTGAAACGTTAATTTTTCAGCCTGTTGTTCGGGTGAGGCAAGCGAGGATCGATCCTCGCCTGGATAGAACCTTGCTCTGACGCCAGTAGGCATTGGACAAGGAGAGAATGTCAGCAAACGCTCATGGCCGACGGCCGCCTCGTCTCGCCATGTTTCGAACAGAATGCGTTGTGCTGCCTTTGACGCCGAATATGCACCGTGAAACGTTCCACCGTGAGCCTGATCGTCAACATGTACGACGGTCCCTGTCGTAGGCGTCAGCAAGGGCGTGATAGCGCCAATCAATCCTGCGACTGCAACGACGTTGATCTCAAGACACTTGGTCAAGTCGCTTTGAAACGAATGAGCGATTGGTGAGAGAGGAGGAGCATGAACCGCCGTATGAACCCAGAAATCCAGATGCTGCCACCGTTCCCGGATTTCGCTGCAGAGGCGTCCGACTCCATCCGCATCGCGGATGTCGAGCGGAACGAGGGTTGTGCCTCCGCCCAATTCCCGAATGCGGTCATCCAGTGATTCCAGCGCGCCGACGGTTCGCCCGACCGAAATCACATGGGTGCCGCGGCTCGCGAAGGCTGTGGCCACGGCGAATCCGAAGCCCCGCGAAGCACCAGTGATCAGTGCAACCCGCCCTTCAAATGCGTCCATGCTCAGGCCGGTACCGCGTCAAGATCCTGGGGGACGATCGCCGTCGTCGGCGGCTGGACGGGATAATCGCCCGAGTAACAGGCATCGCAGTACGCGGGGAACGACGAGTCGCGTCCCGATGCCTGGCCGCACGCGCGGTACAAGCCGTCAAGGGAGATGAACTTGAGGCTCGCCACCTGCAGATGCTCGCGAATTTCTTTTTCCGGCATGGTTGCCGCCAGCAGCTTTTCGCGCTGGGGCGTGTCGACGCCGTAAAAACAGGGCCAGGTCGTCGGCGGAGACGCGATGCGGTAGTGAACCTCGCTCGCCCCGGCGTCGACGATCATTTCGCGGATCTTGCGGGAGGTTGTCCCGCGCACGACCGAATCGTCGACCAGGACGATCCGCTTGTTCCTTATGAGCGCCCGGTTGACGTTGAGCTTCAGGCGGACTCCGATGTTGCGGATTCTCTCGCTCGGCTCGATGAACGTCCTGCCGATGTACTGGTTCCGGATGATTCCCAGGGCGTACGGAATTCCGCTTTCCTGGGAAAACCCGATCGCCGCCGGCGTCCCGCTGTCGGGGACCGGGCACACCAGGTCCGCTTCGACCGGTGCTTCGCGCGCGAGCTCGACGCCGATCCGACGGCGGGTTTCATAGACCGACTGACCCCCGAAGACGCTGTCCGGCCGCGAGAAATAGACGTGCTCGAAGATGCAGGGACGCGGGTTCGCGGGTTTGAACGGAAAATGGCTTGCAATCCCCTCCGGCGAAATCTCCACCAGTTCTCCAGGCTCGATCTCGCGTTCGAAATCGGCGCCAATGATATCCAGGGCGCATGTCTCGGAGGCGAGAACATGGCTGTTGCCCACGTGCCCGAGC
>JAPOVX010000086.1:12807-13454 GCA_026707935.1 Paracoccaceae bacterium
GCACTCCGAACAGGTGGTCCTGCGACATGGCAATGACCGAGAACGCGCCTTCGACCCGGCGAAGGGCGTCCTTCAATTGGCCGAGAATGGAATGTTCCGTCGATCGTGCCATCAGGTGAATGATGCACTCGGAGTCCGACGACGACTGGAAGATGGAGCCGTCGCCGATCAGGGAACGCCGGAGTGAATCCGCGTTGGTCAGGTGACCGTTATGCGCGATGGCGCAGCCGCCGTGCCTGAGTTCCCCGAAGAACGGCTGCACGTCTCGAATGGCAGTATGACCTTTCGTGCCGGTAGTCGCATAACGGACATGCCCGATTGAAAGGTCTCCGGGAAGGGAATCGATAACCGACGACTTGGTGAAGTTGTCGCGGACATATCCGAAGCGCCGAATCGTGTTGAACCCCTCGGTGCAATCAAAGGCGCAAATGCCGGCTGCTTCCTGCCCCCTGTGCTGAAGTGCATGCAGTCCGAGTGCGACAAACTGCGCGGAATCCGGATTGTTGGTAATACCGAAAATCCCGCATTCTTCCCGGGGTTTTCCGAACCCGAACGGGTCCGGACGAAATGCGGGCGCATCAGGTTGCATGGGCACACATTCGGTTCAAATCGATACCCCGACTACCTGTCGAGCGGCACCGCCGCTT
>JAPOVX010000210.1 GCA_026707935.1 Paracoccaceae bacterium
TCCAGATCGTGGATGTCTTCCATGCCAAACAGCATGTGTTCGATGTTGCCAGGGCCCTCTATGGGAAGGGGAGTGATCTCGCGGCACAGTGGGGCAAGGCCCGACGCGACGAACTCGACCAGGGGCGTCTCGATCTCGTCATCGCCGCGTTGAGCAAACACGCGAGCCATTGTGACGAGGCGGCACGGAACATCGCGTACTTCCAGACTAATCGCGTACGCATGGACTATCCCCGGTTCCGGGAACTGGGTCTGTGCGTGTCGACGGGTGTTGTCGAGGGCGGGTGCAAGTCACTGATCGGCGGACGGCTGAAGTGGGGCGGGATGCACTGGAGCGTCAGTGGCGCCAATTCCATCATTGCGCTCCGGTGCGCAGTTCACAGCAACCGGTTCGACGACTACTGGGAGCGGTGTGCCGGCTGAATCCAAGCCGAAATCACAAAATTGTCGTGCACCCCCAATCGCCCCAACATATCCGCGTAGAGAACTGCCGATACGATGCCGCGTGCCTGTAGTGATCGAAGCGCTGCTCGCAAACGGATCAACACAGAAGAAGTTCATCGCAAAGCGCTACAACACAACGCCTGCACACCTCTCAAACTGGATGAAGAAGAACGGAATCAAGAAATCAAAGGCGTGAAAATCCTATGGCGGAATCGGTATCTATGTTGGGTTTAGGCCATTTGTTTTCAACGCGGGGGAACCGACGAAGTTCCTGGCACGGGGCAGGAACGGCGATCAATGCCCCGGGTCAGTGCGGGGCACCTCGTTGCTGCCGGGACCACGGCACGCTTGATTCCGTTGTGTTCAGAGGTCGAGGCCCTTTTGTCCCGGCCCTGACTGTTGGCGGCTGGAAAAAGGCGCGGCGAACCGGAGACCCGCTTTCCCATTCAAACGGAATCCCGGTTGTCCAGATCGATCCGAACTTGTCGATGCCGACACCGATAGCTTTCCGCTTTCGTTCCCCCGGTTTTTCCGGTTTCTGCCACAATCAAGTGTCTGATGCGGAATGCGTTCGCGGCGCCACCGATTTGGCAACGACCGCGTCCCTCACCGTCCTGGCAGGCGACCGCCCGATCAAGACCGTTCAGAATGTTTTTGCTCAATTAAGCGTTGCTTTTTCGGCAACGCATTGAACGAAAAATTATGATTCCCGCGAACGAATCGCGAGGCTATGGTCGGTCAACGAACATTAGGGAGGTCACCAATGGAAAAGCACAATCATTACCTCGCGTCACCCAATCGTCGCCGAATCCTGCAGTTCGGTGCAGCCCTCGGCGGGGCTGCGGCCACAGCGTCGTTCGTCACGGTCGAAGCGCTCGCCGCTGACACTGCAAAGGTCAACATGCAACTCGGCTGGCTTGCCAGCAACGGCATCATTGGCGAGGTCGTGGCCAAGCGCATGGGCTACTACGAAGAGGAAGGCATCGAACTCGAGGTCACTCCAGGCGGTCCCGGGGTGGATGGTGTGGCTTCCGTCGCGGCTGGCCGCGCCGAGATCGGTCAGCTCTCTTCCAGCCCGTCCCTGATGCTGGCCCGCTCGGCCGGCATTCCGATCAAGGCTTTCGCGGCGGGCTTCCAGAAGCACCCGTTCACCTACTTCTCGCTTGAGAACAATGCCATCCGCTCCCCCCAAGACATGATCGGCAAGACCATCGCAACCCAGCCGACGGCGGTAATCCTGCTCCGGGCACTGCTGGCGAAAAACGGTATCGCTGAGGATCAGGTCGAGGTGGTCAAAATGGGGAGCGACATGAATCAGGTCATGACCGGACAGGCCGCCGCGGTCACCGGCTGGATGACCAACACAAACGCGCTCAGGGTCCTCGGCAACGATCGTGTCGACATGATGCTTTGGGACGCCGGGATTCAGCTCTACGCAAACGTCTACTACACAACGGACGACATGCTGGCGAAACACTCCGACGTGCTGACCCGTTTCCTCACCGGTTCCGCCAGAGGATGGAGCGAGGCCCGGAAGAATCCCGAGGCCGGCGTCGACCACCTGGTGGCGGAGTACAAGAACCTCAGCCGCGAGAGCGAGCTGGAAGCAGTCGGTCCCGTACTTGGATTCTCGTTCAATGACACGACCGCGACAAACGGCTGGGCAGCCATGAATCCGGCCAACTGGCAGGCACAGATTGACACCTACGCGGAACTCAAGCAGTTCAAGGGGGAGACACCGACCGTGGACGACGTCATGACCACCGAAATCCTGGAAGCCACGGAATCCCTGAGGAAGCAAATTGGATGACAGCTGCCATCGCTGCGGCGGCAAGGGCTGAAACCTCAGTCGCCGCGGCAATCTCGGTTCGCGAGCTGTCGGTTCGTTTCGATGGAGAAACCGACAGCATTACCGCACTGGACAGGGTTGGCTTCGAGATCCCGGTGGGCGGATTCGTTACCATGCTGGGGCCTTCCGGGTGCGGAAAGTCAACCCTGTTGCGCGCCATCGCGGACCTGGTTCCAATCAGCGGCGGCGGGATCAGTGTCTTCGGCCGTACGCCGGAGCAGGCCCGCCGTGCGCGTGATTTCGCCTTCGTCTTTCAGGATGCAACGCTTCTTCCATGGCGTAGCGCAATCGAAAACGTCCACCTGCCTTTGGAGGTCGGCAAGCGCAGCGGCGCCATCGAGCAGCACGCGGAGCCCGAATCCCTGCTGGCGCTCGTCGGTCTGGAAAGTCGCGAGAACGCCTTGCCGCATGAACTGTCGGGTGGAATGCGCCAACGGGTGTCTATCGCCCGGGCGCTCATTTACCGGCCGCGTGTGCTGCTGATGGACGAGCCCTTCGGTGCCTTGGACGAGATCACGCGCGACAAGCTCAACGAGGAACTCCTGCGGATCTGGTGCGAGACCGGCACGACGATCATGTTCGTCACACATTCGGTGCCCGAGGCCGCGTTCCTCGGCCAGAAATGCCTCGTGTTGTCTGCCCAACCCGGGCGGGTTCGCGAATATGTCGATATCGACTTCGCTGAGCCGAGACTGCTTGGCATGCGCGACACGCTTGAGTTCGTGCAGGTCACCGCGCACCTTCGCAGCCTCCTGGAAGTGGCGCGGTGACGACCGCGGGCATCGACAGCAATTCCGCGCCGACGGCGTCCCGTGCTGGCCGGGAAGCACGCATCGAGCGCGCGCCCTTTTTGCGGCATCGCCACGCGCCGCCAATCTTCGCCGCGACAGGGATGCTGGCGCTGTGGCAACTCGTCGTTACAGGGTTCGGTGTGCCGAGCTACATCGCACCCAGCCCCGTCCAGGTCCTCCAGGTGTTCGTCGAAGAGGGTGAAATCCTGTGGATCAACTTCTGGCCGACCCTGTTTGAAGCCGTTGCCGGATTCGCCCTTGGCAACTCCATCGCGGTCGTGCTGGCGGTGTGGTTCGTCCACAACAGGCTGGCGGAGCGCGCCTTTTACCCGATCGCGGTTTTCATCAACACCATCCCGATCATTGCCATCGCGCCGATCCTGGTGTTGATGCTGGGCAACGGCTACGCACCGAAGATCGTCATCGCCGCACTCATCTGTTTCTTTCCCACCCTGGTCAACATGGTGCGCGGCCTCAAGGCGGTCAGCCCCCAGATGCTGGAACTGATGAGGGTGCTGTCGGCCAGTGACCGGGAAATCCTGTGGAAGATCCGGCTTCAAAGTTCCCTGCCGTTCCTCTTCGCGGCGCTGAAGATCGCATCAACCACATGCGTCATCGGTGCCATCGTCGGCGAGTGGATCGGCTCCAACTACGGCCTGGGCTCCCTGATCATCGAGGCCACGTACAACTTCCGCGCCCCGTTGCTGTACGCCACCGTAATTCTGGGGGCAGGTCTCGCGGTGGCGTTTTTCGTCATCACGACCCTCCTCGAACGGCGGATCCTGAAGTGGAAACCGGGGGCGGTCTACTGAGATGAAAAGCCGGGAACACCGGAAGCCGGCGCCCGGGAAGTGAACAGACGATGGAGACAACAGCATGGCACACACAGAAACATTGACCCGGGCCGGGTGCGACGTTCCGGTGGTCGCCGACTGTGGTGTCGCGGTCGTGGGCGGCGGACCGGCCGGAATCGCGGCCGCAGTTTCCGCCGCGCGCAACGGCGCACCGACAGTCCTGGTCGAACGCTATCCCTATCTCGGCGGCCTCGCTTCCGGCGGCATGGTGCTCGTGCTGGACGACATGCACAACGACACGGAGATTTCCGTGCGCGGACTGGCAATGGAGATCATCGAGCGTATGCACGCCAGGGGCTTGTGCGTGTATCCCCCGGAAGCCGACCGCGATCCCGCGGTCCGGGCAACAGAAGCACTTTGGCGAAAGTGGTCCCGGTGGGGCGTGTTCGACTTCCACACGCGAACCAGGCCCCATCCCGTCATCTTCGCTGCGGCCTTCGACCCGGACGGTTTCAAGCAGGGCTCGCTCGACATGGTACGCGAGGCAGGCGTCAACCTGCGCCTGCACAGCTGGTTCCAATCGACCATCGTCGAGGATGGGCGGGCCGCCGGGGTCATCGTCGAGACGAAGGAAGGGCCGCAGGCCATCCGCGCCCAGGTGGTCATTGATGCGACCGGGGACCTGGATGTCGCGGCAAGTGCCGGCGCGCCGTTTGTCGAGGGCTCGTTTATTGTCACCACCGTGTCGCGCATGGGTGGCGTCGACACTGACGCTGCCGAACGCTTCCAGTTCGAGGAGCCGGAAAGGTTCACCGAACTCGATCGCAAGGCAAAGAGCCTGATCGGCGGTTGCTGGCAGCACTGGTGGCTGAAGACGCCGCTGCCCGGCGTGGTCTGGTGCAACTGTCCACACATGACCGGCTTCGACGGCATGAAGGTGGCGGATCTCACGGCGGCCGAGTTCGAAGGCCGTCGACGCATGCTGGCGTTACTGGACTATGCACGCGAGCAGGTCCCGGGTTTCGAACGCGCCTATTTCGTGGATTTCGCGCCCCAGACCGGGGTGCGCCAAACCCGCCTGCTGGAAGGCGAATACGTGGTCACCAAGCGCGACGTGACCGACCGTGTGCATTTTCACGACTCCGTCTGCCGCGGCCGGGACTACTACACTCCGTACCGCGCCCTCCTCCCGGTCGGCGTGGAGCAGATCCTCGTCGCTGGCCGACACTACTCGGTGACGCCGCAAGCCCAGAAGATCAGCCGGGAGATTCCGCCCTGCATGGCCATGGGCGAGGCCGCCGGCATTGCCGCGGCGAAGGCGCTGGAGGGTGGCATGCTGGTTCGGAACGTGGACGTGCGGGGCATACAGAGACAGATGCGCGCGCAGGGCGCGGACCCCGGTGACAGGCCGGCCGAAAACGCCCTGGTGACGGAGGCAGCATGATGGTACGGGATTCGAAGGCCGACGGCGCCCGCCCGCTTCCACTCGATGGCATTCGGGTTCTCGACTTCACACAGGTGATGATGGGGCCCTGCTGCACGCAGGTACTCGGCGACTACGGTGCCGACGTCATCAAGATCGAGCGGGCGGGAAGGGGCGACCTGTCCCGCTGGAGCGTGGGCGAAGACCCTGACGGCGGAGTCAATCCGGTGTTCGCCAGCCTCAACCGCAACAAACGCAGCGTCGCGCTCAATCTCAAGAGGGAAGAAGACCGGGCGGCTGTACCCCGGCTCGTCGAGACTTCCGACGTGGTGGTGAACAACTTTCGACCCGGCGTGATGGAACGGATGGGGTTCGGCTATGACGACTTGCGCAGAATCAATCCTCGTATCATCTACGCGGTCGGCACGGGTTTCGGCCTGGAAGGCCCCTATGTGCACAAGGGCGGCCAGGATGTCCTGGCCCAGGCAATGAGCGGTGCGATGCACCGCCGCTCTGACCAGTCGCTTCCGCTTTCCGTCTATCCGACAGCCCTAGCTGACTACGCGGCCGGTATGCACCTGCTCCAGGGCATCCTGCTGGCGATATTGCAGCGCGAGAAAACCGGCGAGGGACAGCGGGTTGCAGTTGCACTCTACAATTCCATGCTGGCGATGCAGATGCAGGAGGCGGCGGCCTGGATGATGCGTGGGGAAGAACTCAACTGGGCGGCAATGCCGCTGTCCGGCGTGTTCGAAACCATCGATGGCGCCGTGGTCATGGTCGGAGCGTTCAAGGAAAACCCGTTGCGCGATATCTGCACGGCACTCGGCATCGACGATCTTTCTGCCGATCCGAGATATGCAACCCTGAAAAGCCAAAAGGCCCGCAGATCGGATCTGCAGGAAATCTTCCGGAAACGCTTTGCCACTGACACGAGTGCGCATTGGCTGGAACGGCTCGACGGCGTCGACATCCTGTGCGCCCCTGTCAAGACGCTCGCGGACGCCCTGGACGATCCCCAGACCGCCTGCAACCGCATGATCGTGGAACTCGAACCGACTGCCGCCGGTCCGGTACGCCTCGTGGCCTCGCCGATCGACATGTCGGCCGCCCCGTTCGCGGTGCGCCGTGCACCACCGGCGCTGGGCGAGCACAATGACGAGGTGCTTGAGGCGGTGCATGCCGGCGAGGACGCGGCATGAGTGTCGAATTCCAGGTGTCGAACGGCGTCGCTCGCGTGACGCTGAACCGGCCAGAAAGAATGAATGCCGTCGATTCGGAAACAGAGGCTGAGCTCGGAAACATCTGGGACGAGATCGACCTCGACCCGACAATCCGCTGCGCGGTCCTTACCGGAATCGGGCGTGCGTTCTGCACCGGCGCGGACATGAAGGAGGACGGACCCGACGGACTCGCCTACTGGGCCTGCACCGGCGACCACGGTTTCGGCGGCATCGCATTGGGCCGTCGTCCGTCGGTCCCCGTCGTTGCGAGGGTCAATGGCATTGCGCTCGGAGGCGGATTCGAAATGGTGTTGGGCTGCGACCTGGCCGTCGCAGCGGACACGGCGACATTCGGCTTGCCGGAGCCGCGCGTCGGGCGACTGCCGCTCGACGGCATGGTGACCTTGCCGCGCCGGCTTCCGCGGACCCTTGCCATGGGACTGCTGCTGACTGGCAGGCGCATCGGAGCCGTGGAAGCGCTGGAACACGGCCTGGTTAACCAGGTCGTGCCCGTGGATGAACTGGACATTTCGGTCGATGCCTGGGTTCGCGACATTGTTGCCTGTGCACCCCTTAGCCTCAAGGCGATCAAGCGCTCGGCGAGCGACAATGCGCACCTGACCGTTTTGGAAGCCCGAAATGCCCGCCTCCCGAGCCTCGTCGCGGCGTTGCAAAGCCGTGACGCGAGGGAAGGCATCATGGCGTTCAGGGAAAAACGCGCGCCCGTGTGGTCCGGGGAATGAGCCTCCGGCCGCTCCATCTCGGGAGTCCCTCATGACCTATGTCATCGTCGAGGCCTGCATTGACATCAAGGATGGTGTCTGCACCGAAGTCTGCCCGGTCGACTGCATCTACGAAGGCGGGCGAATGTTCTACATCCAGCCCGACGAATGCATCAACTGCGCGATCTGCGTCTCGGTTTGCCCGGTGGATGCGATCTGGTACGAGGACGATCTGCCGCCGCATTCCGCCGACTTTGTTGCCGTCAACGCCGAGTTCTTCAATAATGCCGTGACTGGCTGGGGCGAGCCAGGTGGTCTTGGCCCGGATTTTCGCACGGAACAGGACCACCCTGTCGTGGCCGCCTGGGACGCAAACGGGGACTGAGGCGAGATGCATGCGGTGGTGCTACGTTACTTCGAGGCGGTAGCTGAATTTGGATCGATTCGCCGTGCCTCGGAGCGCCTGCATATCTCCGCCTCGGCCGTCAACCGGCAAATCCTGAAGCTTGAGGACCATTTCGGCACACCGCTGTTCGAGCGCCGCCCGGACGGTATGCGGCTGACAGATACCGGCCGGCTCGTGCTGCACCACGCGCGGGACACACTGCACGACTTCGCACGGCTCCGCGGCGATATCGACAAATTGCGCGGCATCGTCAGCGGCGATGTCACCATCGCCACGCTGGACAGTCCCGCCGTGCATTTTCTGCCCGAGGCCGTAGCCCGGTTCGTGTCGGTGCATCCTGCGGTGCAAATACGCGTCACGGCCTGCGACCCGATCGAGGTCTTGCACTCCGTCTCCCAGGGCACCGCAGATCTCGGCCTGACATTCTCTCCGAGCTGGCGCCGCGGGGTCACGGTGCTCGAAGAAATCGCCTGCCCGATGTGTGTCGTCATGAGGCCTGAACACGAGCTGGCGTCACGAACTTCCATTCCACTCGATGATTGCGGCTCCCATCGCCTGATTTATCAGGACCCGGCTGACACGATGCAGCCGTTCGTCGGTGACGAAATGGAAACATTCAAGAGGGCACACAGGCCGGTGGCGGTCTCCAACACCCAGGCGGTTGTCAAACGCCTACTGCTTCGGGGCGTCGGGATTGCATTCTATACGCGCCTGGGTTTTTCCGAAGAACTGGCCGCGGGGAAACTCGTTGCCGTTCCGCTGGAAGGGGAGCGATTGTCCAAATTGCGTCTCTGCCTGATCACCTCGTCCGACCGGATGCCGACCGTGGCCGGGCATGCAATGGCATGCCATCTCCAGGAGGCGCTCGCCAGTTTCGGCACTGGCCTCGATCAAGGTGGAAAATGACGAGGGCATCACCCGCCGTTCCGCTTTATGATTTTGCTATGGACTTGGTCAGTTTTCGAAGTCCTTTGGCAGAGTGGAAAGAGGCAAGAATTTTGCCCGTCACAGCAGACCAGGTGGCTGCCAGGGCGGGGCGCTCCTCCGCCTTGCCGCGGACCGGGCCGAGAGGTTCGATCCGGACGTGATTGCGATCGACGGCAAGACGTTACGGCGCTCCTTTGAGGACGCCGCGAAGCGCGCGCCACCGCACGCGGTCAACGCCTTTGCTACTGGTGCGCGCCTGACGCTCGGCCAAGTCAGGGACCCCTCCTATCCGGCCTGTTGTCCTTTATGTCATGTTACGTGCCGATCCTCGGCTTTTCCCAACAGTTCTACACATGTCGAACCGCCCAACTGGTCGAGGTTGAAACCGACGAGGGCGTCACTGGATGGGGCGAATGCTTTGCTCCGGGCAACGTGGCCATCGCAAACAAGGGGATTGTCGAGAAGGTCATTCAGCCCATGGTTTTGGGCGATGACCCGGTCGACCGGGACGTAATCTGGCACAGGGTCTATAACCTTTTGCGCGATCACGAGCAAAAGGGCATGCCGCTACAGGCGCTTTCCTGAGTCGACATCGCACTCTGGGACATCGCAGGCAAGGTCGCCGGTCTGCCGCTTCACAAGCTGATCGGAGGCGCGCATCGAGCCCGGGTTACCGCCTACGGCTACGGCATGATGCTCAAGCGCGAAAGCCTGGAGGATCACATCTCCCGGTTTTGCGATGAAGCCGCGATGATCCTCGACATGGGCTTCCGGGCCACCAAGATGAAGGTCGGGCTGGGGCCGAGGGCAGATGTGAAGCTTTGCGAGTCGGTCGCGGCGGGCGTGGCCGGGCAGGGGAGTTTCATGGTTGACGCCAATCGCTGCTACACGACATCGGACGCGTTCTATGTCGGACGAGAGCTGGAGGAACTCGGTGCCTATTGGTTCGAAGAACCGGTCGCGCCCGAGGATCTCGAGGGCTGCCGGGAACTGCGTGCCGGGCTCAAGGTCAACATCGCGGGCGGAAAGGCCGAGTTCAATCGCTGGAGCTGGCGGCGGATTCTCGAGAATCGAGGGCTCGACATTGCCCAGCCCGAAGTCTGTGCCCTTGGCGGAATCAGCGAGTACTTGCGGGTTCTGGCTCTCGCGAATGCACATTTCATTCCGGCAATCAATCATGTCTGGGGTTCGGCCGTCACCGTGGCAGCAAAACTGCACCTGCTGGCTGCCATGCCAGCCCTGCCCGGCGGGCTCAATCCATGCGAGCCGATGCTGGAATTTGACACCACCCACTACGTGTTCCGCGACGACTTGCTGACCGAACCATTGAACATCCAGGACCAGGTCAAGTCTCGCGACGGGTACGCGGATGTCGTCTCGGGTTGACATTCTCCGGCCTGTCATCTATAGTAGACACATGGCCGAGAGAAACGAATCCGAGACTTTTCAGAAGTGGCTCGATGGTTTGCGCAACGACCAGGCGTTAGCGCAGAACATTGTGCAGGTGGAAAGGTTGGTGGAGACCGGAAAGGGAGACGTGAAACATCTCGGCGAGGAAATTAAGAACTGCGCATTCATCGACGCCCGGGTTGTCGCGTCTATTCCATCATCAGGGAGACCAATTACTTTCTATTGTGTGGCGGTCCAAATGTTCCCAATCGCGCGACATCAATCGCGCCCGCAGATTGGCGAAGGAGCTGCGGGATGACAAAGGAACTGATCGGACGTGAGAAATTCCGTCCGTTTGATGCCGCCAGGTATCTGACTACGCCCAAGCGGCAGGCCGCTTATCTCGCGGCCGCCCTTGAAACCGAAGACGAAGCCTACATCAAGTTGGCTCTCTTGGCGCTTGCCCGAGCGCAGGGAATGAGCAAGACTGCACGGGCGGCCAATGTATCGCGCCAAGGACTGTACAAGAGTTTGTCAGCGACCAGCGATCCGAAGCTTTCCACGGTTCTCGCTGTCTTCCAGGCCTTGGGCGTTCAACTGACTGTACGGCACACTGGCGACAGCAGAGTGGCGGACGACCCTGTCACAGGCTGAAGCAAGCGCGATTCCGCCTCGCTGACCGCCGAGCGCCGGGCAGTGAACCTTGATGCCGACCGCATCAAAGCCTGCCAACGTGGACAGCGACATCCATGGCATTGCGCCCGAGGCGGTCGAGCTTGGTGACAACCAGGACATCCCCATTGTTTGGCGTCACTGATGATAGCGATACTACAAATTGGTATTACCCTGAACTGAGTTCGGGAAGGTCATGAGGAGGCGCTTGCTTCGCTTTCTAGGGCATATAGGTCCACGGGCGAGACGAAGCAATCAGAGACCCGACTGTGTGGTATAGGGCTTCAACCATGTCGCGGGCACTTTCGAACGCGTTGGCATGGTCTATCGCAATGCGCACCGGGATGCGGCATGACATGGACTTCGACAGGTTGGCCGCCTGAATGCGGCAGACCAACAAACCCTCCGCTGCATCCCGGTCGGTTGGGACGTGAATCTCACTGACAAAAGATTCCGCCTCACTGTCATGACGCCACTGCGCGCATTCGAGCGCGAAAGACACCTGTGGTTCGGCTGGACGGCGGGGCTTGCAATAGAACGCATTGGGGTCGCGCGTGTCCGGCGGATCGAGCGACGCGAGGGCCAGTGGTCTGCTCAGAATGTCCGGGTCGGAGTTTACGATACCAGAAAAGCTTTGCATCGAGCGCCCGATCAGATTCAGGGTGCGCAGCATGTCGCCGGGTTGCCCGACGCTTCGTCTTCGCCTTCCGGATCGTGGTCGATATCGTCGAACGGTGGCGGCCTGATCTTGAACCCGCCGTGTGCTTCGATCGTGACGAGGGCGTCGGCCGCCGGGCGTGTGCCGCTGTTCTCGGCAGAAAACGCGAAGGTGAGCAAGGGCGTTTCGCCTTGCAGAGTCCGATGATGGGCCCGCAGTGTCTCTTCGCAACGCTCGAGCCACCGGGGATAGTCTTCGTCCCGGTATTTCGCGATCTCCTCGTCGGTCGCGGGGATGAAGGCCCGACGGGGGTCGTTTGCGGAAGAGGGCGGAATCCTACGCCAAGCGTTTTTCCGTGTTCTCTGGGCGCGTTCTCGTGCTGCTGATGGACAATGTCGCGGGTTTCCGGTGCGCAGCAGCACGAGAGGTGCTATTTTGGCCGTCCTTGAGGCTTGGGAACGGATCAAATTCGGCGGTTTGCAACCTGAAACGCAAACAATGCCCCAGAATCGGGCGCTTGGAAACAGGTCTTGATAATGCACGGTTACCACAACTGCTTACCGGAGCCTGGAACCCCGTGGATATCGCCAGCCTGACGCTCGGCCACGTCTGACGCTCGATGGCGGCATCCCTCGCGCTGGCCTCCGGATCCGGGCAGCCGGTCGGCACTCGATGGCCGCGGCCGGGATGAAGGCCCGCTCCTCACGCGGGTTTCGCAGACCGGCGGGGGCAGCCTCCTGCCCAAGTCCGCCTTTCGGCCGCGGGATCGGCATCCCCCTCCGGGAAGGCATCCAGGCTGGCCCCGGCACCTTTTCAATCGCGACAACGCCGGCGTCGATCGCTGTGAGGACATCGTGCCGCGTGAATTGGATGATGAGTATGTGCCGCCGCTCCTTCAGGCGATCCTGTTCTGTCTGATCCTGTTTGGATTCAATCCTGAGATTGTCACGGATCGGCGTTCGGCTCGAATTATCCGAAACCGAACTCATAGTGGTTCCCGAAAGTGTCCGAGATCGCAGACCGCTGTGTCCAGTTCACAATCCGAGCTCCTAGGTGTATCATCCGGGGCCGAACACTGCGGCGCGATCTGCGCTACAGTCAGGCTCCCGGCCCGTCCACGGATGAAGCGTCCGGGCGTGGTCCTGTCGCGCAAATGCGCCGGGAAAAAAGGCGAGGGAGAACGATGGTCACGTGGAGTCAATGTTCCGCCGTCGAACGAAACCCCGACAAGGTGAGCGGCGCGTGGCTGTTTCGCGGGACCCGGGTGCCGGTCTCTTCGCTGTTCGAGAACCTCCGGGACGGCGCGACGGTCGAGCAGTTCCTCGACTGGTTCCCAGGCGTGGAGCGTTGGCAGGTCGATAGCGTGCTGGATCATGAGACGCGGCGTTTGCGAGACGTCGCAGCTTCATGAGGGTGCTGTTCGACCAGGGCACGCCGGTTCCGCTGCGCAGGCACCTGCCGGATCATCGCGTCGAAACCGCTTTCGAGCGGGGATGGTCGAGCCTTCGCAACAGCGCGCTACTCGATCGCGCCGAGGCGGAGGGCTTCGAGCTGCTGGTCACAACGGACCAGAGCCTGCGCCACCAACAGAATCTCGCGGCGTGGCGGCTGTCGGTGCTGGTCCTGATGTCTACGTCCTGGCCGCGCATCGAGGCACGTGTCGACCGGATCGTGGCCACCATCGAACGGATTGCGCCCGGCGAGTGCGTCGAGGTTCCGATCTGAAGGTCAATTTGCGGGGCGGAATCCTGCGCTTCTTGCTGATTCTGAAGTCGTCAACCGGAGCTCTCAGAGGCCGTTGACGGGTGAGAATGCCCAAGCAAATGCCGCTGATTGCGGCTGAGAGCATCGAAAAGTTCCCGAAACTTCGCCTATACCCGCGATTTGTGCGAGTTCGACTGGAATTGCGCTCATTTCAGTTGTGCGGTGGCCTGAGTTCTCGAATTCGCTCCGGTGGGAAGTAGCGATAGAACGCAGTTCTGCCGATTTCGAGTTGCTTGATGACATCATTGACGAAGGGATAGTTCTCCCTGTCTCGGAGCAGTGCCTCGGCGAGGCGGACTTTCTCGTCATCCATTGAGCGCGGCCTGCCGCCCTT
>JAPOVX010000355.1 GCA_026707935.1 Paracoccaceae bacterium
AACGAATAAGCCATGATTCGCTACGTACTTTGGCGATTGCTGCAAGGGAATCGAGGGGCAGAGAAGACCGAGTTCTCCCGCTTCGTACCAGCAGTCGCGGTCGATTTCCCCTTGCTCCCGCCAGGCCGGGAGCCTGTGCGACCAGTTGTCAGTAACGAAGCGGCGAAACATGTCCTCCAGCATCACATGTTCGTCGGTCATCCATTGCGAACGCGAGGACAGCTGGGTCATGTTACACCCTGGCTCGAACGTGACGCCAAGTGCAGCCGACATGGGCCGTGCATGGCGGGTTTCTGAAGAAATCCGGACAACGATTACAACTCTGGCCTGCCGCAGGCAACTGCAGTTGCCTGTCTCCAACGGGCAAACGACAGGCGGGTTCCGAATGTCGCTTGCGTTCGACCGGTTTCGAGGTCTACGATTCCGGCAAAACCGTTCAATCATCTCCAAGTTCACGGCGGATTCCGACTTCCGAACTGGACCACGATAGGACACTGGTCAGAATGCCAGACATGCTTGGAGACAGAAATTCCGGCATCGATGAACAAGGCCTCACGGCCCTGGAATCCCGGCTGAGGGCGGACCTGGAGTTCCTTTGCTATCCCGGCAAGGACTGGATACCGCCAACGCGGGGTGCAACCGACGTCGTCATCATCGGCGGCGGAATGTGCGGAATGGTCGCCTGGCTTGCCCTGAAAACCGGTGGCGTTGCGAACATGCGGATGTTCGACCGCAGTCCCGAGGGAAAGGAAGGGCCCTGGGTTACCTATGCACGGATGGAAACGCTGCGGTCCCCCAAGCAGTTGGCCGGTCCTGCATTCGGCCTTGGAGCGCTGACATTCCAGGCGTGGTACCGGGCGCAGTTCGGAGCGACTGCCTGGGACCAGCTGTACAGGATCCCGCGGCCGATGTGGATGGATTACCTGTGCTGGTACCGCCGTGTCCTGGAAATCCCGGTTGAAAACGGGGTATCGGTCGATCGGATCCTCCCCGAAGGCAACCTGCTTCGACTGCAGCTTTCCGGTGGGCCTGAGGACTCCATCCTCACCCGGAAACTCGTCTTCGCGACGGGCCGCGAGGGTCTGGGCGAACCAAACATTCCCGGCTTCGCGCGCGGGCTGCCCGGCCGCCTGTGGGCTCACAGCGTCGACGACATCGAATTTTCCGCCCTTCGGGACAAGCGCGTGGCGATTATCGGTGTGGGCGCCACGGCCGTGGACAACGCTGCCGAGGCGCTGGAACACGGTGCCGCGGAGGTTCGGCATTTCATACGGCGAAACGAGATGCCCACGATCAACAAGATGATGGGGATCGGAAGCTATGGTTTCACCTGCGGCTTTCCCGAACTGCCTCCCGAGTGGCGCTGGCGTTTCATGCGATACTCGTTCGTCACCCAGACGCCGGCGCCCCATAACTCAGTCCTGCGCGTCAGCCGCCACGAGAACGCATATTTCCATTTCGGAAAGACCGTGACCGGGGCGGAGGAATGCAATGGTGCGGTGCGCGTGGCATTCGCGGACGGAACATCCTACGAGGGGGACTACATGATCCTTGGCACCGGTTTTACCGTTGACCCGCTGACCCGGACCGAGTTCGGCGATGCAGCCGGAGACATCCTGCTGTGGGAACAGGTCTACGAGCCGCCGCAGGGCGAGGAATGTCCGGAACTCGGGCGTTTCCCCTACCTGCGGCCAGACTTCACCTTCCGCGAAGAGGTGCCGGGCAAGGCACCGTGGCTGAAGCACGTATATTGCTTCAACTACGGAGCTACGGCGAGCCTCGGCAAGGTAAGCGGCGACATCCCTGCGGTGTCTGACGGGGCGGCCTGGCTTGCCCGGTCGATTGCCGCCACGCTCTATCGCGAGGACATCGGCGCACATTGGCAGGGATTGCTGGATTACGATGTGCCGGAGCTCGCCGGAGACGAATGGGTGGCATCTGATCTCGAACGAGGTTGAGCGACGGGCGCGTACATTCCAAGATCAGATTGCAACTCCGGTGCGCCGCGACGAAGGCACGGGCGTGGTTGCCTCCAACGCCGACGGGCAAATGCCCGCAGACCCCGCGGATGGAGGGCGCGAGTCCGCTCCGAGAACGGCTGGTTGCGGGTGGCCGAGTTCAAGGCGTTTGTGGTACGATACGTTCGGCAGGCTGAGGGCGTCCGACACCCTGGCCGGGAATCGTCATGAGCAACACAGTCCAGGCATACAAGCGACGCGTGGAAGTCCGGAACATGCATGCACCGATGTTCTTCCTTGAGGCGTCGGGAGACCTTGCGGACGCGGGTGCGTCCGGCGCTTCCCGATTTACCGGATTCGCACGAAGCGCCGCACCTTGCGCACGTCACGTTGGGAGGACTGCCCCCGGAAGCGATTCCGGCTCCCTTCTTATCCACGGATTGCACGGGCCAGGCCGAACTTCCGGTAGGACGGCCCGGCAACCGGTTCGTTTCCCCTACGCCGAAGGGGTCACCGCTTTCAGGCTGGCGTTCCCCGCCGGAGTGCGTGTTCGCGGGGTTTCGGCTGCAGTTCACGCGACGCGCGCATTACCAGGCACTACGCCAAGAGGAGGTTTCGGTTGGCGAACGGGTTGAGCGTCGGTATCGCTGGCGCGGGTTCCGTTGCCATGGGAACCGCGGCACTACTGCACGTGAACGGGCATGACCCGATGCTCTGGTCGCCGTCAGGCAGGGGCACGTCTGAACTCGCCGGAGGTGCGGAGCTGGCCGCAACCGGCGCGATCGATGCCGTGTTCCGTCCGCGCCTGGCAAGCGATGCGAAGGAACTTGCCCGCGACAACGATGTACTCGTGCTCGCGCTCCCTGCCTATGGTCACAAGGCCGTCATGGACGCCCTGGCACTGCACATTCGCAGTGTTCATCATGTTATCATCTCCTCCCATGCATCACTCGGTGCCATCTACCTGATGCAGCTGCTCCATGCGCGCGGTGTCACTGTGCCGGTCACGGCCTGGGGCACGACTGTCGTCACCGGCCGCCGCCAGTCGGGCACCGAAGTTCACATCAACACCGTGCGCAGGCTCATCGACCTCTGCACGGTACCGGACAACAGGTCCCGGGACGGGCTTGCACTTTGCCGGCACCTCTTTGGAGACAGGTTCCAGCCGCGTGAAGGGCTGCTTGCCATATCACTGTCAAATCTCAACCCTCAAAACCACATGGGTATTGCACTTGGCAACATGACGCGCATGGAGCGCGGAGAGTCGTGGAGCCAGGGCGAGAACGTCACATCGAACGTCGGCCGTCTCCTGGAAGCACTCGACGAGGAAAGACTGGCGATCGCATCCGCGCTTGATCTCGAGGTACGCACGATCTTTGAGCATTTTCACCTGTCGTTCCACGTGCCCGTCGCCTCGGTTTCCCGGATGAACCAGGAGATGCATTCCCAGGGTAGCGGCGGCACCGGCCCGGCGACGGCGAACAGCCGGTACGTGACCGAAGACGTGCCCTACGGATTGGTGGTGACAGTTGCACTTGGCGAACTCGCGGGGCGCCCGGCAAGGTTGCACGACGCCGGGGTGGAGATCCTGTCCGCGATGTATGGTCGCGACTTCGCCGCGGAAAACGACTTGCTCAATGCGCTCGACCTGCCGCGCCACGACCTGTACGACCTCAAACAGGCCGCCCGTACGGGCCTGTTGCGACAACTGGCCGAAGTTACGGCCAGCTGATCGTGCAACGTACGGAAAACCGCTAGAACCGAACGATCAAATACGGGAGTACGACATGAAAAGATCAAGCCTAAGCAGACGACGTTTTCTGGGCACCACGGTCCTGGGTGCCGCCGCGCTCGCAAGCCCGGCCTACCTTCGCCGGGCCCATGCACAGGGCGGCGAAGTGAACGTCTGGACCTATGCCAATTTCGTCCCCGACAGCTTTCGCGAGCAGTTCGAGGCCGAAACCGGGATCAAGGTGAACATCCGCCTCGTTGACGACCAGGGCAAGCAGTTCAACCTGCTCGCCGCAGAGGCTCCCAACCCCACCGCCGACATCGTCACCGTGGCGGGACACAGGTTCCTGCAGTTCATAAGCAGCGAGCTCATTGCCCCTCTCGATACCGACCGGCTCGGCAACTGGGGCAACATCAACCCGACGTTCTCCGAATCCGACTGGGCGACGATCGACGGCAGCAAGTGGGGCGCACCGATCCTCTCCGGCATGGAGATTCTCGCTTACAACACCGATGTTGTCAGCGCCGAGGAGGCAAGGTCCTGGGATGTCCTGTTCGCGGACAAATATGCGAAGCAGACCGCCTACATCATACAGGACATGATGTCGATCATCATGCTCAAGCTGGGGTACGACGGAAACATGGTCGCCTATCTCGACGACCATGACAAGGCGGCCGAGATCGTCGAAGAGGCGAAACAGTACCTGATCGACAGGAAACCGCTGGTGCGCAAATACTACGACAGCGGAGCCGAAGTTCAGCAGATGTTCATCAACCAGGATATCGTCGTGGGGCACGCCTGGAACGGTCCGATCGCGACGCTCATCAACGACGGCTTTCCGGTGGACATGACGATCCCGCAGGAAGGCTCCTACGGGTTCGTCTACACCTACAACGTCGCCAATAACGCGCCAAATCCGGACAATGCCTACACGTTTCTCGACGCGATCCTGGCGTCATCGGAGATCGGGGCATCGATGACGCGCGCGTCAGGTTTCATCTCGACCTACAAGGGTGCGGCAGAACACCTGACCGAACTTGAGCGCAAGTCCACGGCCTTCACCGACGAGGAGCTCGCCGGGCTCAGGTTCTTCCGGGCCGAAGCGAACGAGCTGAAGTACGGTCTCGTCGATCCGGCCGTCGAGGCCATCAAGGCCGCGTGAGGGACTCCCGCGGCACCCCGCCCGCCGTTCCGCGCGGGCGGGGAACGTGCATTCGGGCCGCGGGCCGCAGGCAATGACGCCAGGTAATTCATTCGTGCCGGGCCAGAACCGCGACAAGGAAATGACCGGCGCGGGTGAGCCCACGGGCTGGGGCAAACTGGTCGGCTTCGCCCCGTACCGGGCGTTGGTCAGCCTGATCTACGCGTCGCCCCGGCGGCAGTTCCTGTTCCTGGCCGCCTTTCCGGCAATCTGGGTCCTGACCCAGCATCTCGGACCGATCATCCAGATGCTTTTCGTCAGCTTCACGGAGGCCTACCCGCTTTCCAAGGGGGCGGAGACACAATTCACGCTCGACAATTACCGGAGATTCTTCGCCGAGAGTTTTTACTGGGTGCCGTTTTTCCGCACCCTGGCATTCGCCACGGCGTTTACCGTTACAACCCTCATCATCACCTATCCGATCGCGTATTTCCTGACCCGCTACGTCAGCCGGCGAAACCAGTTGCTGCTGCTGCTGCTGCTGCTCATACCGTTCTGGGTCGGGGAAATCGTGCGTACCTACGCCATCATGATCCTGCTCGGCAACAACGGGGCCGTGAACCTGTTACTGAAATCACTGGGCCTGATCGAGCGGCCGATACCCTTCATGTACACGGGCTTCTCGGTCGGTATCGGCATCATTTACCTGACTTCGCTCTACATGCTGCTGCCGCTCTACTCTGCCCTGGAAAAACTCCCGCGGAGCTATGCGGACGCCGCCGCGGACCTCGGTGCGGGCGCACTGACGCGGTTTCGCAGGATTACCCTTCCGCTCACGCTCGAAGGGATCGCTTCCGGGTGCATCCTCGTTTTCCTGATTTCCACCGGCTTCTACGGCACGCCGGTCCTCCTGGGCGGACCATCCACCACGGTATTCGCCGAGACCATCGCCGGGTTCTTCTTCGTGGCCGGCGACGAATGGCCGACCGGCGCGGCGTTCGCCACGATCATGTTCATCACGGTGCTGGTCCTTATCGGGTCATTCCAGCGGATCATGACGGCGCTGCGCAAGGGTGACACCAGATGAGCCGCGGTTCCCGGGTCTTCTTTTCATGTTGCTACTGGGCATTCGTGGTCTACGTCTTCGTACCGTTGGTCCTCATGGTCGTCATGGGGTTCAAGGACTCGAAGTTCATCGGCTTTCCCATCCGGTCCTGGACGCTCGAATGGTATCTCGGGGTTTTCAAGGACGCGGAGGTTCTCTCCGTGTTTGGCTATTCCATCGCAATTGCGGTCCTCGCGACGCTTGGTTCCATCGTGGTCGGCACTTGGATCGCCTTGCTTCTGGACGGCCGGCGGTTCCTGGGGCGCACGGTGATATTCGCCCTGGCAATCCTGCCTGCACTCGTGCCCGGGATCATTTCCGCCATCGCGTTTCGCATCTATGCCCGGCTGCTGGGTATCGAGCCGGGGATGTTCGCGATCATCTGGGCTCACGCGATCCACAACGTGCCATTTGTCGTCCTTATCGTCATGGCACGGCTTTCGACCCTGGCGCGCAGCCAGACCGAGGCCGCGCGAGACCTGGGCGCCGACCCGCTCGTGACATTCCTGCGCATCACGCTGCCCTATCTGACCCCGGCCATCCTGGGGGCAAGCATTTTCTGCCTGTTGCTGAGCTTCGACGATTTCGTGCGCTCGTTTTTCCTGGGTAGCTATCAGCCCACGCTTCCCGTACTGATTTTCGCCGAGCTGCGTTCGGGCATGTCCCCGGAAATCAACGCGATCGCGACCGTCGCCCTTGTCCTGACGGCGGCCATGGGGATCTGGGCAGAGCGCATCACGCGGCGGATGAACAGATCGAACGAACAATGACAAGTCCGGACCGGATTGTCCGATTCGAGGGGATTTCCAAGCGATTCGGCAACGCTGTCGCGCTTGAGCGGATGGATCTCGCGATTGCCCCGGGGGAATTTGTCACCCTGCTCGGACCGTCTGGCTGCGGAAAGACCACAACGCTGCGAATCCTGGGCGGGTTCGAGTTCCCCGACACCGGACGGGTGATCCTGGAGGGCAAGGACGTTACGCGCCTGCCGCCGAACCGGCGCAACGTCAACATGGTTTTCCAGGATTATGCCCTCTTTCCGCACATGACGGTGCTGCAGAACATGGCGTTCGGCCTCGAACTCAAGGGCATGGGGCGCCGCGCCATCGAACGGCGGCTGGACGAGCTGATGACATTTCTCGAGTTGAACGAATTCGGCGCCCGCTACCCCGGACAGCTCTCCGGCGGGCAGCGCCAGCGGGTTGCTCTCGCGCGTGCGCTCGCCCCCGATCCCGCGCTGTTGCTGCTGGGCGAACCCCTCGGCGCGCTCGATGCGAAACTGCGCGGCCAGGTCCAACAGGAACTCAAGTCGATCCAGCGCCGCACCGACAAGACGTTCCTCTTCGTGACCCACGACCAGGACGAGGCCCTCACGATGTCGGACCGGATCGTCGTCCTGAACGAGGGTTTGGTAGAACAGGATGGCACCCCGCGCGAGCTTTACATTCATCCCAGGAGCCGGTTCGTCGCCGAGTTCATTGGCGAAACGAACCTGCTCGCGGGCAAGGTGCGCAAGGTGAATGGAAGCACTGTGGTTGTCGACTGGTACGGGCACGACCTTTTCGGTCATGCGCCAGCCGGTGCGCCAGCCCCGGGCGACGCGATCTCCGCCTCGGTCCGGCTTGAAAAGCTCGCTTTCTTCGATGCACGCCCGGACATGGAAAACGCCGTCCAGGGACGTGTCGTCGGGCGCACGTTCCTGGGAAGCCGCGTGGTTGTGGATCTCCTTGTCGAAGCGGCACGCGGTGCGAAACTCAGGGCCTACGTGGACACCGGGACCGCGGAGAAAGTCGCCAGCGGAACGTTTTGGGTGGGCTGGGATACGCACGCGATGGCCATACTCAGCAATTGAATCGTGCGATCGCCCGACGTCCGCAATTCGGACGCCGTTTCAGTCAATTCTGCGGGTTCCCGGCGAAAAACCCGATTGTCCGAACACCCGGGGTTCCGGACTTCCGCCGTGGGACGGCGCCTTGCGCCGTGCCGGTTGCCGATGAAGCAGGGCGATTTGGCGCTGACAGGGATTTACCGAAACGGGTTTGAATTCCCCGGGAGCGTCACGGAACCGGTCAGGGGATTCCGGGCAGGAAATAAAAGAACGTGTACGCCAGGATCACCGCCGGTATGGCGCTGTACAAGGTTGCAATCAATGCTGCGCGCGGCGTCAACGCGAGTGCAGGGAACAACGCATCTCCATCATTGGCAATCGCGTTGCCCAACAGCGCTGCAAACGGAATGAGCCCGTTGATGTAGAGCGTGGTGACGAGAACCTGCGGTCCGCAACCGGGAATGAACCCGACACCTATTGCGATCAAAGGAAGGAGCGGCCCCGCGGCCTTGAAGGCGGCGGCGAGGTCAAGTCCTGCGAATTGGTCCAGGTATTCGTAAGCAAGAAACGCCGCGACGACCCAGACCGTGATAAAGCTCGTCTCTTCGGCCGCGCGGGTCAACGCGGGATCATCCGGATGGGTGAGATTACGGACTGGCGATATGGCCCAGATCGCAAAGCCGATTGCCATTCCGGCCAAGGCAGCAACCGTAGCCGCGAGTTCGAGCCAACCGGTAAACTCGACCTGGAAAAGGGCAGCGATGCCGAGACCGAGTCCCGGGAGAGCGGGAACTGCAAACGCCCAGTCCCTCAGGCGAATGCGCCAGATACGCCGTGGCATATGGGCCGAGGGATCTCCCGAATGGCGGAAATGGCTCCGGTCGAACAAGTCGACCACGTAGCCCGTGACGACTCCGGCGACCATGGCCAGCGGCAACACGATGACAGCCGCATCCGGCCGTGTCGCGATCAAGAGGAAGGCAGCATCGCCCATGGTTGCAGTCAGGGTCGCGACGACGGCGCCCATCGAGACATTGCCCGAGGTGTAGGAGGCAACGACAATGATTGCGCCTCCGCAGCCCGGCAACGCGCCGAGAAACGACGCGACCGGAATCTGGAGGAGGCGCGACTGGCGGAAGAACCCTCCGATGTCGAAATCAAAGATATCTTCCGCGAGAAAGAAGGCGAGAAGCGTCGCGTATACGAACACCGAGACCTGTACGTAGGCATCCACGAGCGAGGCCAGCGTGATCTCTCCCAATCGGCCGGGCATCGCAACCGCGAGCAGGAGCAACACCGCCACGCCGATTCTCTCGAACCGCGCGGTGGCCGGCGCCGGTCGCAATGATCGCCCTGTCCTGTCCTGGCGCGAACGGGGAGTGCGAACTCGAATTGTCTCGGGTGCCAACGCCATGCAGATTCACCGCCGTTTTGAGAATGCGAACTATTCTCATTCGCAAATAAACCCGGTTTTCGAATCATGCAAGCGAAATCTTGGGAAAAATTACGATGCCGGCTTTTTTTCACATGCCGCGAGACCTGCCGGGCTGGTTTGGCATAGTCCTGCCCGAATGTTTTACGCGGTCGAAACGTCCTGACAGAATCGGTGCATGGAAGGTCATGATCGCCTGGCGGCCCTCCTTGCTCCATCGCACGCCCGATCCCATGGACCTTTGGGCTGCGATGATTTCGTTTGCGGCCTCGACAACCAGCCGCACGATCGCGATGTCGTGCGGAAGAAACGTTTCCGAATTCCCCCCAATGGTGACGAGATACCGTGCCAATTCAAAATGCAGTCACCCAAACCGATCCAAACACGCGAAAGCCCACACTCTTGTCCGGTTCGCACGTGCAGACATTCGATCACGACATCGACCCGGAAAATACCAGTTCGAACGCTCGGTTCCGGAAAACGCGTTCGACCACGACTCGATACGCGCGCTGGCCCTGCGTCCCGGGTAATTCGGACTGTTCGATGAGAACACCGTGCAATCCTCGGGTCCCAATCAAACGTCGCAACCGCGTGCCGGCCTTACGCCACACGTCGGCGTGCCATTCGTCCGCGTGACCGGAAATCCACGCGGTGGCAGGCGCGAACGCGACCGTCACGCAGCGGACGAACTGCGCGAGGTGGCGATGCTGCGTGGCCGCGATGACACCGGCCGGCAGCGGGTCATTTCCCCCCTGCAGGGAACACTGACATCTTGCCTCGGGGATCCGCAGCAAACGACGGTGCGGACTTTGTCGCATTGTATTCCGGTCCGATTGCCGCAGAACCGTACAACCTGGAGCCGTTCTTCGCCATTGCGATTCCGATCGTGTCAACGATCTTCGCGGACGTTTTCTCCCTTACTGGGCCAAATCGACATTACGCCACCATGGGACATCGCGTTGCCGTCGGGAAGGTGATTTCCAACTCATCGCCGCTCGGTCGCCGGTCATGCACCGATTGGCCGGGGCGCCCCATACGGAACCGGTCAAGAGGACGGCCTGTCGGTTCGCCTATTCGTCGGAACACGCCCCGAGACCGCCAGCGAGGCTTTCGCGTGTCGGGTCACAGTGTGTGGATAAGCGGATTCTGGTCGTCATCATCCAGCAGGTCGCCGACTTCAATCGTATTCAGGATCCGGTCCGGAAGGACATTCGGTTCGCCGTTGAACCGGCTGAGGTCCGGCATATAGGCGCAGGTAAAGGCCCGTCGCGGAAAAGGCGTCATGTTCGCATTGGCGGCGTGCACCATCAGTCCGTTGTGAAAGGAACATCCGCCCGCAGGTATGATGACAGGTACGGGTTCCATTCTGCCGAGTTCGGGATAGGCGTTGAACATGGCTCCCACGTGGTTGCCGTCCGCCTTGAAGTCATCCAATCTTCGCTTGTGGGATCCCGGCATGAAGAACATGCAGCCGTTCTGAATTGTTACATCGTCCAGAGCGACCCAGATGGTTATGGCGTGTTCCGATGCAAATGACCACTTGGGGTTGTCCTGGTGCCACGCCGTGGGGTTGGACCAGGGCAGCTTGATCAGCGCCTGGTCGTGCCATATCCGTATGCCGTCGACTCCTTCCAGGTCGGCCGCCATTTTTCCAAGCCGGCGATCCAGCATCAAAGCACGGACGCCGTCATGATCCATCCACAGGTTGATCCGTTGACGAAAAACGGTTTCACCTTCCGTCTTCTGCGAAGTTTGATAGGATCCCTCGGGCAACCTGTTGTCGTCCCTGAGCGAGACCGCCTCTCCCACCATCGCCCGCCAGTTGTCCAGTTCATCTCCGTCGAGGAAATCCTCGATGATGAGGAAGCCGTTTTCCCGGTAGGATGATATTTGCGCACCCGTCAAATGATGTTTCATGAGAACGCTCCTTTACTGGGCCAATCGCGGGAGAACTGAGTACGCATCTTTGGCTACCGGGTCTCGGGAAACCTGTCAACTTGGGAGGGAGGGCGAGGCTTGAGGCAAGAGTGCGGGTTTTGGTGCGTTTCGGCCGGTCGGCGTGACAGGATTTCGGATAGGCAAAGATATTTTACCATTGGAGGGAATTCCGAAATGTCCCTCCTGCACGACATCGCAATTGTGGGGTTGGTTGGCAAGGCCGCAAACGAAAGCACCGTGGCCAAAAGGTTCGAGGATTCGGGCATGCGATGGAGCATGGAGGGCGGCCAGGCGTTCATGATCTTCCGGGCACTGGTCATGTCAGGCCGGTTCGGCCGCGCGTGGACCGCTCGGGAGGCAAATGACAACGCCAAACCAACCCGACAGGTCTTTGCGGCATGAGATCGAAAAAAAAACCGCCATGGTAAATTTGCACCCGAATTTTCGCGGGAGCGATCCAATGGGGAAAGCGATGACAGTTTCGAATCCGGGCCGACCGGTCCCCGTGAGAATGCCGGGAATTGGCTGAAGGAAAAATCCCGGGACCGGCGCGTGCGATCATGGCTTAACCGTGATAAGCCGCGACAGTTTTCAATTGGGTCATTCCGTACAACGCCTCGAAGCCTTTTTCCCTTCCGTGCCCGGAGAGACCGGTTCCTCCAAATGGCAACTCGACACCTCCGCCAGCACCGTAATTGTTGATAAAGACCTGCCCGGAACGCAGTTGTCGGGCAAGGCGCATTTGCCTCCCGCCGTCGCATGTCCAGACGCCTGCCACGAGCCCGTATGGCGTGCCATTGGCGATTTCGACAGCTTGGTTTTCATCCTGAAACGGAATCACGAGTTGTACCGGGCCGAAAACCTCTTCCTGGGCCAGGACATGCCGTGCATCTTCGCCGGCGAACAGTACGGGTTCGACATAATAGCCGCCTCCCGGGGACTCCCTGGCGATCGATCCCCGCGCGATTTCTTCGAGACTGGAACCCTGCGCGAGATAGGCAAGGACCGCGGCCCGCTGCCGGTCCGAAACAAGCGGCCCCAGGTCGAGATCACGAAGAGCAGGACCCGCCCGGAGCGCACGGTAACGGCGCGCCATCCGATCGACGACTTCGTCAAGAATGCCGGCTTCAACAAGAATTCGGGACGAGGCCGAGCAGGTTTGACCGGCGTTCTGGATTCCCGCGTTGACGAGGAAAGGTAACGCCGCGTCGAGATCGGCGTCGGCGAACACGATCTGGGGGGATTTTCCCCCGAGTTCCAGCGTGACCGGCACGACGTTTGCGGCAGCCGCTTCCTGGATACTCTTGCCTACCTCGACCGACCCGGTGAACGACAGGTGACCGACGCCGGGATGGCGGGCGAGCGCTGCCCCGGCTTCATTGCCCAACCCGGGGACAACATTGAGTGCGCCGGCGGGAAGTCCGGCGCGGGTGGCCAGTTCGGTGAACGCGAGGGCGGTGAGGCAGGCTTCCTCCGACGGTTTCAGCACGCAGGCATTGCCGGTGGCGAGGGCGGCACCGATCGAACGGCCCATGATTTGCATGGGGTAGTTCCAGGGTATGATATGCCCCGTTACACCGAATGGTTCCCTGATCGTGCTGACGAGATAGCCGCTCTGGAAGGGTATCGTCTGGCCGTGCAGCTTGTCCGCTGCACCGCCGTAGAATTCCATGTATCTGGCCAGGGCCACCGCGTCGGCGCGCGCCTGCGACAACGGCTTGCCGACGTCGAGTGCCTCCAGTCTGGCGAGGTCGTCCGCGCAATCGAGAACGAGCCTCCCGATACGCGACAACGTTCGTCCCCGTTCCGTCGCGGTCGCACTGCCCCAGGCTCCGCCATTGGCAACAGAGGCGGCCGAGACCGCGCGGTCAACGTCTTCGGCCCCGCAGCACGGGAGTTCGGTAATCGTTTCCCCGTCAGACGGATTCCTGGTTTCGATCAGTCTTGGCGTGCTTGCCTCAACCTGTTCCCCGCCGATGAACGGACGTCGCGGATCAAACTGAAAGCCCGCAAAATCAAGCATGTGCACTCTCCATTCGCCATTCCCCGGGAATTGCCGGCGCGGCTTCGATCAGTTGCCGGGTATACGCGTGAGCGGGCGAATCCAGAACCGAGTCAGTTTCTCCCGCCTCGACAATTTGCCCCGTCTTCATCACGAGCACCCGGTCGGTGATGGCCCTGATCACCGTGAGGTCATGGCTGATGAACAGGAATGACAG
>JAPOVX010000304.1:0-2419 GCA_026707935.1 Paracoccaceae bacterium
AACCGGCCGCACTGTCGTGGAGCAGCGCCCCGAGGAGCGCACCAGGATGAACCATGCCGATAACCGGCTTTTTGGTTCGAAACACTCCTTTGAAACGTGTCATGGTTTCGTCCTCATTTTCCGGGACTTCGATCAATTTTCAACCCGTGAACTTGGCGACCGGCGGGGGGTACTCCAGAGCATGACGACTTTAAGTGGAACTGCGTCCTGCGTGTCGGAGTGAATCGGCAAATACCTTCGGCATTAACGCTTCGAGCAGTGTGCCGGTTCGCGGCCACTTTTCCTCGGCGGTCCGTTCCAGAGAATCGAGAACACGTGTTCGATCAGGATCGGATTCAGGCTGGAAGAGGGACGGAACAACGGGTTTGCACCGGCCCCGGGGGATCACTTGTCTGACGCGTGCGCCTTCGTGATGGAAATAGCTACCCATCACGACTGCGTCGCCGGGTGACGGGACCCGGAAAAAACTGTCAAACGTGGACGCGGAGGGTGCCAAAGTTGAACGGTAAGTCGAGGGCGAAGTGCACATTGATCACGTCAACGCGCCATATGGCAGTGAAGGTCGTGGTGCGCCAGTGGTCATACGATGCCTGCGTGATCAGGTGCTTGCCTCGTTCGCGGACCGCCGTCCCAGATCCATTCGCTTCAAATGGCGTGTTCTGCAGGACTCGTCCGGACGAACTGAAGAGATCGCATTCAGTGAGTCTACCTGTAAGCCTGGTCGTATGAGATAGTTGCTCAATTCGCACCTCGTCGTCACGTCAGGCTCCAGGCGCAAATTCGATTTCGATCCGGCATTGGTCGCTCGGTCCCCATTCATCGGGTCCGTTTAGGGCCTGCATGGTCAGCGAGTTCGTAAGTTCCGTTGAGGCGAAGACATGGTCAAGTTGACGCTTCGCCGTTTCCGGTTTTTCTGGTTGTAAGGGAAGGTTGGAACATTTGTGCTGTCGCGTGGCAATTCTGCCGGCCATCGGTCGGCCTGCCTTCCGTTGGGATATTCTGGTCCGCCGCACGTCAATCCGATGGTTTCCATCCAACACGGTCTTGCAGCGGGAGGCCCATTATTCGTCGCCGTCTTCCCCGTAACCGCGTAGGACGTCCGGGTCACCGGCAGCCGGTATGAGGCGTCCATGTTTCGCCGCAACGAAACTGGACTAGCCAGGTACGATGCGGTGAGCGGAACCATCCGGGAAACAGATTTTTCTTTCTGCCTGGACATGCGTGTTTGCCCACGGTGCATACATCAAGACGGCGATCACGGATTCTCCCAACGGCGGATGACGGCCGGGACGGGCGGCTCGCCTCAGGTGGAGCAGGTTTCCCGGTTGCCGATGGTGCCGTCTCGGTGGACAGGACTCGGGTGTCTTCGCCGGATTCCGAGAACGGCATCCCGCTGCCGAACCCCGGTTGACCCGCGCCTGTTTCCGGTTCCGCCAGGGGCACCTGTCTTCACCCGCAATTTCGATGACGCGCGTTTCCGGGAACGACCGGGGAGACCGCCAAAGCGAGACTTTTGTTTCTTGTATACAAGTATTGCACCCGGTTGGCCGCGCATATACAGTTGTCTCGACGGGTCCGGCAGCTATCGCCGGGTCGGGAGCACGAGTGCCGCGTCCTGCCCGGTCAAGGGCAGGGCGGGGCTGAACCCGTAAATCGACCAGACAGCTGGAACCGACACAAGAACTGAGGAGGAGTCACCATGATCTGCCATGAATTCACGAAACGAAAATTCCTGAAGATGTCGGCCGGTGTTTCCGCACTTGCATTTGCGGCCCCGCGGCTTGCGTTTGGACAGGACATGGGGCAGCCGGAATCGCTCATGCGCGACGCCGACCGGGTGCTGAGTTTCCGATCCTGGGGATCGGTTCCGGCTGAAATCAAGGAAACGCATCGTTTCCTGGAACAGAACCCGGATGCCGCTGTGGAATGGGTCAACATCAACTTTGCCAAGTTCCGCGATACGCTGACGACCGAGTTCGTCGGCGGGTCGGACCTGGATGCCACGACAGTACCGGAGACCGAACTGAGCGGATGGGCGGATGCCGGCTTTCTGCATGCTGTGGATGACATGCCGGGCATCGACGAGGTCCGGGCGAATGCGCTGGAGGGATCGACCGTTGCAGGCAAGGGCCTGGACGGCAGGCAGTACGGCATACCCTATACGGCCGACCCGTTCGGGTACGTCTACAACCGGAAGAATCTCAATGACGCGGGATATTCCGATCCGCCCGAGAACCTGGACGAACTGCGCATGCAGATGGAGGCGATCAAGAAGGCCGGAATCCAGGAATATCCCCTTCACCTGGGACTCAAGAAACAACCCGGGCAGATGTGGTCGATCTGGTGCCTCGTCCTCGGGTCCGGCGGAAGCCTGTTCAACGAGGAGAACGAGCCGCTGTTCGACGGGGCCGACGAAACG
>JAPOVX010000304.1:2429-13292 GCA_026707935.1 Paracoccaceae bacterium
TATGTCGCCGCAGTGAACGACTGGAAGATCGTCGGGCCCGACGATTTCGGCAAGAACTGGGCGGATGGACGGAACGCCATGAAACAGGGCCTGATCAGCGGCGGTTTCCTGGCGCGCTGGGGGCTCCGGTTCTCCAATGTCGATCCGGATTCTTCCGTGCAGGGCCAGGTGTTCCTCGGCCTCGTACCGGGGTTGGAACGCAACGATGTCGCGACTGTCGGCGCGTTCCACCAGATCGGCATTTCCGCCAACTCGAAGAATCCGGAACTGGCCTGGGATTTCATCCGGCACATCTCCGGACCCGAAGCGGACAGCTCCTACAAGACGCTGCTGGTCCGGACGATTGCCTTCGGCGGACGCGCGGCATACTTCCCCGTTCTGAACCACCCCGACTACCAGGCAATGGTCAAGAACATTTCAAACGGGGAAACGGACGTCTACGACAAGATCAGCGAGATCGTCATGCAGAAGCAGGGCGTCAAGACTTTCTGGTATCCGGAATGGGAAGACTACTGGATGCAGCAGGTCCAGGATGCGCTGACCAAGAAGCAGAGCGTCAAGGATGCTCTCGCGGCTTCCGCCGACCGTGCGAGACGGCTGGCGCGCGGCTGAGTCCTGTACACGTGCGCAGCGAGGCGCCGGCAGGCGCCTCGTTGCGTTCAACCGGACTGGGGCGGAGCATTCATGAATATCGAGCCCACCGAGAGGCGGAGCGAGCTTATCGCCGCAAATCCGCTGCTGAGCAGGTACTCGCCGCTTCCCCGCATTCTCTGTTTCGACAACTTCGACGAAGGCGTGAACGGCTGGTGCGAGCTGATCGGCAACCATGACGGCAATCTGGACCGCGTGCGTCCGGTCCAGGGCGACATGCGCCCGCCGCAACTCAGTACCTGTACGTTCTTCGACATCGGCACACACGGCGTCGTGACGGGCAACTACGCGCTCAAGCTGCAGACGCGCCCGAAGCCCGGCCACATGGCGCTGGCGATCAAGCGCCTGACATTTGCCCGGCCCGGAATCGTGCAACTGGAAACGTATTTCACCTTCAAGTCCGAGGCGTGGCACGGGACCCGTCGGGAAGCCGGTTCATTCGACGGCAACATCGACCCGAGCCTGTCCGACTTCGGCGACTTCTGCATCAGCAACGATCTTTCCGACGGCCGGCGAAGGGCGCACTGCTGCGTGCGCTATTCCAACACCAATGCGCGCGGGGAACTGGTCCAGAAATGGCAGGTCAAGACGAGCGTGCAAACGACGACGAAAATGGAAATGCGTGGGGACGCGCCGGTCGCGTACGACTACCACGTTCGCGACCCCGACGACTGGGTCGACGTTCCCGACGGCGGCCAGACATTCTGCTACAACGAGATTCCGACCAAGATCAACTGGCATTACCTGCGATGGCAGTTCGACACGCGGTCCCTGCGCAACGTCGTCATGCAGGTCAACGACAAGGTGCTCGATTTGACGGGACTGGACGTTCCACGCTACCCTGAAGGCTACTACCTGGGCCTGTCGAACATGTTGAATCTATCGCTGGATGTCCGCACGCACAGGCCGGTACGGAATTTCATCTTCTTCGACTCCATCCTGACCTCCGTGGATTGGTGACCAACGTTGTTGCCTCGGTCGCATACCGCCGTGCTGGAACGCAACGTCGAGATACGGTCCGAACTCTGGACGGAGCCGTATGAGGCGGCCTGGGCCGGCGAGGCGCGGTGGTTCCTGAATGTCGTTGACGCGTCGCCCGGAACCACTGTCGAGATCGTGACCTTTCTCTCGCCGGACGGGCTTTGCTGGTGCCCGCACGAGTCGAGTCGGCTGCGATTTGAAGGGGTTGGCCTCCAGACGCTTCGTGTACCCGATTTCTGCCCCTGGCTTCGTCTGAACGTGGAGGTCGGGGGGGCGTCTCCATACATCAAGACCATCATTTACCTGAGCCTGAGGCAGTAACCATGGCAGGCGCCGGTGCCGTGACGAGGAAGCGGAACAGGGACGACTTCATCGGCTTTGCGTTGAACTCGCCGGCCATCATCCTGCTGCTGGTGATGGCGACCTTTCCGATAATCTGGTCATTCTGGCTGTCGCTTCATTCCCTCAATCTCCGCCGGCCCCACCGGACCCGCTTCGTCGGCGTGGACAACTACATCGAGCAGCTGACGTCCGCGGATTTCTGGTCGACCATGTATGTCACCCTGCAGTTCGCGGTTGGCACGATCGTATTCAGCGCCGTGATCGGCCTCCTCCTCGCGCTGCTTCTCAACGAGGAGTTCCCGGGACGGGGGCTCGTCCGTGCCATCACGCTCATACCCTGGGCCATGCCCCCGGTGGTCGTGGGCCTCGTCTGGGCATGGATCTACGACGGCCGTTTCGGACTGCTGAACGCAATCTTCAAGGGGTTGGGGATTATCGATACGTCCCGGGCATGGGCTCTCGATGTCGATTTCGCGATGGCGTCCCTGGTCGCCGCACAGGTCTGGCACCAGGTGCCGTTCGTCACCATCGTGTTCCTGGCCGCTCTTCAGACCATTCCCGATGAATTCTACGAGGCGGCGCGGGTGGATGGTGCGGGGCGGTTCAGCCGGTTCTTCCGCATCACGCTTCCCTGGCTGTCCCAGTCGATGCTCATCGTGCTCATCACCCAGACGATGGAAGCACTCCGGGTCTTCGACCTGATCTTCATCCTGACTGGCGGCGGTCCGGGCAATTCAACGACGGTCGTGGGCTGGCTCGCCTATACGACCAGTTTCAATTTCACGGACTTCGGCCGGGGAAATACGTTTGCGTTCCTCATCGCCTTCATCACGCTGATCGTGGCGATCGTGTACATCCGGCTCCTGTGGAAGCGCGGGGAATTCGCTCGATGAAACCGAACAGGAAAACCGTGCGCCGCCTGCGCCGCATCGCCAAGTCCGCGATGCTGATGTCGCTCGCTGGCGTCTTTCTCGTCTATCTGCTCGGGCCCATCTACTGGATGGTTGCGACGAGCCTGATGCCGGAAAGCGAGATCTTTGCCGTACCGCCGCATGCGTTTCCGCATGAGCCGACCATCCAGAACTACCAGGCGCTGCTCGGCTTCGGCGAAGAGGAGACCAGGGCGTACTACAACGAGCAGGGCATGCAGATTCAGCATCTCGTGCCGTCGATTTTCAACAGCATGAAGACCGCGCTGCTCGTTTCGATTTTTACGCTGTTGGTGTCCGCACCCGCCGCGTACAGCTTCGCCCGGTTGCGCTTCCGGTTGTCGATGGCTCTGCTGATCTCCTACATGGCACTGCGGACGGTCCCCGGCATCGTTCTGGTCGTGCCGATTTTCGTCGTGCTGCGCAATCTCGGTCTCATCGATACGACGCTCTCCCTGATACTTGTTTACTGTACCTTCACGGTTCCGTTCTCGATCTGGCTGCTGCAGGCCTATTTCAAGACCATACCGGTTGAGTTGGAGGAAGCGGCGTGGGTCGACGGCTGGGGCAAGTTCTCGGCGGCCACGAGGGTGCTTCTGCCGCTCGCGCTGCCGGGACTTGTGGCCGTGTTCATTCTTGCGTTCATGGCGTCCTGGAGCGAGTTCATCTACGCGGTCACCTTTACGAAGACCGTGAACAGCCAGACCGTTACCGTGATTTCCTCGAGCTTCGTGGGTCTGGAGAACTCGCGGTTCGACCTGGTGCTGGCCGCCGGCGTCCTGGCTTCGCTGCCTCCGTTCCTGTTTGCGCTGGTGGTGCAGCGGTTCATCGTCGTCGGCTTCGCCGCCGGCGCACTGAAGGGATAACGACGGGGAAGCGGGAAAAGTCGGCGGAAGGGGATGCAAGGGGCAGGACATGGCCGCGATTGACATAGTTCAGGTCTGCAAGTCCTACGGCGCGGAGGAGGTGATCCACGATCTCAACCTGGAGATTCCGGATCGCGAATTCGTTGTTCTCGTTGGCCCGTCGGGATGCGGGAAATCCACGCTCCTGAGGATGATGGCCGGCCTCGAGGAGGTGACGGAGGGCTTCGTTCACTTCGATGGCAAGGACGTCACCGACGTGCCCCCCAAGAACCGGGACGTTGCGATGGTTTTCCAGAACTACGCACTCTATCCGCACATGACCGTCTTCCAGAACATGGCGTTCGGGCTGAAGGCGCGCAGAATGGCCAATTCGGAAATAGAACAGCGCGTCGCCTGGGCGGCGCAACTGCTGGGCTTGTCCGATTTCCTTGCCCGGCATCCCAGGCAGCTTTCCGGGGGACAGCGGCAGCGCGTTGCGATGGGCCGGGCCATCGTCCGTACGCCAAGGGTCTTTCTGTTCGACGAGCCGCTGTCCAATCTCGATGCGTTGCTGCGCGTCGAAATGCGCACGGAGGTGAAAGCCCTGCACCGGAGGCTGGACACGACATTCGTCTACGTCACCCACGACCAGGTTGAGGCGATGACGATGGCTGACCGGATGGTGGTCATGCGCGACGGCAGAATCGAGCAGGTCGGCACGCCGCTCGAGGTCTACGAGACGCCGGGGAACACCTTTGTCGCCGGATTCATCGGCTCTCCGTCCATGAACATGGTAACGGGTACGGTTCGTTCGAACGGCGCGAGCAGCGTCGTCGAGGCTGGTGACGGGATCGCGTTCGCCGGACCTGCCGGTGCCGGGGCGTCGGCGGAGCGTGTCGTCGTCGGGTTCCGCCCCCGGGACCTGAAGATCGTCGACAGGTCCGTGCCGAACGCTCTCTCCGCAAAGGTCGAGTTCATCGAGCATACGGGCGTGGAGACATTCATCTTCGTCCGCATCGGAGAGACGAGGCTGTGCGCGTCTGTCGAAAAAGGCGAATGGCAGGGACTCGGTGAGGAGGTCTGGGTCCGCCCCGATCCGACGAGCACGCACTACTTCGACGAAAGAACGAGGGACCGCATTCCATGACGGGTACGGCAAACGCCAATGGCGCGGCGGTTCGCTTCCAGCGCGACGGTTTCCTCTTCCCGCTTACGGCGATGGCACCGGGCGAGGCGGATAGCTATCGGCGGCGCATCGACGCCTTCCGGGCGGCCAATCCCACCGGACGACCGTTTCGCGAAGTCGTCAAGTCTAAGTCCCACCTGCTGTGCCGTGCCATTCTCGAAATCGTGCGACGGCCGGGCATACTCGATGTCGTCGAGGACGTGCTCGGTCCGGACATACTCCTCTGGAGCACGGGCCTGTTCCTGAAGGAGGCCCACGATCCCGCGTACGTTTCGTGGCATCAGGACGTACGGTACTGGGGCCTCGAGCCCCACGACATCGTCACTGCGTGGCTTGCATTGACGCCCGCGACCATCGAGTCAGGCGCGATGCGGTTCGTTCCGGGCTCCCATGCGGGTGGACTGCTGGAGCATTTGGACACGCGGGCGGAGCACAACATGCTGGCGCGCGGACAGGTCGTGCAGGAACCGGTGGACGAGGAGGCCGCGGTCGACGTCTTGCTGAAGCCCGGGCAGTATTCCCTGCACCACGGAAGGCTGGTGCATGGCTCGGCACCGAACCGCAGCCCGGAACCCCGCTACGGGGTCGCCATCCGATACATCGCGGCCCATGTACGGCCGACCCGGACCGGGGACAGCGCGCTCGTCGTTCGGGGGCGTGACAGGCACGGGCATTTCGGGAGCGACCGGATTCCCTCCGGGGACTACGAGCCCTGGGCGCTGGAACTTTCGGCCGAAGTTCACAAGTTCGCCTCAGGTCATTGAGTTACCCTGCGATGACGATCGTTCCCGTCCGGAAACTGGTGCCGGAATCGACGCGCGCCGAGTCCGCGGGATTGCCGGACCCGCCGGAAACGGGACCATGAACGCGTTGGCGCGTCGGCCGCTTGGCAAGACCGGCCTGGAGGTGACTGCGCTCGGCTTCGGCGGCGCGACGATCGGAGGATTCCGCAAGGCGATTCCCGAAGAGACCGCAGGCGATACGGTTCGCGAGGCTTGCAAGGCCGGCCTCAATCTGTTCGATACGTCTCCCTACTATGGGTACGGCCGCAGCGAACACCGGTGCGGGCATGTCCTGCGCGACATGCCCCGCGACTCGTACCTGCTCTCGACCAAGGTCGGCCGATGCCTCGAACCGCTGCGTCCCGGCGAACCAGCCGACGGACTGCGTCCCGGCGGCCTGCAGTTCCGGCCGGTGTTCGACTACAGCTACGAGGGGGCGATGCGGTCCTACGAGCAGTCCGTGGCGCGCCTTGGCGTGGGCCTCGTCGACATCCTGCTGATTCATGACGTTGATGCGTTCACGCATGGGGACGAAGACAATGCTCGGCGCTTTTTCGAAACGGCACTGGAAGGTGCATGTCGCGCGCTCCGCGAATTGCGTCGATGCGGCGACGTAAAAGCGATCGGCGTCGGCTTGAACGATGTTTCCTGGTGCTGCCGTTTCCTGGACGCGACGGACATCGATTGCGTGTTGCTGGCTGGCAGATACACGTTGCTCGACCAGAGTGCCCTTCCCGATCTGCTGCCGAAATGCGTGGCGCGAAATGTCGGCCTGATTGTCGGCGGACCGTACAACTCCGGCATTCTGGCCGTCGGACCCGTCAAGGGAGCGCGGTACAACTACACGACCCCGACCGCCGATGTCATCGACCGTGTCCGGCGCGTGGCGGCAATCTGCGCAACCTACGGCGTTCCCATGCAGGCGGCCGCGCTTCAGTTCCCGCTGAGGCATCCTGCCGTCAGCACGGTGATCGCCGGGGCGGCGACACCCGGGGAAGTCGCCGCGAATGTCGGGTTCATGAATTTCCCGATCCCGTCTGCGCTCTGGAGCCATCTTCGTTCGGAGGGTTTCATCGACGATGGCGTCCCGGGGAACACGGGACGGGATCGATGACGGCCCGTCATGCAGCGAAGGCGGTCAGCCGATGTGCGCTGGGACCCGGCGTCATTCCGGGCGTACCGCGCGCGGCGCTGCCGATCGGCAGGTGTTGGTCGAAATTGACACCGCGGAGCACCGCGAGCCAGATAGCAACACGATGAAAATGCCCGCGTTGCCCACAGCGAAGTCCGAGCCGACCGGGATCGATCTGCCGCCGACGAAAGCAATTCCGGAGGCCGCCGACGTCTTGACTGGCGGCAGCCTGTACCGGAGTATTCGCCAGGCGATTGTCTCCCTACAGTTCGCACCCGGCCAACGCATGTCCGAGAACGAGCTTTCGCGGCTGTTTCACGCAAGCCGGACACCAATTCGCGATGTGCTGAAACGCCTGGAGCGCGAGGGGCTGGTGGTCATTTCCCCTCGCAGAAGAACGACAGTCACGAGGTTGGACCTCGCCACGTTCCGCCAGTTCGTAGTTGCGCGGGAGGCGCTGGAACGGACCGCTGCGGAAATGGCGGCGCGGAAGGAACGGAACCGGCGCGAGGCACTGATTTCAAGCGTGACGTTGCTTGCGGATCAGATCGAAACCGGCGATGCAGATGCCTTCCATGCCTGCGACCGCGCGTTTCACTTGCAGGTGCTGCAAATCGCCAATCTCGAACAGGTGCACGAGATCGTCGAGAGCCTGCGCGGGCTGACCGACCGGATTCGCTTTGCCCACATGACGTATCTGGAGTCCTACGACCGGGCGGAAGTCGTGCGTCAGCACGCACGGATCGCGGAGGCGATTGCCATGGGAGATGCCGTTGCAGCGGGTGCCGCGATGCAGACCCACGTCCTGTCGGTTATCGGGCGTGTCGAGCAGTTGGCCGGCATACGCCCAGACCTGTTCAGCGAGAACATGAGCGAAGAACTCGAAGAGCTTCAAGACAGTATGCGGCCATAAGAGGATCCCGCAGACCGGGTGCGGAGCACAAGCCACGCCGACAGGGCGAAGTGAGGGTTCAGCAGTACGAAGGGGTGCTCCGCGCCATTGGCCCACCCGTTTGCTCGCTCCCTGCGAACCGGGCCGAGAACCCTGCCTGGTCTTCGCGGTGCTTCAGCATCGCAGACAAGTCATGATCAGGATGTGCTGCAACGAGATCGGAAAGAACCTCCAATGTCGCCGCTCCCAGGGGCGCGTGGAGGCCGTGTGATTCTGCCAGCCCGCATGCGAGTCGCTGGTCCTTGTGGGCAAGTGCGCTTCTGAACCCCGGTTCGAATTCTCCCCGAAACGCGTGCGCGGGAAGGTTTTCCAGCATCATCCTGTTGGAGGTCCCCGTCAACCTGACCGTCTCGAGGATGGTTTCCAGGGTCAGGCCGGACATCAGGCCGATCCCGAGCGCCTCCACCGCGACGGCAAGGATTCCGTTCGCGAGGAAGTTGTTGGTGAGTTTCGTCGCAGCACCGTTGCCCAGCGGCCCACAGTGGATCGCCAGCTCCGACACCGCATCCAGAAAGGGACGGGCGCGCTCGATTGCGGCGGGTTTTCCGCCAACCATCAGGAGCGAGTTTCCCGCCCAGGCCATCTCGAGGCTGCGGGCAACCGGCGCGTCGATCATTTCCATCCCGCGTTCCGCGAACGCGGCGCCGATCCTGCGCGTGGAGTGTGGATCGATGGTGCTCATGTCAACGTAGACCGAGTTCTTCGTCATGGAATCGAGAATTCCGCCTCTTCCGAGCGCGACGGCCTCCACGTCGGCCGCATCCGGGAGAACGGTGACCACGGCCTCACCGTACCCAGCCGCGTCGGAAACGGTGCCCGCGGCAATGCCGCCGTGCTCAAGGAAGATCTCCAGCCGGTCGCCGTTGATGTCGAATCCCATGGTGCGGTGTCCGCCGCGAACAGCACTGGCAGCGAGGGGGAGCCCCAGATTGCCGAGGCCGATAAACCCGATTCTCATGTTCGTCTTCCCGTGTGTCAGGAGTTGCCCAGGGTACCGGCCACCACGCGATCCTGGCCGGTATCGTGCAGGTTAAACGGAACCTCACCCGGAACAAAACGGAATCATCGGAGCGAAATTCGCTGATTTGGAGCCTTGCGCGGAGATCCAGACGGGGATCTCCGGACGAATATCCCTTTGAAGAGGCAGGATATGGGTACTGGCCCCTTTGGTTGGGCGTGATTCTCTTCCCGTCTTTGTTCCCACGGTTCTCGACGTCGAACTCATGCCCGACCGGGGCGGATGCCTACCGGGAGCCTTCGCGAGGCTCTGATCACGGAAGCCGGACGTCCCCGCGGACTCGTCCGTGACACCCGGACATGACCGATACGCGGTCCGCATGAAGTGACCGGGAGAACGGCTATCCGGCAAGCTTCGCCGGCGCGCGATAACCCGGAGGTTCGGAAAGCCCGTTTCGCCGGGCGACGCCCCGGAGCCAGTAGGCGCTGTCCTTGGGGATGCGTGTCTGGGTTCCGTACTCGACGAAGACGATACCATAACGGGAACTGTACCCCGAGTCCCATTCGAAGTCGTCGAGCAGCGTCCAGACATAGATTCCACGCAGGTCGACGCCCTTCTTCATGGCTCGGTCGGCGGCGCGGAAGGCCTCGTCGTAGTAGCGCATGCGTGCCATGTCGTTCACACGGCCGTCTGGATTGACGTAGTCGTTGAACAGGTATCCGACCTCGGTCACGTAGATCGGCAGCCGGCAGCCGTAGTCCCTTCCGGGTTTCAGCAGGATCTCCTCGAGCCCGTCGGGACGCAGGCCGCTTCCGATGGTGGTGAGCGGCCCGAGCGGGGCCATGCGGCAGGCATGGACGATCGGAATCGTCCGGTCAAAGCGGACGACCTCGTGGACGTAGTAGTTCAGGCCGAGGAAATCGACCGGGGCGGAGATGCATTCAAGATCGCCTTCGCGGACGACAGTGTCGTCTTCGAGGCACGGAAGGTAGGGAACCATGTGCGCCGGGTAACTGCCCTTCAGGAGCGGTTCGAGAAACAGCCCGTTCGCTTCACCATCGACAGTTCTCGCGGCCTCCACATCGTCGGGTGAATCCGAAAACGGTTCGATGACCTGCAGGCAGTGCGTGACGCCGACCTGTGCATCGCGGGTGCTGGCACGGATGGCCGGAACCGCGAGTCCGTGGGCGAGGTTCAGGTTGTGGGTGGCGATACCGGCAGCATGGTAGTCCCGCATGCCTGGTGCGTGCAGGCCCCGGGCATGGCCGAGAAACGCGCAGGACCAGGGTTCGTTCGTCGTGATCCAGAACGGTACCCGGTCGCCGAAGTGTTCCACGACCGCCCCGGCATGGTCGGCGAACCGGTACGCGGTGTCCCGATTCAGCCAACCGCCCCGTTCCTGCAGGTCCTGGGGAAGATCCCAGTGGTAAAGCGTGACCATCGGCGTGAGGCCGTTCTCGAGGAGCGAGTCCAGGACACGGTCGTAGTGATCAAAGCCGGCCTGGTTGCGCCGCGTCGAGCCCTCGGGAGAAATGCGCGGCCAGCTGAAGGACATGCGAAAGCTGGCGAACCCGAGGTCCCGCGCCAGGGCGTGGTCGTCCGGGTAGCGGCGATAGTGGTCGGCGGCGATGTCGCCATTGTCACCGTTCAGCGTCCGGCCGTCGCGTGCGAAGACGTCCCAAATGCATTCGCCGCCGCCGTCGGCACGCCGGTGGCCTTCGATCTGGTAAGCCGCGGTCGCAACGCCCCACACGAATCGGTCCGGAAAGGAAAGGTTTCCGTCTTTGGTCATGTCCTGTTTCCCTGTTTACGCACCGGCAGCACCGGTTCTTATCCTGCGATTTCTTGCGATCATGTCGACCGAGACCGCCGCGAGCAGTATCAGCCCGGTGATGATCGACTTGACGTTCGCGGACTGCCCGAGGAGGTCGAGCCCGTTTGCGACGCTCCCGATCACGATCGCTCCCAGGAGCGCGCCCGGAATGCGTCCGCGTCCGCCGAAGAGGCTGGTTCCACCGATCACGGCCGCGGCGATCGCGTCGAGGACGAGGTTTCCTCCCCCGGTGTTGCTATCGACGGCATACTGCCGCGACACGGCGATGATC
>JAPOVX010000051.1 GCA_026707935.1 Paracoccaceae bacterium
GAACGCTCAATCAATGACAGCCAGTAAGGCCATCACCCCCTTACCGAACGCTTACCGCGCCAGCGCCGAGATGAAGAACATCGGCCAAATCCATGCCGTGTTCCGCACGATCGATGGCATTGGCAGTCAGGTCGGGGCTCTCCGCCCAAGCACTTGGAAGCCCGGCGAAGGCACGCGGGGCTGGCGTAACATCCTGTCGGGCTAAACCCAGAATCTTGACATAAAATCCGAATCTAACGCAATATCATGTGTTGATATCTAGTTCTCGGTCTAAATGAGCCAGCGCCCTCCATTCAATTTCCGGCACGACGCTTGCCGTCGATCAGCGCCCGGGTATCTTGCAATACTTGGTCATGCTTGACGGCAGGGCGTGAATCGTTCAGCGCTTCATACACTTTGGTGCGGAACCAGGCGTCATTGGCATCGGGGTCGGCAGTCTGCCCGGCAGGAAGACCACCCTCGGCGACGATGCGGGTCAGCAGGATGCGTACGGCATCGGAAAGGGTCAGGCCAATCCCATTCAGGGTTTCGGCGGCCTTGCCCTTCAAGCGGTCATCCACGCGGACATGGAGCATTGATGATTGAGCGGGCATATCGTGTCCTCCTGTTCAGAAGGGCTTATGAATCTCAATTGAGATACAATCAACAAGTGTATTTCACGATTTAGCCAAGCTCCTAGACGTTCCTCAGCACCCCTATGCATTCCAGCAGAACTGTATTGCTTGCAAAGGCGTCTCCTGCATCGATCACGGCCCCGGCCCGGAAGGCCTGCCTCGGGTCGTCGCCAGTCAGTTTTCGAACGACGACATTGCTGTCAATCGCCCGATTGACGCCGTCCCGCTGTCGCAAGAACCCCCGCCTGCTTCCATCTCCGCCAGAGACTTGGACGCCCATCAAAAGCAAGGCACCCGAACACGTCCCCGGACCGGGTTTCGAAGAATTCCGGCGCCTGTCTCAACATGACGCCCTCCGGCGCGATTTCCACGACCAGCCGCGTTCCCGCTTCCCAAAGCAGTGCGCGCCGGACGGACCTCGGCAGAATGACCTGACCATTCGTCGAGACTGTGGTTGTGAGCATTTCCGGCTTTGGCATCGCGATTTCCTCAGGTTACGCTCAAGTCAAGCGGAAGTGAGATTTGTCGGGCCAGCTTTGGAATCAAGGAACTGTATCTGCTCTGTTGAAACGAGGCAGCAGAGCTATCGAGTTTCATTGTTTCCAAAAAGGGTTCGGCGTCAAACCCTCCGGAGCACCGTGCGGTCTGTATCTATCGCAAATGCCAGTGTATCGGTGTATCGGCGGGTTGAGCCAAAGGCGTGGTCGGGCAGCTTGAATGCGCGATTGTCCGTGGCGTCAATCTTGAAGGTGGCTTCGGCGCCGAACGGCGGGCCGTCTTGCTACGCAATCGGCACGCGATGGACGTTTTCGGCTGGCAGCAGGTAGATTCGGTTCAATAGAGTGACATCGAGTGCGAAATCCGAATCTGGACCGGCCGAAAACAGGCAGCGAAGCGGTTCGGACGCACCGTCGGTAGCTGAAATTAACGGGTTCGTCGACAGGTTCAACTGGCGGGAGCGCTCTCGAATTCACTGTCCCGGAGAGGGCGTCATCGATCGCGTTTCCGCAGACGACTGGATTTCACGTCTGCGGCGACCCGACAAGACCGTCAATCTCCCCGGGTTGACCCTGGTCCCGGCGAACGCGCCGTTGGCCGCACTTCTGAACGCACAACGACAAGCCGGCAGCGGATCGCCATTCTGTATTGCCGACGCAGCCGTCGTCACGAGGGTCGCGCAGGAATTCAACCGGAGGAATGAATTTCGTTTTTCGTTCAACGGTCAATCTGGCGGCGGCGCGAAGGACAGCAATTCTTCCGGAGCACCTTCATTCGTTACCGTGAGCGGCGGGACCACCGGGTTTCCGAGGCTGGTCGCGCGAACACACGCATCGTGGATATTCAGTTTCGAGCACCTCCATGCGCTCGGCGGAACCCGTGAAGGTGATCGAGTCGGCGTGCTCGGGTCGCTCGGGTACTCGATCCACGCTTACGCCGCCTTCGAGGCTCTTCACCTTGGTGCCGACGTCCTTCTACTTTCGGGAATGCGCCCAGACCGCCAGATGGTCGCGCTCGCGCAAATGGACGCAACCGTCATCTATGCGACGCCGACACAACTCCGACTGTTGGGGCAGAAAGGGAACGTGGAACCCGCTCCAGCAATCAGGCGCGTCATGATCGGCGGGGCCGCATGTGACCGGACTACCCTGGAGGCGGTTGAACGGCAATTTCCGAACGCCGAGATCTACGGGTTCTACGGGTCGTCGGAAACCAGTTTCGTCAGCATGGCGAAACTGGACAGCGGGCAGACGGGACAGGGTCAGCTGTTTCCCCGCGTTGAAGTCATGATCAGGCCCGCGCCGAAAACCGCGATCGAAGGACCGCAAACCGGTGAAATCTGGGTGCGCAGCCCAATGGTTTTCTCGGGCTACGTCGGCCCAGGCGCCAAACGATGCCCGGAGTCCTGGTTCGATGGTTATTTCTTCACCGGCGACGTCGGCTGGCTGGGTCCGGGCGGGACGCTCGCCGTTGTCGGCAGGTCCGATCGGATCGTCCGAGTCGCGGAAAGGAGTCTCGCACTTGATGAAATCGAAGCGCAACTTTCGGCCGCACCCGGTGTTCGCCACGTCGCTGCCGTTGCCGTTCCCGATCACCTCAGGGGATCTCGCCTGACTGTTGCGGTCAAGCTCGAATCCGGCACGTCTCTTGCCGATGTCACGAATTATTGGCGGGGTCGCTTCGACCGTCATCTGGTATCTTCCGACATCCGTGAACTTGACCCGTGGCCGTCCTTGCCATCCGGCAAGACCGACTACGAGGCAATCCGGCGGCTCTTCTCGGAATCGGGCGGATGACCCGGTCAGCCTGGGTGGCAAGCGCCAAGAGATCGCCGGTCGCGCCTACCGGGGGAATTCTCGCTGGATTCGAAGTATTCGAAGTCGCGGCGCCAGTCATGAAAGCCTGTCTTGACGAGGTTGAATGCCCGCCCGACCTCGTTGACGAGGTCATTCTCGGCAATGCACTCTACGCTGGTGGTAATCCTGCGCGCATGGCCGTGCTTGAGGCCGGCCTGCCCGATACTGTTGCCGGCCTCACGATCGATCGACAATGTGCAGGCGGCCTCGATGCCGTCGCATTGGCCAAGTTCCTCGTTGAAAGCGGTGCCGCCGATGTCGTTCTCGCGGGGGGTGCGGAAAGCCACTCGAGAAGACCGGAACGCCGGGCGAGATTGCCCGGAGGAGGAGACCCGATCGCATACGAGCGACCGCCGTTCGCTCCTTTTTCCGATCGAGACCCCGACCTCCATGAGGCGGCAAGCCGTTTGGCGCGGGAACTGGGAATATCCCGTGACCGCCAGGATTTTTGGTCGGTTGACAGCCACCGAAAAGCCCTGACTGCTTCTGATCGGCTTTCCCGGGAAATCGTCGTGCCGGGACCCGGTGAACAGGCCCGGGACACGTTCACGCGGGTTCTGACCATGGAAACCTGCAGGCGCGCGCCTGTCCTCGCCGGAAGCATCACGCGCGCCAACGCGTCGGTTTCAGCCGATGCCGCCGCTTTCCTTCTCGTGGTCGAAGAACGCATGCTGCCCCGATTGCGCTGCCGCGACACCGTACGCATTTCTCGTGCCGCGACCCTCGGAGGAGCACCCGAACTGCCCGGTCTAGCCCCGGTCGCCGCAATCGAGACCGTCCTTGAGACTTCCGGATGGAAAGTCTCGGACATGATCGTTGGCGAAGTCATGGAGGCCTATGCCGCCCAGGCCATAGCCTGCACCGATCTCACCGGCCTTGATCCTGGCCGGGTCAACCCTGGCGGCGGTTCGCTCGCGCGCGGACATCCCATCGGTGCATCGGGAGCAGTCCTGGCCGTGCGCCTTTTTCACGAACTTGGCCGCGCCTCCTTCGACGGACCGGGCCTCGCTGCAATCGCGTCGGCGGGCGGTATCGGTACTGCGGTCCTGTTTTCGGCCTAGCGGGACCAGTCCAGTGCCGATGGACGCGCCGCATGCAGGCCGTGCGTGACGAAACCGCATACGACAGCCTTGATGACATCGCCCGGAAGGAATGGCAACGCCAATGGAAGGGCATCGGCAATCGACAGGTCGAGCGCCCAGGCCATTCCCGGAATGCCAAACCCATAAAGCACCAGGATCCCGCCGATCAGCGAAGCAAGGGTTGCGCGGACGAAAACCGTGCGAAGACGTAATCGTTCCACGACGATGCCCGTGGCAAGGGCCGCAAAAGGGAACCCGACCAGGAACCCGGCTGAAGGAGATACCAGCAGACCAACGCCACCCCGACCACCTGCCAGCAGCGGCAATCCCGCAAGAACAAGGCAGACGAACAGCAGTGCGGCAAACCCACCCGCACGCCAGCCGAGAATCGTACCGCACAACATGATCCCCAGGCTCTGTGCCGTAATCGGAACACCGCCCGCGATCGTCAGTTTGGGCAGCAGGCCCAGCGCCGCGATGAGGGCCGCGAACAACGCCACCCTGGCGACCTGTCGTTCCATCTCACCTACCTCATTCACAATGCGGGTCAGGCACCGATTCCTCCTCGCGCCCGAATGGCGTCGGCGACTCGTTCCGCGTCGTCGAGAGCGACGAGGCACAATGGAACCAGTACAGGCCACGACATTCGCCGCGGTGAACGGCACGTCCAGGCGTCCGAAACGCACCTGCCCTTCTGAACCAGGACGGGAATGAACCTGAGAACTAGCGCAAATGCCAACGCCGGCACTTCGGGACGAACCCCCAGACTCTTCAGCGGAGCGAGAAGAAACATGATCAACTCGAACATGTCGTCAAGTCGCGATGTCATGGTCACAAGGTTCGCAACGCCGATCAATGTCAGCAACTTCAACACGATGCCGACTCCCGCAACGAACCGACCGACCAAGACATGGTACAACAGCACAAGCAAAACGATGACCATGAGCGGAACGAGCATCTTCAGGGACTGTCTGACGACACCCCGGCCAAGAGCCACGGCAAGGATTGCCACGGCAACCAGGGCGCCCGCGAGCACCCGCAGATCGGAAACCGGGTAGAGAACGGCTGTCAATCCGAGCAGGAACAGCAACTTCCAGCCAACGGGCACGGGATGAGCCCAGGTTCTCTCGGGAATCGTCAATGCCAGCACGGATGATCCCCGACCGATCTATTCTGGCCCGAGCCCGCAGAAAGCCTTTCCATCGCCTCAAGGTAGACGGGCAAGACCTCCCCCGGCAGCCCGTCCCCGGCCATACGTCCATGTTCCAGCCAGATGACCCGGTCGCATGATCGCAGAAGTTCCATGTCGTGCGTGGCCAGAATCACTTGTTGTCCCACATCCTGAAGCTCCCGTTTCAACCACGTGGAAGTCGGCAGGTCGAGACCGGAGAACGGCTCGTCGAGCAGCAGGATATCCGGCTTCATCAGCAACACGGCCAGCAAACACAGGAAATGTCTTTGTCCCTGGGAGAGCGAATGACACTGCTGGCGGGCCCAATCCGCACGGCCGTGCATTTCGAGGCATTCCCGCACAGCCTGTCTTGCCGCGTTCCTGCCCTGCCCGAGCTGCTTCAAACCGAATGCGAGTTCTTCCTCGACCGTCGGAAAAATGATCTGCTGATCCGGATTCTGGAAGATCATCCCGATCTTTCCGACGGCCCACCTTCGTTCCCTGGCCGGGTTCCTGCCATGCACGACGACCCTTCCTTCGGTCGGAGAATCAAGCCCTGCCAGCAATCGCAGCATGGTCGATTTCCCGGCACCGTTGCGCCCGACGATTCCGACGCGCCGCTCCCTGAACTCAAGGGTCAAGGGACCGACGCACTGCCGGTCGCCACTCCTGAATCCTGCATCTTCGAGCCGGACGATGTTTTCCGGGTTTTCGGTCATGAAGCCTCGAGCCGGATGACGAGGCCAGCTTGTCCGATCGTCTCGCTCGCCGGTCCCGGATCGCCTGGCAGCCGCCACGCGGCCAACCGTCCCCGGCCTCCGGGTAAAGGCGCGCACAGAACGTCAATCATGCCAGGGCCCCCGTTGAGCCGGTCCGTGCCCGCCACAAGGGCACCTCGCCAACCGGCAAAATTTGCAAATGACAGCCAACAAGAAAGATGCAATTATTGCCGTGCAGTGACAAGCAAAGGAGAATTGCCATGGGAATTCCAGTTTCAGATTACCGAAAGAACCTGGTTGCGGCGTCAGGGATTTCGCTGGCCATCGCGTTCGGAGTCTCGGGACCAGTTTCCGCAGACATTCCGGAGTCGGACTCACCCATCAAGATCGCAGTCAATGAATGGACCGGACAGCACCTTTCGGCCAACATTGCGGGCGCGGTCCTCATGGAAATGGGATATAACGTGGAGCTCATCACGGCGGGTGCATTGCCCCAGTTCCAGGCGATTGCGCAAGGTGAACTGCACGTTCAACCCGAGGTGTGGACCAACAGCGTTTCCGACATCTATCCGGATGCCATTGCCTCGGGGGACATCGTGAACCTGGGCCTGCTCGGCCTCGAGCCGCAGGAAGGGTGGATCTTTCCGCCGTACATGGCCGAAAAATGCCCGGGCCTCCCCGACTTCAACGCCCTTTATGAATGCACCCAGGCGTTCGCGACGTCCGAGACGTTTCCGAATGGCCGGTTGATCACGTATCCCGCGGACTGGGGGACTCGTTCCAAGGACGTGGTCGCGTCGATCGAGTTGCCGTTCACACCTGTTCCCGGCGGAAGCGAAGGGGCGATGGTTGCGGAAATCAGCAGCGCCATAGCGTCCGGCGATCCGATCCTGATCATGTTCTGGCAACCGCACTGGTTGTTTGCCGTTCACGAGATGGACTGGGTCGAGTGGAACGATGCCGAGGGCGAATGCGTCGAGGAAACCCAGACGCGTGAAAACGCCTGCGGATTCCAACAGGCGACGGTCGACAAGATTGTCAGCAAGAATACGACCGAACAATGGCCCGGAGCTGTCAAGTTGCTGGAACAGTTCACGCTGACAAATGCCGAGCACAACTACATGATCAATGAAGTTGATCAGAAAAAGCGTCCGCTCGAAGAAGTCGTTCAGGAGTGGATGGATCAGAACAGCGACACGTGGAAATCGTGGATATCCGCATCCATGTGATCATGACGCCAGGAGGCAGGCGGCCCATGTGCCGCCTGCCCGTTATTCGCGCAACATGGCCCCGCGAGCGATGAGCGGATTGTCGCCTGCGCCGTTGTGACCGGAATTCGCCGGTGAGCGCCGTTACCCCCGTCAAGTTGAATTGCCGCAACCTGTGGATGGTCTACGGGTCCGACCCCGGGCCTTTCTTTCAATCTGGAACCCATCGGGAACATCCCGACGTCCTCGCGCGGGATCTTCGTGCGAAAGGGTTCATTCCTGCTGCGATCGACGTCAATTTCGATCTTCACACCGGCGAGATCTTCGCCATCATGGGGCTGTCCGGTTCCGGAAAATCCACCGTCGTCCGGTGCCTCTCGCGCCTGGTGGAACCCACATGCGGCGAAGTCATCCTTGACGGCGAGAATCTCCTCGAGGCAAGCGAACAGGAGCTGATCGAAATCCGCCGCCACAAGATGGGGATGGTTTTCCAGAACTTCGGACTGCTCCCGCACCTGACCGTGCTCGAGAACATCGCCTTTCCACTGAGGTTGCAGAAAGTCCCCGAGGCCGACCTGCGTGTCCAGGTTGAACGGGTCATCGAACTGGTGGGACTCGCGGGGCGGGAGACGAGCTATCCGAGACAGCTTTCGGGCGGGCAGCAACAGCGGGTTGGAATTGCACGCTCTCTCGCGGTAGAGCCCGAAATCTGGTTTCTCGACGAACCGTTCAGCGCCCTGGACCCGTTGATCCGCAAACAGATGCAGGACGAATTCCTCCGGATACAGCAGCTTCTTCACAAGTCGATCGTGTTCATCACGCACGACTTTCTTGAAGCGCTCCGGGTGGCGGACCGGATGGCGATCATGCGCGATGGCAAGATCGTCCAGATCGGAACACCGAAGGAACTGGTGTTTTCCCCCGCCGATGACTACGTTTCGCAATTCACCAGCGAGGTTCCTCGAATCCGCGTCCTGACCGCGGGGCAAATCGCCGCGCCCGCCCGCGGCGATACCACGACCATGCCTACCGCGCCCGCGGAAATGTCGGTGGAAAACCTTCTCCCGGTTCTCGCCAGGAACCCGTCCGGTGTTCTGATCACCGGCGACAACGATGCCGTGCTCGGTACGGTGACCCCCGACAGCGTCGTCCGCAACTTGTCCGGGGTCGACGTTTCGGATGTTTCGGAAACGCCTCCAACGAACGCCGAAAAGGAGCAGTGACGCGAAAGGACGTCCATGCCTGCCGTCTCGATTGACACGACGTTTTCTCGCCCATGGGCCACCGCCGGCGTGGACAGGGCAACGCTGGGATGGGCGGTCGTGTTGCTGTTCGCGGCCGGATGCATCGGGTTGTCCGGCCATTTGCCGTGGTTGGCCAGTTATCCGGAAACCCTGACGCTCCCGATCAGCGACTGGATCAATCGGGCCGAAGATGTCGTCGTGGCGACCACGAAGCCGTTTTTCCGGGCAATCGCGTGGTTGCTGGACCATCCGATGTCGTGGGTGCGTGACCTGCTGCACTGGCTGCCCTGGCCCGTCCTCATGTTCGTCGGCGGCGCGGTATCCTGGCGGGCGGGCGGCTGGAAACTGACCGTGTTCACGGTCTTGAGCCTCGGTTACATGCTGGTCATCGGCTACTGGGAAGAGAGCATGAATTCCCTGTCACTGGTCGCGATTTCGGTGCCGCTCGCTGTCCTGATCGGGTTCATTCTGGGGGTTTGGGCTTTCGCCTCGCGCGCGGCCGAGAGAACGATCTCTCCGACGCTCGATGTATTGCAAACCGTTCCCGCGTTCGCCTACCTGCTTCCCATCCTGATCCTGTTCGGATTCGGGCCGGTCGTCGGCCTGATCGCCAGTGTTCTTTACTCTTTTGCCCCGATGGTACGAAACACGCTCGTCGGGCTGAAGAATGTCGCGCCGGACATCATCGATTCCGGCCTGATGTCGGGAGCGAACCGCAGACAGCTCTTCTGGCGGGTTCGTGTACCGACCGCACTTCGCCAGCTGTTGCTCGGCATCAACCAGACCACGATGGCTTCGCTCAGCATGGTCATCGTTGCATCCATTATTGGCGGAACCAGCGACATCGGCTGGGAAGTCCTCAGCACGATGCGAAAAGCCCAGTTCGGTGAAAGCCTCCTCGCCGGCATCGTCATCGCGCTCATGGCCATGATACTTGACCGCGTGACCAATGGCCTCGCCACGCGTCACGCGGACGAGGAGGACCGCTCGACATGGTACCAAAGGAACCGTTTCTGGGTGTACGTCGCCGCCGGCTCCGTCGCCATCGCGGTCATCGGCAGGTTTGTTCCGGTATTGGTGGCATATCCGGGTAACTGGGTCGTTTCTCCCGCCGGACCGATGAACGACTTCATCACCTGGTTCGTGGTGAACTTCCAACCGGCAATCAAGGAGATCAAGAGGGTTTTCCTGTTCTACGCGATGTTGCCGTTGAAAATCGGCCTCGATCAGACCGTGACACCGTTTACCTGGGGATTCGCCTGGTCCGGATATTTCACTGCTGGAAGCGTCGCATGCCTGCTGCTGGTCGCGTGGGCGGGGCTCCGCAGGTTCGGCACCAACGCCGCGGTTGCGATTGCCGTTGCGGGAAGCATGTTTCTGTTCGGCGTAACGGAAATCTCCTGGTTGGCCTTTCTCGCCGTGCTCCTGATGACCTCGTGGCGTCTCGGAGGAATTCGCCTCGCGATCGGCGTTTTTGCAGGCCTGGTGTTTCTCCTCGTCTCGAGCGCCTGGGACAAGACCATGTTGTCGTTCTGGCTCTGCGGGATCGCGGTCGTCATTTCGTTTCTCTTCGGCTCTTCGCTCGGCATCTGGGCCGCCCACAATGATCACGTGTCCCGCATCATGAGGCCCGTCAACGACACTTTGCAAACCATGCCGCTCTTCGTCATCCTCATTCCTATCGTCATGGTGTTCAAGATTGGCGAATTCACGGCGTTGCTCGCGATCATGGCTTATTCTTATGTGCCTGCCTTCCGATACGCAGAGCACGGACTGAAAAACGTTCCGCACGACGTGGTGGAGGCTGCCCGGTCGATGGGATGCACGCCCAGACAGCTCTTGTGGCGCGTGAAACTGCCACTTGCACTCCCGAACATCATGCTCGGACTCAATCAGACGATTATGTACGCAATCGCGATGCTCGTGATTGCGGCCCTGGTCGGAACAAACGGCCTGGGGCAACAGGTCTATGTCGGGCTGAGCAAGGGCGACGTCGGAATCGGACTGGTTGCGGGTGCCGGGATGGCCATCATCGCGATGATGGCCGATCGCATGTGTCAGGCCGCGCAACGCAAGCTCGAAGAGGGCAAGGCGGCTTGACTACGCGGACGCTTCGTCTGTCATGCCCTCATCGGGATATCATGCATCCTGTTTCGACGCGCCCTGTATGCACGGTTGATGCGCGATGGCTGGACCGGCCTGGCGTGTTCGCACGAACCTCGGGGCCGGACCCGGGCCTTTCCGGTGTCATGACTGTGGCGCCGAAAAAAGACGAAAAGTCTAAACCACGACCGTGACGCTTCGAACGCCTGATACTCCTGAAGTCCTTCCGTAATAGGTCGACCTGTCACTATGTGCTTGCCTTGCCCAAGTAATCCAGGACAACCAAGGTCAGGCGGGGTTCGCACCTCCTCGCCCTCTTGTTCCCGTGTGAACGGGTGAGGCCACGAAAAAATTCAGAAAGGTTTCCATGGGATCCGTTGCCAACAAAATCGCGAAAATGCTCAAATCGTCTCGCAAATCGAAAGTCGTCGACCTGGCCGCCTGGCGGCAAGGTAGGGAGTTGGCTCTTGAAACCGGCCTCGTTGGCGACGTTCAGGCCCTCTCCAAGAGGTTCGCGGACCATGATCCTTGTCACACCATTTATGCCGTGGGGCAGAACTTCGCGTCAGTCGTGACCGAACTCATCTCCGGGTTGAGAGAGGCGAAGGGATACGTCAGAATCGTCGGTGACGCCAAGGAAGAATACATGCCGGGCAATCCGCCGATGAGCCCGTTGACCACCAGCTATTTTACGATGTGGGCGATGTTCGACGTCCGGTTCGGCAGCAGCCAGGAAACCATGGGCACCTGCATCCTACGCATCGTTCCCGAGTTTGACGGCCTCTCCTGGGTGACGGGCATTGTTGAGCTGATGCAACAGTCGAGGATGGGCTTTTACGTACATTGCGGCATCAAGGACAGTGCGGTTCTGCTGCGCGAGGTCGGCACACGGGAAGTCATGTCCTGCCTGTCTCCAGCCGGCTATCGCGGCCGCAACGGCCAGATCTGGTTCGTGCGGGTGCTTCCTCCACCCGACCATTTTTGCCACCAGCACATCGTGTTCAACACGCCCTACGTGATCCGGGACTATCCCGAACGTGCCTTTACCGATTTTCTGAAACGCGAGTTCGCACGGATGAAGGAAGAGAAGAAATTGCGCAGGGTGGAAGGCGCACGCCGTCACCTGATGAAATACGGTCCGGATCCCAACCACTGGAACGAATACATCTTTTGCGCTTGTTCGAATCATCAACATGACGCGATCTTCCTGACAGGTATCCCGGACATTCCGCAAAGCCTTCCTCATGCCTGAGCCTAACCATGCGGCGCCAGCGTGAATTGTTCATGGTGGCGACTGAACACTTACTGGCCACTCCGGCACTCACTGGGCCGCGTCAAAAAGAGTGAGGGCTGAGCCGGCTAGAGCTGCTCTTCATTGCAGTATGCAACCCGGTCATCAGCGACGGTTGGCGAGGGGAGCGGCGCCGGTACAGAAAACCCCGGACTACGATCAAGCATACGATGTGCGGCGCGCTCGACTCGGCCAGGCAACCGCCTGAAAGGCGCACAGAAACGTGAAGCGTCTATTCCGCACCCTTGCGTTTCGGGTCGTATTCGGCTCGATACGCGATCTCTCGCGTGTTTCCCGGGAAGGAATCGGCGCGCTCATGGCCCTGGTTTCGCCCCTGAACCGGCGGCGGCAATGCCGAGATCCGAAATCACATCCCGGAACTCCTTGGAGACCGATTCGGCACCCATGAACTCCAGGGTAATGCGAAGTCGCGCCTCAAGCGGAATCCACTCTGGATGAGCATGCCGGACTGACGAGAATTCATATTCATTTTCGCGACCGAACTCGCGATTCGCACATAGCGGACGTCCGCTTAACGAACCAGGCTCATTTTCTCCGCCCTTATCCTGTCGACGATGTCAGGTTGGACTCGGAGCTGTCCTCATCACTCTGCGCCTCTATCCGACGTTCGTTCATCAGGCCAGTCGTCAAGCCCCAATTGACGTTCCGAAGGTGTCGGATACGGAAAACAATCCGTTTGTCGCTGAAGTCATCAAGCAATTCAAAATCGGAAGAACTAGGCTCCTTCCCCACTTCCCATCAGAGCGAGTTCGAAAACTCAGGCCTCCGCACAGCTGAAATGAGCGCAATTTTGGTCAAACTCGCGCGCGAATCACGGAAACGGTGCAAAGTCAGGGTATTTTCGATGCTCTCAGCCGCGATTAGCGGCGTTTGCCTTGGCATTCCCTCCCGTAAAATTCCTCTGAGTGTTCCGGTCGATTACTTCGGATTCAGCCACGATACAGTCCCTTACCGGAGCCGCCGCTTGGTGGGACCATTGTTGCTTACGTTGGGTTGGGCCAAGGTTGGACGCACCGAGTTGCGGATGTCGTCGTGGACATCAGAGAGCAAATCATTGCCGGCGTCTCATTGGCCCAGAGGCTCCGCATACGCTCGGTCGATGATCAAGAACGAAATAACAACAATCAGGCAGTTCGCGACTCTCATAAGCTCTGCTCTGATGCAGTCGAAGCAGCTCCTGTTGCCAAAATCGGAAGCCGGGCAATCTTTGCGCCGTGTTTCTGTTCTGCACTTCGCAGTTCATAGAGTTTCTGTAGGTTCAACCAGAACTCTCCCGAAGTGCCGAAAAAGTGCCCCAGCCGCAAAGCCGTGTCACCAGTGATTGATCGTCGGCCATTGAGAATCTCCGTGATGCGGTTTACCGGCACGTCAATTCGACGTGCCAACTCTGCCGCACTCATCCCGAGCG
>JAPOVX010000342.1 GCA_026707935.1 Paracoccaceae bacterium
CGTCGAAGTTGGCCATGTCGCGCTCAAGCGTGGAGCCATACGCTTCCGAACATGATGAAAAGAGCAGAATACCCAACCCAACAACGGCAGAAATAATAAACGTGGTTTTTGCCTGCATTTGGTTCATCATGGTGAATGAAACCATTATTCAAACGTCGTTTTCAAGGCCGACCACTAGCCGACGATCAGTCCTGCCAATTCCATCCCGTCATGGTTCCGGTGCACGGTAACGTCACCATGCATGGTGCCTGTACGAAGCATGGATCGGAAACAGAGTGGCAGCACCAAAGGAAAGTCAATTGAAGCCGCAAGCTTCGGCGCTCTTGAACACGCTTGCCCACCGGCCGTCTCGCTCTCCATGGCAACCATCGCGCCATTCGCCCTGGTAGATCGTGCCGTCCGATTTGACAAAGGTACCATGACCATCCGGTTTGCCATCACGCCATTCACCCTCGTAGCGATCGCCATTGGTCCAGGTGTAAATGCCGGCTCCATGCCGCATTCTGTTGAGGAATTCACCCATGTAGCGATCGCCACTGGCGTAGGTGAATGTTCCGGCATGCTCCTGGCCATCACGCCATTCACCTTCAAAGACTCTGCCGTCTCCCCAGGCCTGCATCCCGGAACCGTGCTTGGCGTCATCCAGCCATTCGCCTTCGTAGTGACCGCCATCGGCCCAGATGTAAGTACCGGTTCCAGTCCGCTTTCCATTGCGGAATTCGCCCTCGTAGCGGTCACCGCTGGCCCATGTGCGTGTGCCAATTCCCTGCTGTGCGCCGTCCTGCCATTCGCCTTCGTAACTTTCGCCGTTGGCCCAGGTCAGGGTTCCGGTTCCGTGCCGCTTTCCATTGCGGAATTCACCTTTGTAGCGGTCACCATTAGCCCAGGTGAAAACCCCGGTCCCAGTCCGTGCCCCGTCGCGGTATTCGCCTTCGTAGCTGTGGCCGTCGACTTCGATGTAAGTGCCAATTCCATGCGGTGCGCCGTCCTGCCATTCGCCTTCGTAGCTGTCGCCGTTGGCCCAGGTGTAAGTGCCGATTCCATGCCGCGCGCCGTCCAGCCATTCTCCTTCGTAACGGTGGCCGTTGGCCCAGGTCAGGGTCCCGGTTCCGTGCCGAATTTCGTTGCGAAATTCTCCTTCGTAACGGTCACCATTGGCCCACGTGAAAACTCCGGGCCCATTCCATGAATCTTCGCGGTATTCGCCATCGAAATGATCTCCGTTGGCAAATGTGTAGGTCCCGGTTCCATGCTTCTTCCCGTCCTGCCATTCGCCTTCGTAGCGATCGCCGTTGGCCCAAGTCAGGGTCCCGGTTCCGTGCCGAATTCCATCGCGCCATTTACCTTCATAGACTCTGCCATCGGGCCAGGAGTAGACTCCGTGTCCATGAAGCTTTCCGTTCTGGAATTCACCATCGTAGACTCTGCCATTGGCCCAGGTCAGGGTGCCAAGGCCGTGTTTTTTGCCTCGACGCCACTCGCCCTCGTAGCGGTCGCCATTGCGCCAGACCAATGTCCCGCGACCGTGTTCCAGCCCGTTTCGCCATTCCCCCTCATAACGGTCCGAGTTCCCTTCGGGAAACGAGATTCCAAATCCGTGTCGCACGCCGTCACGCCACTCCCCCTCAAAGACGATTTCATCGTCTTCCAGGTACTTAAGCGTTGCAAAGCCATGCCGACGGCCAGCCTGCATGGCACCCTCGTAAACCAACACAACATCAACTGAGTACACCATGGAGAATTGCTGACCCTCCCCTTCGGCCATTCCGTCCACGCAATCGCCAAACCATCGGTAAGGTTCCCCGTACCTGCTGCCACCGTTCCACACCTGGCAGTGCTGGTTCACGGTGACGGACCATTCGGGTCCGAAGGGCTCAGGAGGTGCCGGTGCGTCTTTCCACTGCCTCTTGGCCGCATCGTCAGCGTTGCACTTGCCCTGTTCGTTTTCAAAGTGACTGACACAATCCTCTGCCTGTCCGCTGAATATCTGCAAACACCCGGGGTATTGTTCATTCATAGCGTCGGTGTCGAACTTGATGTTTTTCCGGCAGATGGCAGTGTTTTGCCTGATTGTCGCCAGGCACTGCCTCCGCTGGGCCGGAAGATCAGTGTAGTACGTCCCCCTGATGTCACCCAACATCGGCTTCAGATCCTGACCATCCTGCGTCTGGCAGGCAAAGGTGAATCCTGAAATATTTACTTCCGCCGCCAGGGTGTCCTCGGACCAGGTCATTGTGACGGCAACCGCAGCCAGCGTGACCAGTATTCTCATTTTTCTCTCCACCTTTGTTCCCGCGGTCGATACCTGCCATTGGCTTGCCGGCTTGAGCCAACCGTAATCCACATTGTCACGGGCCGTTGCCACCCCGCCCGAAATGATACTTGACCATAACGCTGGCGACGGCCGCTGTCAGTTGCAGGCCTTTCGGGTTTGTCACATTTTCGTTTGAGTTCGTGCATCCATGATGCTCCGTTCGGCAAGGAGGAAAGATTCCTCGCCAGCATGCCGCCCGCGGAATCAAATGAACTCGCGCGGGCGCGGGTCAATGCTGCCTCGTTCCGGCAGCGAGCGCTCGGCTCAATTTCCGGGCATCGGCAACTTGTTTCCGGGTCATGCGGCTTTGAACAATGTCGCGCAGTCTCCCAGCCTCCACATCACCTTGGAGGGCGGCGAGTTCAAGCCAACAAAAGGCTTGCACGTAATTCTCGGGCACACCGTTGCCGTCGAAATAAATGAGTCCGAGGTGATACTTGGCATCGACGTCGCCCTTCTCCGCCGCCTTGTGATACCAGGCGACCACCTCGCGGTCATGCTTGGCATTGCCAATACCCACACCTTTTTTGTACGTGACTTCCAGGTCACGCTGGATTTCGGCGACCTCGTCCCTGGTCATGAATTTCCGCACGTTGTTCCGCGCGCGTCGGGCATCCCGGTTTCCTTGTGTGGCCGCGATACTGAACCAGGCGTAAGCCTGCAAATGGTCCACGTGTACGCCCTCCCCATGGAAGTACATGTGTCCCAGTCGGTTTCGTGCATCGGCCAACCCCTGCTCCGCCGCCCTGCGGATCCATGTGTAAGCCTGCCTGCTGTCCTCTGGCACACCGGAGCCATCGGCGTACATCAACCCGAGGTAGAACTGGGCCAGGACATCTCCCTGTTCGGCAGCCTCCCGATACAAAGACGCGGCCACCTGATCATCCTCGGCAACACCCAGACCATGGTCGTACATGTTTCCCAGGTAGAACCGGGCCGTGGCGTCACCCTGTTCGGCCAACGGGCGGAATTCGCGCAAGGCCGCCGCATGGTCGCCCCGATTCAATGCAGCAATTCCGGCAATTCGATCCGCCGCGACGACGGAACCAATGGCGGCGAACAAAACGGCTGGCATGATCCTGTAAATCATTGACCGGTCCCTTTTTGGCAGGTCCGGCTCATCAGAGCATCATGGCGGTTGCCATTGTCAGCACGATCGTCTCGGACTCGCTCGTGCGGATCAAGGCAAATCGTCCGTTCAGTTCCCCGCTCATGACAAACAACCGGTCAAATGCCCATGGATTGATCCGTTGCGAGACGCTTCACGGTCATTTGCAGGTTCCTTCAACCGATTTACCTTCCTGCCATTCGCAGGTCTCCGTGGTGCCGTCTGTCCCGATATGCGTTCCGAATCCGTGCAGCGTTCCGGCCTGCCACCCACCCTCGTATCGGTCGCCGTTGAACCATGTGTACGTCCCGGTTCCGTGCCGCCTGCCGGCCTGCCATCCGCCCTCGTAGCGATCACCGTTAGGCCAGACATGTTTACCGGATCCATGCCGCTTGCCATCCAACAATTCGCCTTCGTAGCTGTAGCCGTCGGGCCAAGAATAGGTCCCGAACCCATGCCACGTCCCGTCGCGCCATTCGCCTTCGTAGTGGCCGCCACTCGCCCATGTGTACGTCCCGGCTCCGTGCCGCCTGCCCTCGCGCCATTCACCTTCGTAGCGATCTCCGCCTGCCCAGATTTGAGTCCCGGTTCCATGCCGCTTGCCATCCAGCCACTCACCTTCAAATCGATCGCCGTTGGTCCAGGTATGATTCCCTGCACCGTGCCGTCTGTCATCCAGCCATTCACCTTCGTAGCGATCTCCGTCGGCCCAAGTTTGCGTTCCGGTTCCATGCCGCTTGCCACCACGCATGCTGCCTACATATGCGGATTCGCCATCAATGAATCGCCTGACCAGTCGACCTTCGCCCGAAACCCTTCCGTCGGCGCAGGCTCCTGACCAGGTAACCGGAAATGCCGATTCCGGTCCGTCGTTGTACACCTGGCATGGCTGGTTCTCTGCGACAGACCAATCGGCCCCGGCGGGCTCAAGAGGCCTGGAGGCGTCACTTGCCTGCTGTTCTAAATTGCCGCCAGCGTCGCATTTGCTCCGTTCCTGTTCGAAGTGGGTGACGCAGTCCTGTGCCTGTTGTTTAAATCGCGCCAGGCAAAATGGCTGCCACCTATTCAATTCTGTCATGTAGTACTCGGTGTTCTCACGGCAGATGGCGATCTTTTGCCTGATCGTATCCAGACAAAGCTCCCGTTCTGCCGGGAGATCTGTGAAGTAAGCACCGCCGATATCGCCGAACCTGGGTTTGTCGTCAGATCCGTAGTCTGGCACTATCCTGGGTTTGGGTTTTTCCTTGTACCACGGAAGTATACCGGGGTTGGCCGTTTCTTCTGCGGATTCGTCGTCCGGTCCCGCGTTATGCGACCCGACGCAGTGGAAGATAAATTCCTCGATACTCGCTTCCGCTGCTTCGGCACCTCTGAACCAAACCATCGTAGCAGCCACCGCCGCCAATACTGCCACGATTTTCATTCCCTTTTCCATCGCCTCTTTTCGCAACAGGAATTGCTGCTCCTTTGACCATTACTACTCCGCAACCCTGTCAGGGGGGTTGCATGGGCTGCGTTTTTTCCAACTTTAGAATTGCTCTACCGATACCACAAGCAGTCGCTGATGTCAGTCATGATTGCCGCAGCATGCGCATGGACCTTGCGACCGGCTGACGGGTCACAACATCGCGGAAAGTACCGCGGGAGGCATCCACATTGTATGCACACGCCTTGCCGCGGAGCGCGATTCGGTTCCGAATTATTCGATGCGGGCCTTGAGGTCACGAACAATCTCCTCCGCTTCAGCGAGTTGGTCCCGGCTCATGAGAGTTCGGAGGTCCCCCAGGATCTCTCCAGAGTTTTCATGGAAATCTCTCGCCGCGAGACTGAACCAGGCAAAGGCTTGTACGTGATCTTCCATGCCCATAGTCGTGCCACCCCAGATCGTACTGGGCGTTTGCGAACCCGTCTTCGGTCGCCTTTCTGAACCATGCGATGGCTTCCAGGGCATCCTCGTGCACACCTATGGCGTCTTCGTAAATCCTCCCCACGCAGTGTTGTGCTTCCGCGATCTGATCCCTGGACAGTAGTCCTGAAAGCCTGTCCAACTCCATTCCCGCTGTCCGGTGGCCATGTTCCTCGGCAAGAACGGACCAGGTATGGGCCCGGAATTCTTCTACGGGCGTACCGTCGCCTTTGGCGTACATGGTTCCCACACTGTATTGCGCTTCGGTAACCTGATCCCGGGCCATGAGTTCCCGGATTTCATCCTGTAGGTCAGAGGCAACCCCTACCCTCCTTTCCTCACCCTTTCCCGCTGCAAGGCTGAACCAGACAAAAGCCTGCATGGGGTCTACCTGCACGCCTTCGTCGTAGTTGTACATGAAACCCAGAATATATTGTGCACCGAGGCGGCCCTGCCCGGCCAGTGGGGTGAATTCGCCCGATAAGCCGACGGTTTTCATGGAGATGTGTCCGCGGCGACGGCCATACTCCCGTCTGCTCGGAGTTCGGATCGGCCGAACGGCGTCGTGGAAGCAACTCTGATCTATAATGCCGTGAATCATGTGAACTTTTCGACCTGGTTCGATGCGACACTCGGGAAGCCGGCAAGGCTGAATCCGGGGAAACCTGACAGTGACCTCTCAACAGTTTGCCGATGCGGTGCCCCAGAGAGCGAACAGAATGCCGGACACCAAGGAAAACTGTCATGCCGAATTGCTGATCGCGGGCGCAATCATCTTCGAAGCAAACCACCAGGCAAATACCGGCGACCTGATGGTGGAGGCCCAATGTCTTGAATGCCTGTCCAATGCTCACGCCTCGCGATCTTTCCGCTGCTTTCCCACGAATCCGGGCGCTCTAGCGTCCGCACGCGGCAATAACTTCGTGGATTATTCCTTGTTGCCCGGGAGTTGCGACGACATTTTAAAGAACTTGATTGAACTCGAGGTTTTCCCGGATTGACCGAACAAAGCCCCTTTGCCTGGAACCATGTAATGGCACCAAGATACCGCACTTGTATCGTCACGACCGTTTCCTCGATGTCGACTGTGGCTGCTCCAGGAGCAACCGCCATGAACGACGCACTTCAATTAAACGGTGTCCGTACGACGGCAAACTCCATTCTTTAATTGACAACAATCATCACTCCGTATTTCATTTGCCCCCTACACGCTTTCACGAATTGTGACTCGAACTTGCACAGAATGGAGTGGAAAAACGGCGGATGTGTTGATCGCACAGGATCTGGTCTGCAAATGTTGCAATTGGAAATTTTGAACGCCAAACCTCAAGGTGGAGAATGCCAGTGCATCGCTTAAGTTGGTGCATATTGGTAGTGGCTTTTGTCCTGTCGGTCGTTAGCCCGGCGTCTGCGGACACGTGGCGTTTGATGATTGATCCTGAAACATTCGAACGTATGCCGGTCAAGTTGGGTTATTCTCAGAAAACGTCGACGGTCCGAAGAATCGGGCCGAGGATCCAACTGCGACACCCGGCCAACAATTCGATATTTGCCGCGAATGAAAATATTGCCGTGTCTCTCGTATTTCTCCCGGCGAGGGACGGAGCCAAACCGGACATGGCGACATTGGATGTACAGGTCAAGAAAGGCTGGTTTGGAAAAAACATAACCAGAGTTGTCATGCCGTTTGTAGTGGATAACAGCGTCTACATACCGGAGGTAGACTTTTCAGGTCATACGGGAAAATTTGACTTCAAGATTTCCATCAGCGACCGGCGGGGCCGTACCAGTTCGGCATCGTTTCGCATTACCGTCACATCCTGAAAATAGTCAGTCGACTGCTTCTATCCTGAAGTAAGCCGCAATGAACAAATTTTGCAAAGCGGCCGCCGGCAGTTCGGCCTGTGCCTCGAGCACCATGGAAAACGTATGCTCATAGGCTTCTCCCTCCATGTGCCAGCGTGCGATCCGCATCAACTCCCGGAACCCATGGGTGTGGTGGCTTCGGACGTGTTGCGCAGGGTGAGATTGATCCCGTCGGCAAGAAGAACGTTCAGCAAACCGATGTGGTCCGTGCAGGGTGCGCTGCTGCCCAGATGCGTGAAGGCTTCCACGCACCGGGCGGCAGCACTCACGTCCTGCATGATGTCGGTGATAAGGGTATTTGAAATGCGCCTGTACAGATCAAGGACAAGATCTTCAGCTCCTTCGGGTACGGCGGCATCCAGTTTTTCGACATGAAGCGCACCATCCTCGATGCTGCCCCCGGGAATGGTTCCCGTACGGGTCGCTGCCGCCAGAAGGCGCAGCCATTCGGTCATCTCGGCATTCCGATCCCGAAACCAGTCCGCGGCGCGTTCCGGCACTGCCAGCCAGGCGGTTTCGGTGATCGCGTGCGCTGGAACCGGGACTTGCTTGATGTCGCCGTATCGACGTGAGCGATTGAGCCTGAGATCGCCTGAGCGGAACGAGTCGCGCAAATGGAACAGAACCGCGGTTTTCCGGAACCGATGGTCGTTGGCATCGCGGGTGTTCAGATGCCGCCGCCATTTCGAATTGCGTTTCAGGAAATCGGCCGGGAACGTTTCGCATTCACTGTCGCGCAGAGGTTGGCTGACCGGCGCGGCCGGGGGGATGCCGAGAGCCCGGAGGACGCGCGGGGGTTACCTGCGAAACCGATTGTCGCCCTGCGCCACGCAGTCCAATGGGTCGGCCTCCATTGTGCCGGACAGCTGCAAAGCGGCGGTGACAAGATCCTTGAGGCCCTCCCATCCGGTCTAGCCTGCAATCACCACGTCAAGCGCTTCACCGGTTTCATGGGTCTTGATCAGTGCATTGCCCAGCACGGCAAAGGATGCCGAGGTTTCACGAGACGCCGTCGCAGGATTGGCGATAGGAGCGTCGCACTGGCGCATGGCGGCCCTGTGGGTCCTGCACGTGATCCGGTCATGGGTCTCCACAATAGTGTCGGCCAGAATTGACCGCTATTCCGTCGAGCGTGCCGCCGAGATCGCAAGGCGTCTGTTCTCCGATAGATCGCGAAATCCATCGGCTTTGAAACATACGCCCTGTCGGCGGAGGCAGGTCATCCGATGGGCCGGGACACCGGCGAAGAGATCATCCGGACATCCCAGCCGTTTCAGGTATTCCAGGCGGTCCGGCAAACGGTTCGAGGCGTCGAATTTTTTCCGGCGAGAATTACCTGAGCCAGACGAAACCTGGTCGGGCGGCCGTCAAACGTGTCCTCGAGCAATGCCAGGAACCCCGCCGGAGTCCGGGTCCGATCCGGCCGACAATCCTGGCTTCCATCCTGCGCTCAGCCTCGACAAGTGCATACGAGCAATGCCGTTCGAGAGTCTGATCGCCGGCGGAACGGCACTGGTCTGCCAGCATTTCCCGATAAACCGGCGGGCAAAATGCTCATGGCGGGTCTCTTCCCGAACCGCATAATCGAGAAGATCATCACCATCGAATTCGCATCATATCCGCGCCAGCATGATCTGGCCATCGCGCTACGTGAGATCTTTAGGGTCGAACGCACATTGTTCATCATTGAGTGGCTGCTGGATATCGACATGCAGCGGCGTGCCAATCTCGGCCTGAACAAGGGCGAGGCACATCATGCCCCGAAGGGCGCCCTGCGAATCGGGCGCCAGGGCGAATTTCGAGACCGGACATCCGAAGTCGAGCACTTCTGGGTTGCTGGACTCAATCTTCTTACAGCGATCATCACCTACTGGAATACCGACCAACTCGGACGTTCGGTCCGGAAACGCAAACGTGCAAGCCTCGAGATACCGGAGTACCTGCTCAGGCACATCTCACCACTCGGATGGGAACATAACTTCCTTACCGGCAAATACAGGTGGCGCAGAATGCTGTACCAAAACGCTTAGAATGTCATTTCGCCCCGGAATCGATCCCAAAACGGGTTTCGTTGGAAGAGATCGAAAGGATCTGAATGTGAGACCGTTCCAACCTATAACAGGTCAGTACTATCTGGTTGCATAATGCCCGAGTCGTTTATGTCAAAAGTGAATCCAGTTCCATATATGACAAGTTCCGCCCCGCCGTCCACAATCTGTGGATGGCAGAAACGCACGCCCAAGGCACCATCGTATCCTTGCCGTGAAAGTTCTTCCCTGAAGTTCTGGAGTCCGCGCTCAAGAGTGATTTGGAGCAACCGTTCGTATCGTTGCATTCGCCCGCCCAAATAGTTCTGCACCGTTTCCCGGAGGTCAAACACGAAATTTGATGTATGCACGACCGAGACATAGACCATTTCACCGATCAGGATGTTGCCTCCATCCGGAGGCGTTTCGACCGTTATCAGGACTATTTGGTCTGGATTAGCCATGCTTGTTGCCCACTTGCAATGGCGTTACGACAGTACACGACGCACTTGAATTGACGACTCTTACAACGTCTTCAGCACGAAGGATCTTCGCGATGCTATGATCATCACTCTACGACCGCACTTCGCCTTGAGCAAGACGAGGCTCGCGACGCTGTCGGTCCTGCTCGTTGGTCTGGCAAACTGTCGGACCGTCAGTCGCAGTCACCTTGCAAGTCAGTTCCCGGGATCAGTCTTGAAATGTTGCGTGCAGCATTTCAAGGCATGACTTTCGAACTCGATACGCCATATGGCAGGGTGATGGACACAATACTGGCGGGGATCGCTCAATTCGAACGTGACCTGATCAGTGAGCACGTGAAATCGGGGTTGGCAGCGGCAAAGGCGCGGGTGAGGAAACTCGACCGCCGACCAGGACAGCGGCCAAAATCAGACAGGCTCGCGCCCAAGGTCCTTCAGGCCGTCAGCGAGGGACGAAGTTACCGCTGGATCGCCCGTGACCTCGGAATCAACAAGAATACTGTCCTCGATGTTGTAAAACCGCACAGTCAAGCCGGATAAAAGTGCATTCTCGCAGCGCTCAGCGTCAAATGCGCGGGAATTACCCGTGAATGCGACGAGAGGCGAATGAAAAATGCTTAGCGTGTCATTTCGCCCCGTACCGGAATCGACCCCCGCCCCGCCATCTGGCAAACGCGGGCGCATCGCCAGGTCCCGATGGGCATCCAGAACGCCACAATTCATGTTTCCCAATGCTTCCGCGATGCTATCAGGAAAGCTTTCGTACATGGAACAATAGACAGATTTCGTCCTTGCGTTCCGGCAGCCATTCTCAAGAAACCGCATCGGACCAATTGCCACGAAAAACGCACTGTCAGCAAATCCGCAGTACGCTTGCCAAAACCATCAGAGGTCCAGGATCGTCCTCGAAAACCCACATCCTCTGTGATCAAGGATCGGATTCCAGGAACGAGTCATAATCAAATCCATGAATTGTTTTGTTTCCGTCTTCTGAAGGCCGTATCGTGCCGTCGCCAGGCTCGATAATCCTAGCCCGGTACGAGCGCAGGTCTATTGCATGGTCAAAATAGAGTCCCCATCCGAAACAATCTAGGCAGAGTGACGCGATCAATGTATCGCCCTCCACAATCATGCCACGCAATGAATGGACAAGCTCCTTTGGATATCCGGTTTGCAAATTGAAAATTGCTTGCCAGGATTTCTTTTGGCGGTCGAAAACAAGCACTACGCCGCCGGCATCATCGTATGATGCCGTATCGCGGAAAACTTGAATTATTCTCCAGGAATTGGCCCCGGCTTCGTCAGCGTAAATGGCGCCCTCCAGGTTTGCGACATCTTTCAGTTTGTTCAGCCAATGCCGCGCCGTTTCAGGCGCAATCGGTCGTGTGGGAAGTTCAATTTCGGGATAGCCTGCATCTGATTCTGTGTCGATGCGAAGGGCTGCCATCGCGGCCAAAAAGGTTTGATCTGCATCCCGCCTTCCCCGCCAACGGCAAGCCCCATCTGATGAGACGAGCAAGTCAAACCCCGATGGGGACACTTCGTCAGACCAAGGCTCCGAATAAAGGAGCACCGGAAACTCTGATTCGGGATCAACGGACCAGATCTGAATGTTGTGATACTGTCCTGCGCTATTGAGCACGATTGCATTGTCGCTACCCGTTTCAACGTCCCGGCAAACGCCTATTGATTGTGTATAATCTGCGGAGTCGATAGCGATTTCACCACCGTCTTCAAAACGGATCACGCAACCATGTCCAGCTTTCGGCGCAAGAAAAAGTCGCGTTTCTCGACCAGACTCTCGTTCCAAGAAAATTCCGCTTACTGTTATCGGTTCTTGTTCGTCGTAGAAGCTGTAGCATGAAATTCTGTCAAATCCGGCAGCGCGTGGCACCGTAGACAGGGTGGCCATCAAGGCCAAGGCAACAATTGCGAGGCAAGACTTGGTGAGAGATATCCGGGTGCCCATTGTTTTCCCCTCTTGGCCCAAACAAAAGTACTGTTTACCGGTACGTTTGCGGTCTTTTCTGCAATCAAACGCGGTTTTCCTGGTCACGTCCTTTTCTGTTGGTTCGGAACCAGCGTCTGGCAATGCAGAAAGAACACTTGAATCTGCGCACTTGCCGGTCACATGTAGAGGGAGTTCACCCTCGTAAGTCCGAATACCCGGATCGGCGTCCGCATCCAGGAGTGTCGTGACGACCGAGAGATTGTTGGCCAACACCGCAAGATGCAGAGTTGTCACTCCACCGTCGGCTTGCGCGTTCAAGTCAACCCCTGCTCCGTTCAGCGGTTCAATCAGATAAGTTGCGTTTGGATTAAATGCAATCGCTGCGTGCGGTGGAATGATCAAATGACTCGCTTTTGCGTCCGGGTCTGCTCCCGCTCACAGGATTGCTTCGATTACGGCCGGATCTGAACTTGCAGTAGCCGAAGCATGCAGCCGCGTGGCGTTAAACATTCCTCGGGCATTGATGGTTGCTCCGCCGACAATCAATGCCTCTATCGCCGCCGGGTTCCCGTTTTACACGGCAGCCGAGTGCAGTGGCGCCATCTCACCCATGATCCGATGACCTATATTTTTCGACAAATCATCCTGGCCGCGTGCGTTTGGATCCGCGCCGGCCACAAGAAGCGCCGTGACAACCGAAGGGTTCTCGTTGCGCCGCGCAGCAATATGCAAAAGAGTACGACAGTTGACGCCCTGCGCGTTCGGGTCTGCTCCAGCGTTCAGAAGCGCCCTGACGAATTTCAAATTACCCGGATTTGCAGTGGCGAAATGCAACAGGGTTTCGCTAGAATCGTTTCGTACACTGAGGTCCGTTCCACTGGATTCATAGCCGGAAAAAATTTCAACCGACAATTTGGTATCTGCTATTGGCGCTGGTTCGTCACCTGTCGAAACCTCCTGTGCCAAACCTGTACTCGGAACGTGGACAAGCACTATTCCTGACACGATCAATGTCGTTCGGAAGTTCAAGATCCAACCTCATACTTTCGAAATGTCCGTGCGAGCTGAAAGCCGTAACGTGCAGCACCAAGGATTGCTCACATGCACTCGCAATTGGTTTCGACAGCTTCCATTCCGGAGCAGTTCCATCGTCATCACGTGCTTGATGCGGTGGCCTTGCCCTCGTGCATCCACCAAAGACGTGCTCAAGCAGATTCTCGCCCCCAATAACGACTCAAACCGATGAGCGGTTCTCCGTTCAGTTGTGGATTCAATCGACCCGACGGCGTGCCATGCAGGCAACATGAATACAGATGTTACGAACTGCCATCTGACTGATCACCTCCATGTTGCAATTCTGGGCGGATTCCGGGAGCGCCCCGCAACCCGTTGACATGATGCCGTTTTCTTCATGTTGCCGCGCTTGGGCGTGAATCGCCGGATCCCGGTTTACAACGTGCAACTGCCGAAAGACCCGCGATTGGCCCACATGTTC